>CALIKX010000089.1 GCA_938017905.1 uncultured Thermoleophilia bacterium | reverse complement strand
TCGGCGTCGATCACGCGCTGCTTGAGATCGGCCATCCCGGCCTTGGCCGCCTCGAGCATCGGCTGAAGCGCGGCGATCACGCGGCCGGGCCTGCCACGGGTCTCCATGACGCGGCCCTTTTCGAGCAGGGCGAGATCGGAGAAGAACGAATCGGTGGCGCGCTGGTTGGCCCGCCCGTCGTCCAGGATCGCCCGGATGATGCGGATGACCTCACCCACCTCGTCCGTGGTGGGTGGCCGTGCCGGTGGCACGTGCAGCGATCCCACGTCGATGCGCATGCGAATAGCCCGGTCGTGGAATGACTGGATTTCCTCGCCGAGCCTGTCGGGCATCGGGCTGAAGGTGGCGTGCAGCACCCCGATTGATTCGGCAGGGAGCTCATCCATCACCATCGCGGCGGCTTGGCGGCGCAGCGGGATCAGGTCGCGCTCATCGCCGGGGGCGAGTGAGATGGGGATCCCGAGCTCGAGCGCGTGCTCGGCTACGAGGCGCCCGCACACCGCATCGATCGTGCCGCACAGAAGCCGCAGAGTGGCTTCGCCCGCGCGATCAGGGGCCAGGGCCAGCAGCCGCTCGTCGATGCGGGCTGTCACGTTGGCGGCGGCGGCCCGGGTGAAGGTGCACACGAGGATGTCCTCAGGAGCGATGCCGTGCTCAAGCAGGTCGCGGGTGACGAGGGCGGTGAGGGTGTGGGTCTTGCCCGATCCCGCGCCGGCGGTGAGCGCGAAGCTCTCGGCCTGGTCAAGCGCGGTCGCCTGGGTCGGCGAGAGTCCGTATTCGTGGGTGCTCACAGGCCCCCCCGCCCGGTGGTGGAGATCAATCCGTGGCCGCACCAGGGGGCATCGCAGAACTCACCGGTATCCCACACGCGCTTGTCGCGGATGCCGTGGCATGCAAGGGCCGCGCGTTCCCGGGCGCGGGCGGTGTCGGCGAGCCATTGGTCGTCCACGGCGCCGCCCCCACCGATCTCCTGCGTGGTGCTGCCCACGTGGTCCTGGTGGGCGATGCTCACATAGAGGAATCCGAGGACATCGCGCGGCAGTCCAAGGTCGCGTGAGCCCGCCGCCATGGCGGGGTAGAGGCCCTTCTGCAGCTCATCACCGCGCTTGGCTCCGTCGGGGATCTGGATCGTGCGCTGGAGCTTCCAGTCGATTACCAGCACGCCGTGGTCGGTGAGATCCACGCGGTCGGCGACGCCTGTGATCACGAAGCCGTCCACAAGCGTGGTGCTGCGCAGGCGCACCTGGGCAGCGATGGGTCGCCAGCCCGGGGCGATCTCGTTCATGTATTCGGGGTCGAAGTACTTCCTGGCCGTGGCCTCCACCCAGCCAGTGAGGAGGTCACGGCGGTCACGGGGCACCAGCGCCCACTCGGGGTCGGTGGGGATGTGCGCCATCGCGTGCTTGACGCGCTCGGCTACCGGAGCTGTCTGCACGGGCGTGGCGCCGCCCAGGTTCATGGCGGCCTCAAGTGCGTTATCAGCCACGTTCCCCATGTGCATGTTCACGCCACCGCGGCTCCATGGGCGCATGTGGCGGCCCACCATCCAACCCAGCGGGCAGCGCAGGTACTCCTCGAGGGTGGTCACAGAGATCTGCTCGCGCGTGCTGCCGGGGAACTCCGGGTTGCGGCGGTGGCGGGCCAAGGCATCAAGCGCCTGGGCAACGGGCTTGGTGTCGGCGATGCCGGCGCGTGCGCGCGCCTGCAGGATCCGGCGGGGCGCACGCCCGTCGCGGGCGCTGATGGCCTCTGCCGCTGTGCCTCCCGCGAGTTCGAGGAACCACGGCGAGGGGTCGCGCTCGATGCCATCGGCCGCCTGGGGCTGACGGATGGCGGCGATCGCCCCGGTGGCCATTGCGCGCACGCATGCGAGGTCGGTGTGCTCGTCGCGCGGGCGAAGGAGCGGCTGGGCGTCGAGCAGGGCGCGGCTCGTGAATGGGGACGCCGACGGCACGCGCGGCAGGGTTCCCGCCGAGAGACCGGTGAGAGCGATGTGGGTGGCGCCGAGCGCGGCGGCCTCGTGCGGGCGGATGACGGCGACACCGCCCGTGGTGCCGCGCGGGCGGGGAACCGCCGCGCTCTCTTCGAGTATCAGGTGCGCCCTCGCCGGCGGATCCACGCCATGGGCGCGCAGTGTTGCCACCTGCGTGCGAAGGGCATCCAGCCACAGGAAGGCCTGTTGCAGTTGCGGCCCCAGCACCTCAACCGTGCCACCGGCCGCCTGGTGGGCGGTGTCGGCGAGGCGCAGGCCGAGGGCGTGCAGCGCGTCGGCCTCGTCAATCGCACCGCCGGAGCGGGCCCGGTCGATGGCGGTGACATCATCGGGGGCAAGACCCAAGCTGGCGGCGTCGGGGTCCTCGATCAGGTCGGCCACGAGCATGTCGCGCATGGACGGAGCGGCGGCGACAGCGTCGAGTGTGAGGGTGATGCGCTCGAGCATGGCGCCCACCAGCGAGTCGCGCATACCCGCACCGCGTCCGGCCACCACGGGCAGGCCGCGGCGGGCGGCGGCGTGGATCGCCTGGTCGGCGTCATCGTCGCCCGGCACACAGATCGCGATGTCATCGAGGGGCACGCCATCCTCACCCCATGTGGCGGCCTGCTCCACGGCCACTTCCACCTCGTCGTCGGCCTCAATCGGGCGCACCGACCCGGGGGATGCGGAGGCGGCGAGCGGGGCCACCTCGATTGTGCCGTCGGCCTCGCCTGCCTGGCGGTTGATGCCGAGCTGCGCCAGCAGGGCGTCCAGGTCGGCGGGGAGCACGGCGAGGTAGAGGTTCACGTCGGCGTGGCAGGCGAGCGCGCTGAGGAACATGCCCGTGGTCGGCCGGATGGCCGACGGCGGTGCCACATGCAGCGTGCGGCCATATGCGAGATCAGCCGCGGCGCTTGCGGTCAGCACGCGAAAGCGGGCGCGGCTCACCACGCCGCGCTCTGCCAGCAGTTGGCGCAGCTCGGCGACGGCCGCCTCGATCGGGGTCGTCGCCGGGTAGTCGTCCTGCACCCAGTCATCGAGGTGCTTCAGGTGGGCGACCAGGCGATCGGTGTCGCCCAGGCGGTCGGCCACAGCGGCCAGGCGCCCGGGGATGCTCGGGTCGCGAAGGGCATCCACCACGGCGGCGCGGAGCTCGACATCATCGAGCGGGGCGGGCACCTCGGCGCGGCTTCCCACATCGCGCCATAGGCGCTCCATGGTGTCCACTGCGCTGCCGAGCAGCGTGCCGTGCTCTGCG
>CALIKX010000088.1 GCA_938017905.1 uncultured Thermoleophilia bacterium | reverse complement strand
TCCCGCGCCTCGGGCGTGAACACATGCACCACGATGTCAAGGGCGTCGATGAGGATCCAGTCGCCCTCCTTCTCGCCCTCCACGCGACGGGGCGTCACGCCGAAGTCCTTCTTCAACCGGTGCCGGACCTCGTCGGCGATGGACTTCGCCTGCCGGGGCGTCCGCCCCGTGCAGATGACGAGGAAGTCCGTGTAGTCCACGAGGCCGCGCATGTCGAGCAGCACGATGTCCTCCGCCTTCTTGTCATAGGCGATGGCGGCGGCGCCGAGCGCGAGTTCCCTGGTGTCCGCGGGGTCTCCCCGATCGAAGGATGCGATGGGTGCAGGCTACCCGTGCCCCCGGGGGGCATCAAGACGGCGCGGCGTCGCGCAACATCTGCTCCACTGCGGGCGGCACCAGGCCCGTGAGGGCCTCACCGCGGGACAAGCGGGCGCGTACGTCGGTGGATGAGATGGGCACCTCCGGCATGTCCACCACGTCGATGCGGCCGGCCGCGACGGGGCCCGCAAGGTCCTCCATGGCCGGGTCACCCGCGCCGGGCCGCCATGCCACGGCCAGGCGCGCAATCCCGGCGATGCGCTCCGGCCGGCTCCAGCCCGCGAACCCCTCCAGCTGATCGGCACCCATCACGAACCACAGGTCGGCGCCCGGGTTCTCGCCGGAAAGCTGCTCCAGCGTCTCGGCGGTGTACGAGGTGCCCCGCCGGTCGATCTCGATGGTGCTCACGCCGAGCACGGGGTCATCCGCCACGGCCGCCCTCACCAGGGCCACGCGGAATGCCGGGTCCATGCTGGGCCCGCCGGGCTTGTGCGGGGCCTCCCATGCCGGGAGCAGCAGCACGCGATCGAGGGCCAGTTGCCGCGCCGCGGCCCGCGCCAGGGCGATATGACCCTCATGCGGCGGATCGAAGCTGCCGCCCAGCACCCCGATGCGCACGGGTCAGCGGATCTGGCCGGTGCCGTTCACGAGGTACTTCACGGTGGTGAGGTCCGACAGCCCGATGGGGCCGCGCGCGTGGAGCTTCTGCGTGGAGATGCCGATCTCAGCCCCCATGCCGAACTCGCCGCCATCCGTGAAGCGCGTGGAGGCGTTCACGTACACCACCGCCGAGTCCACGCCCTGCTGGAATGCCCGCGCGGCATCCAGCGACCGTGTGATGATGGCCTCGCTGTGCCCCGACCCGAAGCGGTTCACGTGGTCGATGGCCTCGTCCACCGAGCCCACGATCCCAACCGACAGGATGAGGTCCAGGAACTCCGTGGCGAAGTCCTGGTCGGTGGCGTCGACGACGTCGCCGTCGAAGGCGCCCAGGTGCCCCCGGACCTCCTCCGACACCCGGAGCTCCACGCCCTCGGCCAGCAGCGCACCGGCAACCCGCGGCAGGAATGCCGCGGCCACATCGCGGTGCACCAGGAGCGTCTCGCAGGCGTTGCACACGCCCGGCCGCTGCACCTTGGCGTTCACGGCGATCGCCAGGGCAGCCTCCAGATCGGCATCGGCGTCCACGAACACATGGCAGTTGCCCGACGCGGCGTAGATGACCGGCACGCGTGCGTTTTGCTGCAGGTAGGCCTTCAGTTCCTCGCCGCCACGCGGGATGACCAGGTCGACGCGCCCCTCGGCCTGGATGAGGTGCAGCATCTCGTCGCGGTCGGTGCCCAGCATCGTGACGGCCCCGCCGGGCACGCCGGCATCCGAGAGCGCCGCGGCCACGACCTCCCCGAGTATCCGGTTGGAGCGCTCCGCGATGCGACTGCCGCGCAGGACGATGGCGTTGCCGCTCTTCAGGGCCAGGGCTGCGGCGTCGGTGGTGACATTGGGGCGACCCTCGTAGATGACCCCGACCACGCCGAGCGGGACGCGCGCCTCGATGATCTCCAGTCCGTTGGCCACGCGCCAGCCGGAGGTGATGACGCCCACCGGATCCGGCAGCGCGGCGACGGCACGCACGCCATCGGCCATCGACTGCAGGCGGGCATCGTCGAGAAGCAGCCGGTCCACCATCGCCGCAGGGGCACCTGAGGTCCGGGCATCGCGGACGTCATCGGCGTTCATCGCGATGATCTCGTCGGCGCGGTCGATCACCGCAGCGGCCACGGCCTCCAGCGCGGCGGCCTTCGCGCCGGGCGACATCCGGGCAAGCGCCCGGCCCGCCGCACGTGCGGTGTCCAGGCGCTCATCGAGGGATGCGTGCGTGGTGCTCATGGGGCGCGCACGCTAGCGCACGGCCGGCGCGAACCGGTCGCGGTGGATCACCTCGGCGGAGCCACCCGACAGCAGGCCCAGGGCCTCCTCCGACCGCATGCCGCGCACCGCGCGGATCTCATCGGCCGAGAGATCGGCGATCCCCTTGCCCACCTCGCGCCCGTCCGGCCCCACCACGAGCACGGCCTCCCCGGCCGGGAACAGGCCGTCGCACGACACCACACCGACCGGCAGGAGCGATGTGCCCTTCTCCACAAGCGCGCGCACCGCCCCCGCATCCACCACCACGCGGCCCTGCGCGGCCTTGGCATGGCGCAGCCACAGCTTGAAGGCGCCCTCGGCCCGGTCGGCGGGCGCGAACCGGGTACCCACCGCCGTGCCGGCCACGGCAGCGGGGATCACCCCATCCGCCTCCCCACTGGCGATCACGCAGGCGGCACCGCTGCCGGTGGCCATCGCCGCGGCTGCGAGCTTGCTCACGATGCCGCCCGTGCCGCGTCCCGAGCCGGGCAGGTCGGCCAGGCGGATGTCGCCGGGAGCCGTGCCCGCCGGCACCTCATGGATGAGCGCGGGGCCGTCCGGCCCGGGGGCGAAGAGCCCCTCGCAGTCGGTGAGCAGCAGCAGCATGCGGGCACGCAGCAGGATCGCCACCTGCGCGGCCAGGACGTCGTTGTCGCCAAAGGTCAGTTCGTCGGTCGCAGTGGTGTCGTTCTCGTTGATCACGGGGATGGCACCCAGCGCCACCAGCCGCTCAAGGGTGTTCCGCGCGTTCAGGTAGGACGACCGCCGCTCGAGGTCGGCGGAGGTGAGCAGCACCTGGCCCGGTACCGCCCCGTGCCGCCCGAACTCGGCGATGTATCGCGCGAAGAGGGCGCCCTGCCCCACCGCCGATGCCGCCTGCATGTCGGGGAGCGCATCGGGGCGCCGGGAGAATCCGAGGGTGCCGATTCCGCAGGCGATCGCCCCGCTGGACACCAGCACGGGGTGGAGACCCTGAGCGCGCAGCCCGGCCACCTCGGCTACGCGGCGCGCGAGGACGTCCTCGCGCAGGCCTCCGGCCTCATCCACGAGGGTGGACGATCCCACCTTGATCACGATGACGTCGCTCATGACAGCCACCTGAGGAGTTCGTCGCGCAGGGCCGCGATCCCCTCCCCCGTCTCCGCGGAGGTGGCGATGTCGGCCTGCGGCGGCGCCGGGGCCAGATCGCACTTGGTGGCCACCACCACCTGGCGCGCACCATCGGGCATGTACGCGGCCACGGCGTCCCGCACCCTGGCAAGCCGGGCCGCGGGATCCTCGGGGTCCGAGGAATCGAGGCAGTGCAGCACCACCGACGCGCGCTCCAGTTGCCCCAGCGCGGCCCCACGCCGTTCGCTGCCGTCGGCGGCGACGCCCGGGAGGTCGGCCACCAGGTGGATCACCCCGTAGTCATCCTGCAGGGGTCCGAGTGCCGGCTCATTGGTGGTGTGCGGATAGGGCGCGACGGTGGCCGATGCCCCGGTCAGCGCATTGAGCAGCGCGGTCTTGCCCGCGTTGGGCAGGCCGATGATGGCCACCGCCACGGGCAGCCGCATCTCCAGCGACAGCCAGGCCTCCTCACCGTCCTCCCCGGGGATGGTGACGCGCGGGGCACGGTGGCGCGACGACCGGAACGCGCGGTTGCCCACGCCTCCCTCGCCACCGCGCGCCACGGTCACCGCCTCGCCCGGCTCGGCCAGCATGGCCACCTCGTGGCCATCGCGCAGCACGCGCGTGCCCGGGGGAACGTGCACCCGGAGGTCCTCGCCGTTCCGTCCGTGGCGGTTCCGCCCCTCGCCCGCCCCACCGACCGGCGCCTTGTGGTGCACGCGGGTGCGGAACGGCGTGAGGTCGGTCAACTGCTCGTCGGCCACGAGGACAACGTCGCCACCCCGGCCGCCATTGCCACCGTCGGGGCCACCCCGCGGCGTGTGGGCCTCACGGCGGAACGACAGGCAGCCGTGGCCCCCGCGTCCTGCCTGGACGTGGATCTGGACCCGGTCGGTGAATGACACGGTGCGGGGCGCGTACGCCCCGACCCGGCTCAGCCCGCCGGGGCCTCCACGGGGTGCACCGAGACGCGGCGACCCTTGTTGCCGTTGCTGAACTCCACGCGACCGGCGACGGTGGCGAAGATCGTGTGGTCGCGACCGAGCCCGGTGCCGTTGCCCGGCGTGAACACCGTGCCGCGCTGGCGCACGATGATGGAGCCCGCGGGCACCACCTGCCCGGCGAACACCTTCACGCCGAGGCGCTTGGAGTTGGAATCACGGCCGTTGCGGCTGGAGCCGCCACCCTTCTTATGCGCCATCCCTAGCCCCCGATCCCGGTGATGCGCACCCGCGACAGGCGGGAGCGGTGACCCATCTTGCGCTTGCTGTCCTTCTTCGCGCGGTAGGTGAAGACGGTGATCTTCGGGCCGAGCACGTGCTCCTCGACCTCGGCGGTCACCGATCCGCCATCGCTGATGCCCTCCGCGCCGCCGGTCGCGATGACCGCGGGCGAGATGGTGTCGCCCGGCTCGGCGGGGACGCGATCGACGACGATGCGCTCTCCCTCGCGTACCCGGTATTGCTTGCCCCCGAGGGCGATGACGGCGTAATCAGCCAACGTTCTTCTCCACGTACGACGGGGCGTCCGGCTCCGGACGCGATCGGGGACAGTAGCGAAACCCCCCGTGCGGCGCCACGTTCTGCGGCGCGCCTAGCCCGCCCCGGCCTCTGCCCCGGTGCGCGAGCGGCTGCGCCCCCCGGACCGGCGACGGCGCGTGGATGCCCCGGCCCCGCCGAGGCGGGCGCTTCCCGGGGCCATCGACGGGTCCCGCTCCAGCGCGATGGTGACCCCCAGATCCTCCTCCATCTCGGCAAGGGGGGCGCCGTCATCGCCCTGCAGGTAGTCGGCCACCTCGGGATGCACGGCCACGGCGTGCGCCTCGCCGTCCGCGCCGGCGAGCAGCAGACGGATCTGACGTTCGGCGTCGATGGCGTGCGTCTCGGGGCTGACCACGAAGCCCTGTCCCCCGCAGGTGGGGCACGCCTGCGTCATGATCTCGCGCACGCCGTCGCTGATGTTCTGGCGCGTCATCTGCACCAGGCCGAGCGGCGAGATCTCTACGACGAACGTGCGGCTGCGGTCCTTCGCGAGGGCGTCGTTCAGCGCCGTGGTGACCGCACGCCGGTTCTTGGCGTCGTCCATGTCGATGAAGTCGATGACGATGATGCCGCCGATGTCGCGGAGCCGCAGCTGGCGCACGACCTCTTCGGCCGCCTCCAGGTTGGTGCGGGTGATGGTGGCCTCGAGCTGCGTGTTGCCCCGGCCGACGTTCTTGCCGGAGTTGACATCCACCACCGTCATGGCCTCGGTGTCATCGATGACCAGTGACCCTCCCGAGGCCAGCGGCACGCGCCTGCTGAGCGTGGAGCGGATGGCCGCCTCCACCCCGTGCCCCTCCATCAGCGATCCGTCGCCGTCCCACAGGCGCACGCGCTCGGCGAGCTCGGGCGATGTGCGGCGCAGGAAGCCGACGATGCGCTCGTGCTGGCGGGCGTCATCGACGATCACCTCGTCCACCGTCTCGTTGAGGATGTCGCGGATGACCTTCAGGGAGGAATCGGCCTCGCTGTAGAGCAGCGACGGCCCCTGCACCTTGTCCGCGCGCTCGCGGATGGCCTTCCACAGCAGGTTGAGCGATGCCAGGTCGCGCGCGAGTTCGGACGCCGACGCCCCGGCGGCGGCGGTGCGCACGATGACGCCCCCGCCATCGGTGGGAAGGCCCTTGCAGATGTCGCGCAGGCGGTGGCGCTCGTCGTCGTCCAGGCGCTTGCTGATGCCGATGCCGTCGCCAAACGGCACGTACACGAGGAAGCGGCCCGCCAGCGAGAGCTGCATGGTGAGCCGCGCACCCTTGGTGCCCATGGGGTCCTTGACGGCCTGCACGATCACCTCATCCCCCTTCTTCAGGAGATCGGCGATGAGCCTCTTGCGCTTGGGCACGCCCTTGGCGACGACATCGTCCACGTGGAGGAACCCGTTCTTGCCGATGCCGACCTCGATGAACGAGGCCTCCATCCCGGCAAGCACCGATTCCACCCGGCCCTTCCAGATGTGCCCCACCACGGAGCTCTTGCCACGCCTCTCGATCTGCACCTCCGCGACGCGGCCGTCCTCCACGATGGCCACGCGCGTCTCGGCGCGATCAACGGAAACCAGGATCTGCTTGATCAGTTCTTCTCCTTGCGCCGCCGTCGGGCGCGGGCGAGCAGCGACTGCAGCGCGCCCCGCGGATCAGCGGGGAGGTGGTCCTCCCCCATCTGATGCGAGATGCGCTGGGTTGCCGCGGCGAGTGCCACCGTGGATGCCCAGGCGACCGCGCCGCGCACCATCCACCGGGGGCCGGGGATGACGCGTGACGCGCCGCGGGCGACGGCGGCCAGTGCGAGTCCGCTGCCCACGGCAGCGGCGATCTCCGGCACGCGGCGGGCATCGAGCTGATGCCCCTCCGCCGAGCCGGTGCGGACGACCATGGCCACCTGCGCGGCCGAGGCGCCCGGGAACCAGTTGAGCGCGCCGGCGACCGCGGACTCGCGGGCGGCGGCGGACACGACGCTGCGGCGCACGGGCTCGCGCAGCAGCGGATAGCGACGTGCGGCGGGCACCTTGTGCACGCCCAGCGCGCGGATGATGCCGTCGATGATGGGCCGGGCCTCATCGGGGCTGCCGACGCCGGTGGCGAACGCCAGGTCGCCGATGGTGACGTCGGGCTCGGCCAGCAGCTCGGCCTCGCGCCGTGCACGGGCCGCCACGGGACCGATGACCGCCACCAGGCTGCGCCGGTCCTGCCGCGCGCGCGCCGCCACTTCGCGGGCCGCGGCACGGGCATCGTCGTGGGGGCCCAACGGGATCACCACGAGGTCGGCACCGGGCCGCTCGGCCACGGGCGCACCCACCAGATCGGCGATGGCCCCGGCGAGCATGGGATCGCCCGGCAGCACCGTGATGGTGCCGCCCTCCAGCGAGGTCTCGTGCTGGGTGCGGGTATCGCGGGCAAAGGTGTTCACCCGCCGCGCGAGGCTGACCAGCGCCCCCACGCCTACGCGCCCCGGGGGTCTGGCAGGCGCGAGCGCCGGGCGATGCCAAGGAGCACGCCGACGGCGACCAGGTTGGTGAGTGTGTGGCTCCCGCCGTACGACATGAATGGCAGCGGAATTCCGGTGATCGGCATGATCCCCACGTTCATCCCGATGTTAACGAACACCTCGAACGCGAACATCGCGGTGATGCCCGCGGCCAGCAGGCGCTCCAGTTCGGTGGGTGCACCGCGCATGATGACGATGGCCCGCCAGATGATGATCAGGTACACGGCGATCAGCAGCCCGGCACCGAGGAACCCGAACATCTCGGCCACGACGGCGAAGATGAAGTCGGTGTGGTGCTCGGGCAGGAAATCGTTGATGGTCTGGGTGGCGCCGGAGGGCCCCTTGCCGAAGGCCCCGCCCGACCCGATGGCCACCTTGCTCTGCTCCAGCTGGTAGCCCGTGGCCGACCGGTCGGCGCCCGAGTCCACGAACGAGGTGAGGCGGTCCACCTGGTATGGCTGCAGCACGTTCACGCCGAGTGCGGGCATTAGGTACAGGACCAGGACGGCCGCACCCACCACCACGGTGCCGAACAGGATGAAGTGCGTGATCGGCTGCCCCGCCACCCACAGGATGGCCAGCGCGATGGCGGCGTATACCAGCGCCGTGCCGAGGTCGGGCTGCAGGAACACGATGCCCGCGGGCAGTGCCGTGACGCCCGCCACCAGCAGCGACAGGCGTGCGGAGTCCATCGACTTGATGCGTTCCACCACAACGACGGCGATGACGAACGCGATGACCACCTTGCCGAGCTCGGATGGCTGCAGGCGTATGGGCCCGAACTCGATCCAGCGCGTGGATCCCCTGGCCGACGAGCCGAGCACCAGCACCACGCCGACCGATGCCACGAGGATGGCGTAGAGGGTCCACACGTAGCGCGACAGCCGCTCGAGGTCGAGCCGCAGCACGAAGAACAGGGCCACGAGGCCGATGAGCGCATAGGCGACCTGGCGCGTGAAGAAGTACCCGGGATCCCCGGGCACGTCGCCCTCGGTGGCCACCTTCACCACGTACACGCCGAAGCCCGACACCGCGAGTGCGGCGCCCAGCAGCCACCAGTCGATGCCCGTGAGCGCCGACTGGGCGCGGGCACGCGCCGGACGCGTGGGCACCTGCCCCGGCAGGGTCGCCATCAGTTGACCTTCGCCCCGGTACCGCAGCGGGCGGCACCGAAGCCCAGGTAGGCACTCATGGCGCGGCATACCGCGGGCGCCGCGGCGTTCGCGCCCTGGCCGCCACGCTCCACCACCACGGCGACCACGATCTCCGGATCATCCGCGGGCGCGTAGCCCACGTACCAGGCGTGGTCGATACCACTGGGATTCTCGGCCGTCCCCGTCTTCCCCGCCACCTGGGCGGACCGGGGCAGCGCCCCGAACACCGGCGTGCCGGTACCGCCATTGCCATTGGCCGCGCGAAGCAGCCCGCGGCGGATGATGTCGGCGTTTCCCTTTTTCAGGCCGAGTGGCCGGGAGGCGCGCGCACTCACGAGGTCGCGCAATACGCGCCCGTCCTGGTCCACCACCGCGCGGCCCAGCGTGGGGGTAACGACCGTGCCGCCGTTCGCGATGGCCGCGTAGGCCACCGCCATCTGGATGGGCGTGACCAGCACATTGCCCTGGCCGATCGACATGTTCACCGAGTCGCCCGGGCGCCACGAGCAATTGATGGGATCGGTGGCGCGATCGCAGGTGCGCCGCTTGTACGCGAGGTCCGGCACCAGACCGGCGCTCTCGCCCTCGGTCAGGTCGAGCCCTGTGGGACGACCCAGCCCGAACTTGCGTGACCAGTCCTGGAAGGGCCATCCCTGGCGCCGGAACGAGCGGTCGGCGAGCTCGTAGAAGAACGTATCGCTCGACACCTCGAGCGCGGTGACCAGATTGATGATGCCGTGGTCGAGGTTGTTGAACCCCCGGAAGAGCGTCTTGTACAGCGTGACCGAGCCGGGCGAGTTGATCGACTCACCGGGTGTGTACAGGCCGGACTCCAGCGCCGCGGCGGCTGTGATGGCCTTGAAGGTGGAGGCCGCCGGGTACTCGCCCGCGATGGCGCGATCCAGTAGGGGCCGTCCTGCGCCGGTGAGCACCCTCCGGACCTCGCGCGGGGTGCCGGACTGGAAGACATCGGGGTTGAAGGTGGGGTACGACGCCAGCGCCAGCACCGCGCCGGTGCGGGGATCGAGGGCCACTCCCGCGGCGCCGGTGGACACGCCCGAACCCCGTACCTCCTCCCGCAGCGCCACCTCCAGCGCCTTCTGGACCTTCAGGTCGATCGACAGGCGCAGCGTCTCGCCCGGCTGCGCCGGCGTGCGCGACAGCACTCCGCGGCCCACCACCTGGCCACGGGCATCCACCTCCACCTGCTCACGACCATCGATGCCACGCAGGTACTGCTCGTATTGCGCCTCGATGCCGGCGCGCCCCACGGTCTCGTTCCCCACGTAGCCGCGGTCGGCGTACTCCTCCTCCTGCTCCGCCGGGATTGGTCCCGTATAGCCCAGCACGTGGGCCGCGGTGGACCCCTGCGGGTAGTCGCGCACGTAGGCTGCGCGCAGGCTGATGCCCGGCAGTTGCGATGCGCGCTCCTCCACGTAGGCCTGCAACTCGGGGCCGGTCTCCTCCTCCAGCACCACCGGCTCGAAGGGGCGCGCCTCCTGAGCCTTCCGGACCTTCGCGGCGAAGTAGCCGGGCGGGTGGCCGAGTGCCACCGACAGCCGCCGCAGCGCGCCGGTGCTGCGTGCGCCGCCCACCTGCTGCGGCTCGGCGACAAGGTTGAGCACCTCGCGACTGGTGACGAGCGCCTTGCCGTTGCGGTCGGTGATCGCACCGCGGGGGGCCTCGGTGATGACCGTACGGAGCCGGTTGGCCTCGGCCCGCTCCTGGTACTCGCCGCCGCCGATGACCTGCAGAAACCACAGCCGGGCAATCAGCACGCCGAACAGCAGCAGCGCCAGGGCGGCGAAGGAGGTCATGCGCAGCACTGACCGGGGCGGGCGGCGGCGGCGCGGGCGCGGGCGGTCCCCCGGCGGGAGATCGGGTGGTCGGGGCGTGAGTGTGCTCACGACCTGAGCATCCCCGGTTCCACGTCCACCGGGGCCCCGAGCAGTCGCCGCGCGACGAACAACACGGGTATCGCCACGAGCGCGGTGAGCACGATGCCCGGAACGATCATGCGCACGGCCACCGCCGACACGTCGATCTCCGTGCCGAGGAGCACCTGGAAGACCGCGTACCCCACCTGTACGAAGGCGCTCGCCGCCAGCACCAGCACCATCGGAAGGCCGAGGCTCTCCGCCTCGGGCCGGTCGACGAAGCGTCCGCACCAGTAGCCCGCGGCGAGGTACAGCAGTGCCAGCACGCCCAGCGTTCCCACGGGGGTGGTGAGCTCCACCAGCAGCCCACAGGCGAAGCCGGTGACCGCGCCCACGAAGGATCCGCGCAGCACGGCGACGATGACGACCACCGCGACGCAGATGTCCGGCGCCCCGTCCGACACCGTCAGGTAGGGCATGAGCGTGACCTGCAGCAGCACGGCCACCGCCGCCATCGCGGCCACGCGCCCGAGGTGGTCGGGTCGGCGCGGAAGGCTGCGGATGCGCCCGACCGGAAGCGGTCGCGCGGGCTCGATCTCCCCGGTCACCGGATCGGCCACCGTGGCCTCACCCCTCGGCGCGGCGCTTGGCCGCAGCTGATGTGGGCGCAAGCACGGCCACCTGCGACAGCGTGCGTACGTCCACATACGGCGTCACCTGGATGGTGCGGAACGTGTCCACCTCGCGCGACCCCGTGCCCGCGACCTGCCCCACGGGAATGCCGCGGGGGAAGACCGACGGCAGGCGCATCTCCGCGGCGAACCCCGCGGTGCGCACCACGGCCCCGTCGCGCACGCGGAACTCACGCGGCACGCCCTCCATCATCAACTGGCCACCCACGGTGGGGCGCAGAACCCCGAGCGCCCCGCCCGAGCCATCCACGGTCGCGCCCACGCGGGTGGAGGAGTCGGTGATGAACGTGACCACGCTGCTTCCCGCCGACGCGGACGTGATGAGGCCGACCAGCGCCGACCCCGGTGCGGCGGCGGCCACCACCGGGCTGTTCACCACCACGCCGTCACCCGTGCCCACGTCCAGGCGGGCCCGCGAGTACCAGTTGGTGGGCGAGCGCCCGATGATGGATGCAATCTTCGGGCTATATCCGGACGGGACGTCGTCGGTGAGCCGGAGCAGCCCGCGCAGGCGCGCGACCTCAGCCGACTGGTCGGTGGCGTTGGAAAGCTTCGCGCGCAGCGCGGCGTTCTCCTCACGCAGGCGCTCATTCTCGCTGCGGGCATCGAACAGCCCGGTCACCCAGTCCCAGCCGTCGCGGAAGGGCTGCACCACGCGGCTGCCCACCGACTGCAGGGGAGCGACCACGCTGCCCGCCACCTGCTGCGTGCCATGCGCCGGGCCGTCGCCCCCCTCGCGGAAGTACACGGTGAACATGATGAGGCACGTCGCAACCAGGGCACCGACCACGGTCCGGCGGATCAGCGTCCGTCGCCTCTCGAGGTCGTTCCGTGGCGGTCGGGGAATCTCGGGTCCTCCTGCGGCGGCGATGACCGCGTCCCCACGCTAGGCCATGATGGCGCCGCGGGCGCCGGGGACGGGGCCGTGGTCACTCAGTACCGGCCGCGCCTCGCACGTCGTGATCCCTGTGATGCGCGTCGCATCACCTCGAACTCCTCAAGCGACCGGCCCGATCCGACAGCCACGCAGGTGAGGGGGCTGTCCGCCAGGTGGATGGGCATCTCCGTCTCCGCCCGCAGGCGGTCGTCCAGGCCGCCCAGCAACGATCCGCCACCGGCCAGGACGATGCCGCGGTCCATGATGTCGGAGGCCAGTTCGGGGGGCGTGCGGTCGAGGGTTGCCTTCACGGCATCGACGATCTGCGTGACCGGCTCCTCAAGGGCGACGCGGACCTGCTGGGACGACAGCACCACGGTCTTGGGAAGCCCGCTGATCATGTCGCGTCCGCGGATCTCGGCCTCGAGTTCGTCCTTCAGCTCGTATGCGGAGCCGATCTCCAGCTTCACCTCCTCCGCGGTCTGCGAGCCGATCATCAACTTCTCCTCGCGCTTCACGTAGTTGACGATCGCCTCGTCCAGTTCATCCCCGCCCACGCGGATGGACTGGGCCACCACGATGCCGCCCAAAGAGATCACGGCCACCTCGGTCGTGCCGCCCCCGATGTCCACGATCATGTTCCCGGTGGGCTCACCCACGGGAAGACCCGCGCCGATCGCCGCGGCCATCGGCTCCTCGATCAGGTACGCCTGCCGCGCACCGGCCGACAGCGTGGCCTCCTCCACAGCGCGCTTCTCCACGCCCGTGACGCCGGACGGCACGCACACCACCACGCGCGGATGCGCCCACCTGTTCTGGTGCACCTTCTGGATGAAGTGCCGCAGCATGGTCTCGGTGACGTCGAAGTCGGCGATGACGCCGTCCTTCAGGGGCCGGATGGCGGTGATGTTCCCCGGGGTGCGGCCCAGCATGCGCTTGGCCTCGATGCCCACGGCATGCACGTCGCCGGTGCGCTGGTCGATTGCCACCACCGACGGCTCGGACAGCACGATGCCGCGGCCCTTCACGTACACGAGGGTGTTGGCCGTGCCGAGGTCCACGGCCATGTCGCGGCCGCCGAACCCGCTGAGGTAGTTCATGAAGCCGATCGGGGGCCTCCGATGGCGATCGCACAGTGGTCCCGGGCGCACGCGCGCACCGGCCGGGGAGGTTATCCCACCCCGCTATTTCCACGAATCGGTGCACCGCGCCTGCACGCCCCATTGCACGCCCCCGGCCAACCACGGGGACAGTCCCCGGGGAGTCTCTCCGTCCCTCTGCTACGCCGGGGGGAACAGGGCGCGGGCGCGCAACAGGCCCGCCACGTCGCCCAGGGGCAGGCCGATGACCGTGGTCGGGTCACCCGTGATGGATTCCACCAGCGCGGCGCCCGCGCCCTGGATGGCGTACCCGCCCGCGCGGCCGCGCCACTCGCCGAGGTCCAGGTACCACTCCATCAGCGGACCATCGATGTCGCGGAACCGCACATCGGCGATGGCGAGGGCCTCGTCGGTGCCCTCGGGCGTGATGAGCACCACGCCGGACATCACCTGATGGGTGCGGCCCGACAGCCCCGCGAGCATGCGACGCGCATCCGCGGCGTCCGCCGGCTTGCCCAGGGCGCGGCCATCGACCGCCACCTCGGTGTCGGCACCGAGCACCGCGCCGCCCTCCGGCACGCCCGCCCTGGACGCCACCTCAAGGGCCTTGCCCCGCGCGTGGAGCATGACCCGCTCACCCGCCGCGAGCGCCGGGTCGCTCTGCTCCTCCTCCTGCGAGGCAACGACCCGGAAGGGCACGCCGAGCGATGCCAGCAGCCCCCGCCGCTGGGGCGAGCGGGAGGCCAGGATGATCAGTCGATGATCTCCGAGTCGGCGAAGTGGATGCCCAGCTCGCGCGCGGCCGACTCGGTGCCGTCGGACCCGTGGATCACGTTCTGGCCCAGGTCGAGCGCGTAATCGCCGCGGATGGTGCCCGGGGCCGCGTCCTGCGGGTTGGTCGCGCCCATCATGGTGCGGCAGGCGCCGATTGCACCCTCGCCCTCGATGCACATCATCACGACGGGGCCCGAGGTGATGAACTCCACCAGTTCGGCGAAGAACGGCTTGTCGCGGTGCTCGGAATAGTGCTCCTCGGCGGCATCGCGTGCCATCACGCACTTCTTGAGCCCGGCCACGCGGAACCCACGCCGCTCGAAACGGGCGATGATCTCCCCGGACAGGCCGCGGGCAACGGCGTCGGGCTTCACCATCACGAAGGTGCGTTCGGTCATGAGATGCGGGTCTCCTCGGAGGGACTGCTGATGGGATGGGCAGGGCTGGCGCAGTACGGACACACGCGCCACGCGGGATCCAGCGGCTCGGAGCACCGGCGGCACGGCTCGCGCAGCGGTGCGGTGCACATGGGGCACACCAGGAACCGCGACCCCACGACGGACTCGCACTCGGGGCACTTGAGCCCGTCCACCTGGGCCTCCAGCGCGAGGGTCTCGAGCTCGCGATCGTGCGCGTCGGTGAGGTACTCCGGCGGGCGGATGAACAGGTAGATCAGCGCGCCAAGGAACGGGATGATGAGCGCGATGGCGGTGGAGCCCGCGATCGCGCCCGAGTTCTCGAACCGGCGGCGGGAGTCCTGGTACACCCAGTAGGCGAGGGCCAGCCACAGGGCCACCGCGAACACCTGGATGATGATGAGCATGATGGTCCACGCGGTGGACCCGAAGAAGTCAGACAGGGCGTTCAGGTGTCACTTCCTGAAGTCGTCGAGCCGCCAGACATCGGCCAGCGGGCCGTCCGGGCCCGGGGCGGCGGCGAGTGTACCGGACTGCCCGAGGGCCACGGGCGCGAGGTCCGCGAGCAGGTGCAGCGAGCCCGCGACCAGCACGGCCCCCTCGGGCCCGGCCAGCGCGCGCGCCCGCTGCAGGGCGCGTGCGGGGCCGGGTATGACCTCGGCATCCACGCCGCGGTCGCGGAGCATGCCCGCGAGCAACTCGGGGCGCACCGCGCGCCCGGTCGAGGCGCGCGTCACGCACACGCGGTCGATCAGCGGCGCCAGGGGATCGAGGATGCCCGGGGCGTCCTTGTCGGCCATCATCCCCATCACCGCGATGGGGCGCACATCACCCAGGAGCAGCGGCAGGGCGTCGGCCAGGGCACGGGCGCCCGCGGGGTTATGCGCCCCGTCGAGCACCACCACCGGCGCGCCGGGGACCACCTGGAGGCGCCCCGGGTTCTCGATGGCGCCGAGCGCCCTCATGAGCGCAGGCAGGTCCACGCCGCGTCCGAGCGTGCGCTCGGCGGCCCCCACGGCCAGCGCGAGGTTGGCGCGCTGCCAGCGGGCGGGCATGTCCGCATCCACGCGGAGGGCCCCATTCGGCGTGCGAATGGTCATGGCATCACGGTTTCCGGCTTCAACGGCGATCTCCTGCCCCACCCGCCACCCCGACATGCCCCGTGCGGCCATCGCGGCCCCCACCCCGGGCGCGGACGCGGGCGCCTGCTCACCCACCACCAGCCCCGTGAAGCCCTCGGGCGCGACCCCGAGCTTCTCGCCGGCGATGGACGCGATGTCCTCGCCCAGCAGGTCGGTGTGGTCCAGGTCCACCGCCGCAAGGGCCACCACGTCGGCGCCGATGACATTGGTGGCATCGAGGCGCCCGCCAAGGCCGGCCTCCACCACGATGGCGTCGGCTCCGGCCGCATCGAAGGCCGCGAGGGCGATTGCAGTGAGCGCCTCGAACTGGGTGATGCGCTCGCCGGGGACGGCGTGCTGCGCGTCGTGCACGCGCGTCGCCGCCGCCGCGAATTGTTCCGGCGGGATGGGCACGCCATCGAGGGCGATGCGCTCGCGCCACCCCAGCAGGTGCGGCGACGTGTAGGCGCCGGTGCGCAGGCCCGACGCCGACAGGATGGCGGCCGTCATGCGGGTGACTGAGGTCTTGCCGTTGGTGCCCACCACGTGCACGGCGGGTAGGCCCGCGCACGGAGCCCCGAGTTCGCGCATCAGTGCATGCATGCGCTCGAGGCCGAACCTCATGCCCATCAGGTCGAGGCCGGCCACCCACTGCTCCGCGGCCGCGGGATCCATGGGGTCAGCCCAGGTCGGCGATGCGGGCGGTGATCTCGTCGGCCTCGGCGGCGAAGCGCCGGGCCTTCTCGCGCTCGGCATCCACCAGGTGTGCCGGCGCGCGACTGGTGAACTTCTCGTTCGACAGCTGCCGCTCGGCACG
This sequence comes from uncultured Thermoleophilia bacterium, assembly GCA_938017905.1. Classification (GTDB taxonomy): domain Bacteria; phylum Actinomycetota; class Thermoleophilia; order Miltoncostaeales; family Miltoncostaeaceae; genus SYFI01. The sequence continues at coordinate 13,566 of CALIKX010000088.1, read as the reverse complement.
CGCGAGCTCCTCGCGTGCGGCCGCGAGCGCGCCCTCCAGGCGCGCCCGCTCGGCGTCCACGTCCATCTCGGGAGCGCGCACCAGGATGCGACCGAACGACACCGGCACCACCAGAGCCCCCTCGCCGGGGTCACCCTGATCGGCATTGGCCAGCGCCGCCAGTGCGTCCACCGGCAGGTCGGCGTCGCCGTCGGCGTCCACCTGCACCACCAGGCGCTCGCGCGGGGCGATGCCCTGATCGGCGCGCAGGGAGCGGATGGCCTGCACGGCCTCGCGCAGGGCGGCGATGGCGGCCTCGGCCTGCTCGTCACGGGGCCCCGGCGCCACGGCGGGCTCATGCGTGAGCATGAGGCCCTCCGATCCCGGCAGCCTGCTCCAGCACTCCTCGGTGGTGAACGGGATCACCGGATGCGCCAGCGCGAGCACCTGCTCAAGTGCGGCGCCCGCGAACTCCGGCGTGGCAAGTCCGGCCTTCAGCAGCTCCAGGTACCAGTCGCACAGGTCGTCGAACACCAGGTGGTAGAGGCCGTCCGCGAACTGGCTGAACTCGAAGCCCTCCACCAGGCCATCAGATTCCGCGATGGCAGATCCGATGACCGAGGCGATCCAGCGGTCGCCCAGCGTCTCCGGCGGCGGCGCCTGGCCTGCACGGCCGCCGCGGTCCACCACCAGGCGGGTGGCGTTCCACAGCTTGGTGACCAGCTGCCGGCCCTGACGGATGCGGTCCTCGCTGAACCGGACGTCCTGCGTCGAGGTGATCATGAGCAGGCCGAACCGCAGGGCGTCCGCGCCCTCGCGCTCCACCACCTCCAGCGGATCGATCCCGGTGCCCAGGCTCTTGCTCATGCGGCGGCCGTCGGGCGCCTGCACCACCGAGTGGATGTACACGTCGCGGAACGGCACCTCGCCCATGTACTCCAGCCCCATCATCACCATGCGGGCCACCCACAGGAAGATGATCTCGCGGGCGGTGGAGAGGACGCTGGTGGGGTAGAAGCGCTCGAGCTCCACGGTGCGGTCGGGCCAGCCGAGCGTCGCGAACGGCCACAGGGCCGAGGAGAACCACGTGTCGAGCACGTCGGGGTCGCGCTCCCACCCGTCGCCCTCGGGTGCCTCCATGCCGACGTGCACCTCGTCACCGCGGTACCACACCGGCAGCTGGTGTCCCCACCACAGCTGGCGCGACAGGCACCAGGGGCGGATGTCGGTGAGCCAATCCCGGTACACGCGGCCCCATGTGGGCGGCGAGAAGCGCACGTGGCCCTTCTCCTCGGCCACGATGGCGGGCCGGGCAAGCGCCTCCATGTCGCAGAACCACTGCAGGGACAGAAGCGGCTCCACGCGTGCGCCGGAGCGGTGTGAGAAGGGCACCGTGTGCAGGTAGTCCTCGGTCCCGCGGATGAGCCCCTGTGCCTCCAGGTCGGCCACCACGCGGGCCTGCGCGTCATCGATGGCGAGCCCGCGGTAGGCCTCGGGCGCGGCATCGGTGATGCGGCCGTCCTCGCCGATCACCTGGATGGCCTCCAGGCCGTGGCGGCGCATGATCTCGAAGTCGTTCGGGTCGTGGGCCGGGGTCACCTTCAGGGCGCCGGTGCCGAACGCCGGGTCCACGTGCTCGTCGCCGATGATGGGGATCTCGCGCCCCGACAACGGCAGCGTGACCATCTTCCCCACCAGGTCGCGGTAGCGCTCGTCGTCCGGGTTCACCGCCACTGCGGTATCGCCCAGCATGGTCTCGGGGCGCACCGTGGCCACCACCACCTCGCCCGCGCCGTCGGACAGCGGGTAGGCGATGCGCACGAGGGTGTCGGTCACCTCGCGGTTCTCCACCTCCAGGTCGGAGATGGCCGACCCGAGGCCCGGGTCCCAGTTGACCAGGTAGGTGTCGCGGTAGACGTAGCCCTTCTCGTACAGGTCCACGAACACCCGCAGCACTGCGCGCGCGTAGCCGTCGTCCATCGTGAACCGCTCGCGCGAGAAGTCCATGGTGCAGCCGAGACGCGTGAACTGCTCGATGATGCGCCCGCCGTACTCGGCCTTCCATGCCCACACCCGCTCGAGGAACTCCTCGCGGGTCATGTCCAGGCGGCGCACGCCCTGCTTCGCGAGCTCCTTCTCCACCACCGCCTGGGTGGCGATGCCCGCATGGTCGGTGCCCGTGACCCACTCGGCCTCGAAGCCCGCCATGCGGTGGCGGCGGATCAGGACATCCTGGATGGTGCCGTTAAGGGCGTGCCCCATGTGCAGCGCGCCCGTCACGTTGGGCGGCGGCACAGCGATCACGTACGGCGCCCGGGGGCTTGACGGGTCGCCGCGCAGTCGCCCCGACTCGTCCCAGGCCGCCACCCAGCGCGCCTCGACCTCCCCCGGGTCCAGGCGTGCGGGCCATGCCCCTGCGGCGTCGGCGGCTACGCCGACTCCCCGGCCTCGGCGAGGGGTGGGTGCTCTTCGTCGTCGTCGTGGGACGCCTCGGTCACCAGCGTGGGCGGCAACCCGCGCTCGATGGTGTCGCGGGTGACGACGCACTTGCGCACGTCCTCGCGCGACGGGAGCTCGAACATCACGTCGAGCAGGGCGGCCTCGATGATCGACCGCAGGCCGCGGGCGCCGGTCTCGCGCTCCAGCGCGCGGTCGGCGATGGCGTGCAGCGACTCATCGTTGAACACCAGCTCGGCATCGTCGTACGAGAAGAACCGGCGGTACTGCTTGGTGAGCGCGTTGCGCGGCTCGGTGAGGATGGTCACCAGGTCGTCGCGCGTCAGCTGGTGCACGCCGGTCACCACGGGCAGGCGGCCGATGAATTCGGGGATGAGCCCGAACTGCACGAGGTCCTCGGGCAGCGCCTCGGCCAGCAGGTCGTGCGGGTCGGCGTCGGCCTGGTTGCGCAGGTCGGCCGCGAAGCCCACGCCCTTCTTGCCGATACGACGGTCGATCACCCTGTCGAGGTCCGCGAAGGCGCCACCGCAGATGAACAGGATGTTCGTCGTGTCGATGGTGAGGAATTCCTGGTGCGGGTGCTTGCGCCCCCCCTGCGGCGGCACCGACGCAACGGTGCCCTCGAGGATCTTCAGCAGCGCCTGCTGCACGCCCTCGCCCGACACATCGCGCGTGATCGACGGGTTGTCACTCTTGCGGGCGATCTTGTCGACCTCGTCGATGTAGATGATCCCGGTCTCGGCGCGCTTGATGTCGAAGTCGGCAGCCTGGATGAGCTTGAGCAGGATGTTCTCGACGTCCTCGCCCACGTAGCCGGCCTCGGTGAGCGCCGTGGCGTCGGCAATGGCGAAGGGCACGTTGATGATGCGGGCGAGGGTCTGGGCAAGCAGCGTCTTGCCGCATCCGGTGGGGCCGAGCAGCAGGATGTTGCTCTTGTGGAGCTCCACATCGGAGTCCCCGGCCTGCATCATCTGGATGCGCTTGTAGTGGTTGTAGACGGCGACCGAGAGGGTGCGCTTGGCCTCCTCCTGCCCCACCACGTAGTCGTTCAGGACGTCGTAGATCTCGCGCGGGCGCGGCAGCGTCTCCGCCTCCAGTGACGCCGGGGCCTGCACGGCCTCCTCGTCGATGATCTCGTTGCAGAGATCAATGCACTCATCGCAGATGTACACGCCGGGGCCGGCGATGAGCTTCTTCACCTGGCGCTGCGACTTACCGCAGAAACTGCAGAGAAGCTGCTCGCCGTTGTCGTTCGTGGTCTCGGACATCTCCTGCCTTCGTGCGCGTGGGGAGCCGGGCCCGGACCTACTCGGCGTCGGGCTTCTTCTTCGCCGCCGGCTTCTTGGCGGCCGCGGGCTTCTTCGCCGCACCCGCGCTGCTCCCCTTCGCACTCGACGTTGCAGCCTTGGTCGAGGCCTTCTTCGCGGCCGGCTTCTTGGCCGCAGGCTTCTCCGCCGCGTCCTTCTTGGCGGCCGGCTTCTTGGCCGCAGGCTTCTTGGCCGCGGGCTTGTCGGCGGCGGCCTTCTTGGCGGCCGGCTTCTTGGCGGCGGCCTTCTTCGCGGCCGGCTTCTTGGCGGCGGGCTTCTTCGCCGCAGGCTTCTTGGCCGCAGCCGGCTTCTCGTCGGCCTCCGGCGCCTCATCCGCGGCCTCGCGCTTCTCGGCCTCCTCCGGCGAGATGGGCGTTGCGGACTGCACGATCATGTCCACGGCGCGCTCGATCCGCAGGTCCTGCCGCAGGCTGTCCCAGCCCCCGGAACCCCGGAGCGCAGTCAGCAGCTCATCGGCGTCGCGCCCCGCATCCGCCGCGTCGCGGCGCACGCGCTCCTCGATCTCCTCATCCGTGAGGGTGATCTCCTCCGCGTCGGCGATGGTCTCCACCACCATCTCGCGGCGGATCGACATCTCCGCGTCGGCGCGCAGCGAGTCGCGAGCCTGATCCATCGTCTGGCCCTGCATGGCGAGGAACTGGTCGAGCGTCACGCCCTGCGGCAGCTGGTGCGAGGTGTCGTGAAGGATGCTGTCGATGCGGCGGTCCACCATCACGGGCGGCACGTCGAAGGTGGCAGCCGATACCGCGGCGTCGATCACGCGACGCCGGTAGCGCTCCTCGGCCGTCTTGGCGGTGGCCGCAGCCAGGCGCTCCTCGATCTCCTTCTGCATCTCGTCGGCAGACGCAAACCCCACGGTCTCCGCCAGTGCGTCGTCCACCTCGGGCAGCACCTTCTCCTGCACCTTCTGCACGGCGATGGAGTACGCGACGGTCTTTCCGCGGATCTCCTCGGGGGCGTCCTCGGGATAGGTGACGTCGAAGGCCACGGTGTCGCCCGCCGACGCGCCCTCCAGCGCGGTGGTGAATTCGGGAAGGATGCGGTCAGTGCCCAGCTCGATCAGCTGGTCACGTGACATGGCGTCCGGCAGCGCCTCGCCGTCCAGCGTGCCGTCGATGTCGGCCACCACGAAGTCGCCGGATGCCGCAGCGCCCTCCTTGTCCTCCAGACGGGCGGACTGCTCGCGGATGCGCGCGATCTCCTCGTCCACCGCGCCCTCGGGCGTCTCGTCGGGCTCACGCATGACCTCGAGCCCCGTGTAGGTGCCGAGCACCGGCGTGGGCGGCACCGCGATGGTCACGGCGAAGGCAACGCCCTGCTCGGTGGCATCACCCATGTCCACCTCGGGCGACTCCAGAGGGTCGACGCCCGTCAGCACCAGCGCCTCGCGGTACCAGTCGTTGAGCGCCCGGTCGAGCGTCTGGGCGAAGATCCCCTCGCGGCCCACCCGCTTGATGACGACGTTGGCCGGCACCTTGCCGGGCCGGAAGCCCGGAAGCCGCATGCGCGCGGAGGTCTCCTTGACGGTGCGGTCGAACTGCTTGCGCACCTCGTCCTCGGGGACCGTCACCTCAATGCGGACCTTGTCGCCCTCGAGGGTCGTGAGTTCAGCGGCTACGGGCATGTCATCTCGTGGGTCATGGGTGGTCGGAAGAGTGCGGGCGAGAGGACTCGAACCTCCACGGGTTTCCCCACCAGGACCTAAACCTGGCGCGTCTACCAGTTCCGCCACACCCGCACGAGTCGAAACAGCAGACAGGGTGAGCGATGGGACTCGAACCCACGACCGCCTGGACCACAACCAGGAGCTCTACCAGCTGAGCTACGCCCACCACGATCCGGACCGGAGCCCGGCGCCGGGGGAGGATAGCGGACGGGCGGCATCGCGCTTGCCCCATCAGCGCCCGCCGCCCCGCCATGCGGCGCGATGGCGCCGCACGGCGGGTTCCGGCGGGTTCCACCCCTGTCGGGGTGCCTAGTCGATCATCTGGTACGCGGGCAGCGTGAGGAAGTCCACGAAGTCCTCCGACGCCGTGATCTGGTCGAAGAGCGTGGCGCCCTCGTCGTAGCGACCGGCGTCGCCGAACTGGGCCTTCACCTTCTCCAGCTCCTCGCCCAGCACCTGATGGAACAGGTCCACGTCGATGTCGCGGCCGTCCTCCAGCGTGCCCTTCGGCGAGCGGATCCACTGCCACACCTGCGACCGGGAGATCTCGGCGGTGGCGGCGTCCTCCATCAGGTTGTTGATGGGAACGCATCCCACGCCGGCGAGCCAGGCACCCAGGTACTGGATGCCCACGTTGATGTTGGTGCGCAGGCCGGCCTCGGTGATCGGCCCCTCGGGCTCGAAGTCCAGCAGCTCGGCGCCGGTCACGTGGACGTCGTCGCGCAGGCGGTCCACCTGATTGGGCTTGTTGCCCAGCACGGCGTCGAAGGCCTCCATGGCGATCGGCACCAGACCGGGGTGGGCCACCCACGTGCCGTCGTGGCCGTCGCCGGCCTCGCGCTCCTTGTCGGCGCGCACCTTCCCGATGGCGGCATCGTTGGCCTCGGGGTCGTTCTTGATCGGGATCTGCGCGGCCATGCCGCCCATGGCCTGGGCGCCACGCGAGTGGCAGGTCTTGATGGCCAGCAGCGAGTAGGCGCGCATGAAGCGGCTGGTCATCGTCACCAGCGCGCGATCGGCCAGGACGAAGTCCGGGTCGGTGCGGAACTTCTTGATGCACGAGAAGATGTAGTCCCAGCGGCCGCAGTTGAGGCCCGCAGAGTGCTCGCGCAGCTCGTAGAGGATCTCCTCCATCTCGAAGGCCGCGAGGATGGTCTCGATCAGCACGCAGCCCTTGATGGTGCCCTGCGGCACGCCCAGGTCATCCTGCGCCTTCACGAAGATGTCGTTCCAGAGGCGGGCCTCGAGGTGGCTCTCCATCTTCGGCAGGTAGAAGTACGGGCCGGTGCCGCGGCTGAGCTGCTCCTTCGCGTTGTGGAAGAAGAAGAGGCCGAAGTCGAAGATGCCGGCCGACATCGGCTCGCCATCCACCAGGACGTGCTTCTCATCCAGGTGCCAGCCGCGCGGGCGGACCAGCAGCGTGGCGATGTCGTCCTTCAGGGCGTACTTCTTGCCCTCGGGCGACTCGAACGTGATGGTGCGGCGCACGGCGTCACGCAGGTTGATCTGCCCGAGGATCGTGTTGTGCCAGGTGGGGGTGTTCGAGTCCTCGAAGTCCGACATGAACATCTTCGCGCCGGAGTTCAGCGCGTTGATGACCATCTTGCGGTCCACCGGACCCGTGATCTCCACGCGGCGGTCCTGCAGGTCGTCCGGCAGCGGGGCGATCTTCCACGACGGGTCGTCGCGGATGTGCTTGGTCTCGGGCAGGAAGTCCGGGCGCTCGCCCGCCTCGAACGCCCCCTGGCGGGCGGCACGGGCCGCAAGCAGTTCCGTGCGCCGGTCGTTGAACTCGCGCTGGAGGCCGGCTACGAACGACAGCGCCTCCGGGGTGAGGATCTCCGCCATCTCGGGCGAGACGACCTCGAGGATCTCGACGCCTTCCGGAAGCTGCTGCTCGGACATTGGTCCTCCGTGACCGTGTTCAGGGAATGCGCGCCCGCCCGCGGGCGCGGACGGGGAACCCTACCGGGCGCGCGCCGCCCTGTGCCACGCGGTCAGAAGTCGATGACGACCTTCAGGGCCTCCCCCGTGCGCGCCAGGCGGAACCCCTCCTCCACCTGCTCGAAGGGCACATGGTGGGTGACGATGCCCGCGGCCCGCACGCGCCCGTCCGCCAGCATCGCGAGCGCGTCGCGGATGTCGGCGGGGCCCGCCGAGTAGGTCGATTGCAGCTCCACCTCGCGCCAGAACACCGCGCCCAGGTCGATCGGCACCATCTCCCCAGGGGGCGTGGGCGCGAAGTACTGCACTACCCCCGCAGGCCCCGCGAGGTACAGGGCGTCATTCATCGCCGCGTGCGCGTGGGTGCACACGATCACCTGATCGGCCAGATGGCCGCCCAGCAGCCGGCGGACGGCGTCCGGGTCACACGACGGGATCACCTCGGCGCCCAGCGCCGCGGCGGCGGGGCGCCGCGCCGCGTTGGGCTCCACCACCACCACCTGCAACGCCCCGAGCACCCGGGCCACCTCGGCCTCCAGCAGGCCCATGGAGCCCGCGCCCACGACGACCACCCGCGCGCCCTCCCCCACTCCCGCCAGGCGCTGCCCGCGGATGATGCAGGCGAGGGGCTCGATGAGCGTGCCGGTCTCATCACTCATGCCCTCGGGAAGCCGGTGCACGTCCAGCGCGGTGTTCTCCGCCGGCACGCGGATGAACTCGGCCAGCCCGCCGGGGTCGATGCGCGTGCGCCGGAATGTCTCGCACAGCGTGTCGCGCCCCCGACGGCACAGGTCGCATTCCAGGCATGGCACGTGGTGATGCACGAACACCCGGTCGCCCACGACGAAGGGGGCCCCCTCCCCCGCCTGCACCACGTCACCCACCGGCTCGTGCCCGAGCACCACCGGTGCCTTGGTGTCCTGGTACCACTGCATCAGGTCGGTGCCGCAGATGCCGCACGCCCGGGTGCGGATCACGATCTCGCCGGGGCCGGCCTCCGGCGCGGTGACATCCTCGATGGAGAGGCTCCCCCCTCCGTGGTAGACGGCCGCGCGCACGGGCCGATCCTAATCAGCCGCTCACACCACCCGGAACGCCGCCCGTGCCCTGGCCGTCGACGATGAGCCCGTCACGGATGGTGACGACCCGCTCGGCCGCCGCGGCGACCCGATCGTCGTGGGTGATCAGCACAAGCGTCCGCCGGTCCGATGCCGCCACCCCGGTGAGCAGTCCCAGAACCTCGTGCCCGGTCTCGGTATCCAGGTTTCCCGTCGGCTCGTCGGCGAGAATGATGCGGGGGTCGTTCACGAGCGCCCGGGCAATGGCTACCCGCTGCTGCTCCCCGCCGGAGAGCTCCGCCGGGCGATGATCCACACGGTCGCCCAGGCCGACCTGCGTGAGCAGGTCACCGATCCGGTCCTCGCGCGCGCCGCCGCCCGGCAGGTTCACCGCCGCCGCCTCGACGTTCTGGAATGCGGTGAGGGTGGGGATCAGGTTGAACTGCTGGAACACGAAGCCCACGACGGACCGGCGGAACCCGGTGAGATCACGTTCCCGCATCGATGCCAGGTCGTGCCCAGCCACCTCGACGGTGCCGGAGGTGGGCACGTCCACGGCGCCGAGCATCTGCAGCAGCGTGGTCTTGCCCGATCCGCTCTGGCCCACGATGGCGACGATCTCACCCTCGTGGACCGTGAGATCCACGCCGCGCAGCGCGTCCACGCGGCCCCGGCCGCTGCCGTACGACTTCGTCACCGCGGCGACGTCGATCACCACGTGGCTCTGCGCGCCGGGCGCCATCAGTCCGAACTCCGAAGCGCCGAGGCGGGGCGGAGGCGGGCTGCCCGCAGGCCACCGATGGCCCCGGCCACCAGGCCACCGGCAACAGCCAGCACCACGGCCAGGACCGCGACCGCGATGCTGGGGTCCGTGGAGATGGCGATCGCCTCGGAGACCTCTGTGGGCGCCCCGAGCCCGAACGGCCCGCCGCCGCGTCCCGGCGTGGTGGCGGCCTGCGACTGCACGGTGGCCTCGAGCGTCCAGTCGGCAGCGTTCAGGGCAAAGGCAATGGCCGCGCCCACCAGCGCGCCGACGATGCCGCCGATGAGACCCTGCACCGTTGCCTCCCCGGATACCTGCCGCACCAACTGGCTGGGTGACCAGCCGACGGACTTGAGGGTCCCGAGCTCGCGCGTTCGCTTGCTGACCGAGGACAGCGTGAGGAGGGTGGCGATCAACACGGCGGCAACCAGCCCGACGATGATCAGGATAGTGCCGAGGGTCTTCGAGATGGCCTGAGCGTCATCAAGCGAACCGCCCACGGTGGCCGCGAGATCCGACGCGGTGGTGACCTCCGACCCCGGGAACCCCTCCTCGATGCGTGCGGCGACGGGGTCGACCTCGTCCACGGACGTCACCCGCACCAGCACCTTGGTCACCTTGTTCGGGTAGTCCGCCACCTGCTGCAGTGCCTGCAGCGGCACGTACGCATCGGACGGGGTGCCGCCGAGCGGCGCGGCGGAGATGCCGATGACCGAGAAGTTCGTGCCGCCGAGGCTCACGGTCGCTCCCACGCTGAGGTTGTTCGCGTTGGCGTAGGCGGTGGAGAGGACCGCGTCCCGCGCTCGGGGCCGTGCCGGGTCGAAGTAGCGACCCGACGTCACCTGATCGGCGGTCAACTCACCCAGATCCGGCGTGGCCACATCCACCCCGGTCACGCTGCGGCGATCGAACTGGATGGAACCACCCGGGCCGCGCGCGCCCGCGATGCCCGACTCCGGGACCGTGCCCTCCACGCGCACCGCGTCGAGGGTGAGGGACCCGGCCGTGGTCTCGACGCCCGGCTCGCGTGCGATGGATGCCACCCGGGACTGCGGGAAGCTCAACTGGCTGGCGGCGACGAAGCCCTCCGTGTCGATCCGCTCCCCGGGCGCGAACGACCGGAGGTCGAGCCCCAGCCCGCGCCGGGCCTCCTCTCGCAGCCTCTCGCGCTCTTCCGCGGACAGCCCCGTGAACGGGTCTGCGCCCTCGCCGGAGGTATTGAGCGGACGTGCCACCGTCATATCGGTCCCCACGCCGGTGAGCGGCTGGAGCACTTCCTGCTGCGCACGGTCGATTCCGCTGGAGACCGCGTTGACCACCACGACGAGCGCCACGCCCACTGCCAGCCCGAGGGCGGTCAGCACCGTCCGGCCCGGGCGGCGGCGAATCTCAGCGAGTGCGTATCGGATGAAGAACACGCAGCACCTCGTGCGGTCGCAGGAGTTGGGGAGTGATCCCCCAAAAAGTGTCCGGTGAACGTAAGAGTGGATGAAGGACCACCGAAGGCGTTCCGACGATTAGCGGCACGCGTTGGTGGACCCAGCCCGTCAACTTCGGTCGGCCAGACTACGGCAGCGGAGGCCGCCATCGGGCAACAACCGGACAAGGGTCGGCAAAGCGCGGGTGCCGCCCGGCCTTGCCTCAGCGCCGGTCGACTCCCGTCACCTCACCCGAGGCCAGCGCCACCTGGGCGCCGTCTGCATCCACCACCAGCCGTCCGAACTCATCGATGCCGCATCCGATGCCGTGCACCGGGCCCGATGGCGTGCCGATGTGCACGGGGCGGCCCGCCAGATGATCGCGCCGCCCGAAGGCCGCCACCACGCCCCCGGCCCCGTGATCGGTCCAGGCCTCGTAGCGGCTCCCGATTGCCGCGAGCGCGGCCACCAGCAGGTCACCACGGCGCGGCCGCACGCCCAGAGACGCGAGCGACCCCGGCGTCCACCGCGCGCCTTCGACCTCGGGCACGGGGCCCACATTCACCCCCATGCCGGCCACCGCCCACGCCACGCGCTCCTGATCGGCCGACATCTCGCACAGGATCCCGGCCACCTTCATGCCGCCGGCCAGCACGTCGTTGGGCCATGCCACCTCGACATCACGCACCCCGCAGGCCTCCAGGGCGTCGGCCAGCCCGATCGCGACGACGATAGGCAGCATGCCCGCGTGCACGGGGCTCACCCTCGGCCGGAGGATGACGGTGTACATCAGCGCCTCGCCGGGCGCATCCACCCACGATCGGCCGCGCCGCCCACGCCCTGCGGTCTGGTGATCGGAACCGATCACGGTGCCCTCCGGAGCACCGGCGCGGGCGAGCCGTGACGCCTCATCGTTGGTGGACCCGATCTCCGCTGTCCAGGTGACCGGCCCGGCAAGCGGGGGCACAAGCAGCGGCATGACAGAAGACGCCACCACCGGGTCTGCCGACGGATCCAGCAGGTACCCGGCGCGCGTGGCAGCAATGGGAATGCCTGTCGCGCGCAGCGCATCGACATGGCGGTGCACTGCAGCACGCGAGCAGCCGAGCTCGCGTGCCAGGGCGCCCCCGGAAACCCGCTCGCCGGGTCGGGCGGCAAGAGCGGCGAGGACACGCTCGCGGCGGTCGCCGTGCCCATCGACGGGCTTCACCGGCCGCCACCGATCATTTCGCCCGGAAACCACGCGCCGATAGAGAGCATCGCGGATGAGGATACGCGCTGGACCACAGGCCCGGCGTAAAGGGACACCGAGCGCCCGCGCCCGGGGTACAGCGTCTACACCGGCAGGTCGTGCCTAGGGGCGCTCCACGAACCACCGCCGGAACCAGTTACCCCACGATGTGGCGTTGGCAATCGACAGGGAGATCGCAGCGGGGCCGTTCGACAGGATGCGCAGATTGACCGCGTTGTTCTGCGCACGCCGCCAGTCGCAATCCATCCGGAGCTTCTGCGGCAGCACGGATACCGTCGTCAGGCTGTCCTTCGCGGCCATCTTCTTCGCCTGATCCATCATCTTCTGATCCTCGGTGTAGCGCTGCTTCTCCCGCTTGGCGTAGTCGGGGTTTGAGTGGTACTTCGGCTTCTTCCAGGTCGAGATCGCGCACTTGCTTTGGGATCCCGTGACGTTGCCGAACAGGAAGTGGGTGTAGTCAAGGGGGTTGCGCTGTGAGCGCGCGTACTTGAGGAAGGAGGCAACACCTACGCCAACATCCCGCCACTCGTCTGCGGTGTTCTGTTCGATCTTCTTCGTGGCGTAGTGGTACATCTCGATCCACACGCCGCCGCCATACGACATGGCCCGGAACACGTCGTAGTAGTTGCGCCGCCCCTTCGAGCCATCCCGTCCGAGCGTCCGGTGATTTCCGTATCCGTAGGCCACCGACGTCGCAGGACCCGGCGCCAGCGCGAAGTGAATGCGCGATGCGTACGAGCCGCCCCACGGGGAGGGCGTCTGATCCAACTGGCGCATGGCCTCGAGCAGGTTCTGACCGGCCTTCGAGCGCTTCCCGTCCTTGCCTCCGAAGTAGTTGCCGATCTCATCGATCAGGACATAGTGCGCCTGGCATGTGCCGCTTGGCAGCGCCGGGGTGGGGCACACATTGTCGACCACCATCTTCAGTTCCTGGACGATGACCGCGGGGGTCTGGCCCGACAGCGCCTTGCCGCTGTACTTGGACGTCCGCTGCGCATTACCGCCGTCGAACGTTGTTCCGGGCCCAGACGTGGATGGCTCGATCCGGAATACCCAGTTGAGTGCCCGCATCCGGGGGTCGTCGTTGATGATGGCCCGAACGGCGTCGTCGGTTTCGTAGAGGAACGACCCTTTGGGGTACGAGCCACTGGTTCCAACAGCAACCGTTGATGACACAAGAAGGGCCGCGATAGCTGCCAACCACCTCATGAGATGATCACAGTCCGGGCGTAGACCTGCTCGTTCTCGGCTGACCACGTGACCCGCCACTTGCCCTCCTCGGTTAGCCAGGTGCGGCATTGCACCATCTCCGGGGCGTCCCAATTGCAGGCACCGCGCATCTTCTTGGACGTCCCCGACAGGTTGGCCCGCACCGAGAACACACCATCACGATTGCGCCCGAACTGTGAAAGCACGGCCCACTTGCTGCCGCGCTTCTCGACGTAGATGATCGGCAGCACGTCGTTGATGGCACCGCTGCCGTCAATAGCTGCCGCCACGGGCTTCTTGCCCACCACAATCGGCGGGTTGCCTCCCTCGGGCTGGATCACCGTGTCGTCGTCGAGGATTCCGTCAATCGGGGTCTGGGGCACTTCGGGCACCACCGGAAGCTCCTGGCCAACCCCCGGCAGCTCTTTGAAGACGTTGATCTTCGCGACCGAAGGGCCACCCTGGTTATTCCCGAACTTCAGGAAGTACTGG
>CALIKX010000087.1 GCA_938017905.1 uncultured Thermoleophilia bacterium | reverse complement strand
CACATCGGCGGGTGCACCGCGTGCGAGGAGGGCCTCTTCTTCTCGTATCGCCGCGATGGCGGGGAGACGGGCCGGCAGGCGGGAATCATCTGGATCGAGGAGGACGCATGATCGATGCGGCGTTGCTGCGGGACGCCCTAGATGAGGCCCGCGCGCGGATGGACGACGCCTGCCGTGCATCCGGCAGGCCACCGGGCTCCGCGGAGCTGGTGCTCGCGGGCAAGTACGTGTCCCCCGATGAGGCGCGGGCCCTGGTGGACGCCGGCGCCGGCGTAATCGGTGAGAACCGGCTGCAGGACCTGGTGGCCAAGCAGCAGGACATCGGGGACGACGTCGTGTTCGACTTCATCGGCCACCTCCAGAGCCGGAAGGTCAGGGATGTCCTGCCGCGCGTGCGGCTGGTGCACTCGGTGGATCGCATCTCCCTGATCGACGAGATCGGCCGTCGCGCGGCGGGGCCGGTACGCGTGCTCGTGCAGGTGAATATCGCGGGCGAGGAGAGCAAGGGCGGGTTCGCCCCCGATGCGCTCGAGGGGGCGCTGGAGCGTGCCGCGGGTGCCGGAGTGGAGGTGGGGGGGCTCATGGCCCTGCCGCCGTTCACCGCCGACCCCGAGGCATCGCGTCCGTGGTTCGAGGCCGTGCGGGCCCTGCGCGACGAGGTGGCCCCGCGCTGGGTTGGGGCGCATGACCTGCGCGACCTGTCGATGGGCACATCGCAGGATTTCGTCGTTGCCGTGGAGGCGGGCGCTACGATGGTGCGCGTCGGACGGGGGATAATCGACCGCACCCGGATGGAGCAGCCGTAGATGTCGATCACGGATTACTGGCAGAAGACGCTCGCGTACTTCGGCATGGCCGACGATGGCTATGACGACTACGACGACTACGACGACTACGACGATCATCACGACCGCGAGACCAACGCGCGCGTGCGGGACGAGGAGCACGGCGAGGAGCGATCGTCACGCGACCGCCACTCGCGCCGCCAGTCGTCGCGATCCGATGACTTCGACGACATCTACTCCGATCCGGGGATCCCGTCGCCGTCGCGGAACCTGCGGTCCGTGGCGCCATCGTCCGGTCGCTCCGCACGGGGATCCGAGGTGACGCTCGTCGTGCCCAGGAGCTTCAACGACGCACAGCAGATCGCGGACAAGTTCAAGGGCTCGGTCCCGGTGATCCTGAATCTGCAGTCCGCCGACACCGATCTGTCGAAGCGCCTCATCGACTTCGCCAGCGGCCTCACCTACGCCCTCGACGGGGGCATGTCCCGTATCGCCGACAAGGTGTTCCTGCTCACCCCCAGGAACGTCGAGGTGTCGGCTGAGGAGAGGGCACGCCTGCTCGAGAAGGGCTTCTTCAACCAGTATTGATGCCGTGAGCCACCCTGCCCCCGCTATCGGCGTCGTGGGCGTGGGCGCGATGGGTGGCGCGATGGCCGCCGGCCTCGCGCGGCACGCGCGCGTGGTCGTGGAGGACCAGGCGCCCGGCCGCGCCGACGAGGTTGCCGCCGCGCATGGCGTGGAGGCGGGGGACGCAGCGTCCTGCGACGTCGTGGTGCTCGCGGTGAAGCCGCAGGACCTCGCGGATGTGCTGGGGCAGATCGTCCCGCGCCTGCGCGCGGGTGCGGTGGTGGCATCGGTGGCTGCCGGGTGGCCCATCGCCCGCCTGCGGGCGGCGGTGCCCGGCCACCCGGTGGTGCGTCTCATGCCGAACCTGGCCGTCGCCACGGGGCACGGCGTCGTGGCCGTGGCCACGGATGGCCTGGATGCCGACGCGGAGGCCCGGCTGGGGCGCCTGCTGGCGCCCCTCGGCGCGGTCGTCCCGATGGATGAGGCCCTGTTCCCGGTGGCCACGGCCATCGCGGGGAGCGGGCCGGGGTTCATCGCCTACGTCGCAGCGGCGCTCGAGCGGGGCGGCGTCGCGGGCGGGCTGGGTGCCGATGAGGCCCGTGCCATGGTGCAGGGCGTGCTGGCGGGGACCGCCGCGCTGCTCGAGGGCGGGGAGGACCCCGCCCGGCTGCAGGCGCGCGTGACGTCGCCTGGCGGCACGACCGCCGCCGGCGTGGCAGTCCTGGAGGACGGCGGGGTGGGGCCCGCGCTGGCGGCGGCCGTCGCCGCTGCCGCGGAACGCGCGGCCGAGCTGTAGGGCCGGCATGGATGTCCTGATCGACTACGTGAACGCGTTGTTCACGATCTTCCTTGTGATCCTGCTCATCCGGATCCTGCTGTCGTGGCTTCCGTCGGCACCCGTGGGTCGCGTGACCGGCGCCCTGTACCGCTTCTTCCACGAGAGCACCGACTGGTACCTGCGTCCATTCCGCCGCGTGATTCCCCCGGTCGGCATGTTCGACCTGTCCCCGATCGTCGCGTTGATCGTGCTGTACGTGGCCAATGCGGTGGCCGTGCGCGTGCTGGAGGCGTTCTGACGGGCACGCAGGATGTCCCGGAGTGGATCTCGCGACGCCCGGGTGGGGTGCTCGTGCAGGTCAAGGCCGTGCCGCGCTCGCGGCGCACGGCCGCGGTCGGCGTGCAGGATGGTGCGGTGCGCATCCAAATCGCGGCGGCTCCCCACAAGGGCCAGTCCAACGCGGCCCTGTGCGCCTACCTGGCGGATGTGGCCGGGGTGAGGACCTCTGCCGTGCGTTTGCGCCGGGGTTCATCGGGGGCCCGGAAGCTGATTGAGATCGATGGCGATGCCCCATCCATCGAGGCGCGCATGGCGGAACTGGCCGCGGACATCGCATGAGCGGACCCGGGCGATCCCCGCGTGAGGCACTGCCCGACGTGATCGCCGTGCGGCGGCGCCGCGAGGCCCTTCGCCGCTACCGCCTGATGGGCCTCATCGCCCTGGCGGTGGTGGTCGTGGATCAGGTGGTCAAGGTGATCGTCCGGGGCACGATCACGCCGGGGGAGGTCATCGGCGTCGCCCCCGGCATCGACCTCGTGCACACCATCAACACGGGGATCGCGTTCAGCCTGTTCTCCGGCAGCACCGGCGTCATCGCCGTGCTCACCCTGATCGCGATCGCCGCGATCGCCGTCGTGCTGGTGGCATACGCCGGGCAGCACCGCCTCGTTCCCGTGGGTGGCGGCCTGCTGCTGGGCGGCAGCATCGGCAACCTGATCGACCGCCTCAGCCGTGAGGGCGTGACCGACTACATCGCCCTGGGCCCGTGGCCGCCCTTCAATGTGGCCGACGTCGCGGTCACGACCGGCGCGGTCCTGCTCGTCCTGTCGATCATCCTCGCGGCCGGGGATGACTGAGGGCCCGGTCGTCCGCTTCACGGTTGCCGCCGGGGAGCCGGCGCGGCGGCTTGATGCGGTGCTGGCAGCGCACGAGTCGGTGGAGAGCCGCGCCGAGGCCCAGCGGCTGATTGAGGCGGGCCGGGTCACGGTCAACGGCGAGGAACGGGTGAAGCGCCACCGCGTATCGCCCGGCGACCTGGTGGAGGCACGCCTGGCGGCGGAGCCCTCCGGCCCCGCGCTGCGCCCGGAGGACCTCGGGGTGCCGGTCGTGCACGCGGACGACTACCTGCTGGTGGTGGACAAGCCCGCGGGCATGGTCACCCACCCGTCGCGAGGCCACTCCACCGGCACGCTCGTTCACGGCCTGCTGTCGGGCGGCATCGCCGGGGGGGAGGACCCGCAGCGGCCCGGCATCGTGCACCGGCTCGACCGGGACACGTCGGGCCTCATCCTCGTCGCACGCGGCGAGAAGGCGCATCGCCGCCTCGGCCGGATGATGCGCGACCGTGATGTGGAGCGCCGCTACCTCGCGCTCGTGAATGGCCCGTTTCCTCCCGCGCTCACCGTGGATCGTATGCTGGGCCGGGATCCCCGCCGGCGCACGCGGCAGGCGGTGAGGGCCACCGGCGGGCGCGAGGCCATCACGCACTTCCGCCTGCTGGAGCAGTTGGGACCGGTGGCACTGGTGGAGGCGCGCCTGGAAACCGGGCGTACGCACCAGGTGCGTGTGCACCTGGAGAGCGCGGGCCATCCCGTGGTGGGTGACCCGGTGTACGGCATGGGGCGCGACCCCCGTGGGTTGTCGCGCCAGTTCCTGCATGCGTACCAACTGGCCTTCCGGCACCCGATGACGGGTGAGGACCTGCGATTCGAGAGCCCGCTTCCGGCGGATCTCGCCGCTGCCCTGGCTGACGCCCGCGCTCAGGCGGGCGCGGCAGGCTAGTATTCACCGATGGGCCCACATGGGTCCCATCCACGTACCCGACCCCGGGCGCGCGGATCCGGGGGGTGGTGGCCGGTGCGTCCGGCTCCCCCCGAATGCGCCCGGGCTGCACTGCCAACCAGAACAAGGAGACGTGACGCGTGTCCGTCGTCACCATGAAGCAGCTCCTGGAGTCCGGAGTCCACTTCGGTCACCAGACCCGCCGGTGGAACCCGAAGATGAAGCGTTTCATCTTCGGCGAGCGCGGGGGCATCTACATCATCGACCTTCAGCAGACGCTCGACCTGCTGGAGAAGGCCCACCACTTCTCGCGGAACGTCGCCGAGCGCGGCGGCACCGTGATGTTCGTGGGCACGAAGAAGCAATGCCAGGACTCCGTGCGTGAGCAGGCGATCCGCGCGGGCATGCCCTATGTGTCGCACCGCTGGCTCGGCGGACTGCTGACGAACTGGTCCACCATCAGCCAGCGCATCCGCCGCCTGCACGAGCTGCGCGCCCAGAAGACGGGTGGCCAGCTGGAGCTGCTGCCCACGCGGGAGCGCCTCGCCGCCGAGGCCGAGCTCATCAAGCTGGAGGCCAACCTGGGCGGCGTGGCGGAGATGCAGCGCCGCCCCGACGCCGTGGTGATCGTCGACCTGAAGAAGGAGGCCATCGGGGTGCGCGAGGCCAATCGCCTCGGCATCCCCGTGATCGGCCTGGTCGACACCAACTGCGACCCGGACGAGGCGAACTACGTCATCCCGGGTAACGACGACGCCATCCGGTCGTGCTCACTGGTGCTGTCGGTGATCGCCGACGGCATCCGCGAGGGCAAGGGCCTCGACCCGCAGGGCGGGTACGAGGAGGCGCGTGCCGCTGCCGCGGCCGCGCAGGCCGCCGGCGACCCGGATGCGGCCCGTGCCGCCCGCGCGGCAGATCGCGCGCCTGCGCCTGCCGCGGACGAGGTTGCCGCCGTGGAGCAGGCCGATGCCGCCGTGGCGATGGCCGCCGGCGAGGTGGTGCAGGAGGCCGAGGCCGGCCTGGCTGCGGAGGCCGCGCTCGATGAGGCCGCCGCCGAACTGGCCACCGACGCCGTCGCCGATGAGGCCGCGGCCGCGGAGGCCGCCCCGACCCAGGAGGAGTCCGCGTGAGCACCGCACAGATCCCCGCCGCGCTGGTGAAGGAGCTTCGGGAGAAGACCGGCGCCGGGATGATGGACTGCAAGAGGGCGCTGTCGGAGACCGGCGGCGACCTGGAGGAGGCCACCACCCTGCTGCGCAAGCAGGGGCTGGCCGCCGCCGCCAAGCGCTCCGGCCGGGATGCCAACGAAGGCACCATCTCCAGTTACATCCACCAGGGTGGGCAGCTCGGCGTGATCGTCGAGGTCAACTGCGAGACGGACTTCGTGGCCCGCACGGATCGGTTCCAGGAGTTCGCGCGGGATGTCGCCCTGAACGTGGCGGCCATGAAGCCGCAGTTCGTGTCGGCGGCCGACGTCCCGGAGGACTACCTGGCCCGTGAGCGCGAGGTGTACGCCGACCAGGCCAAGGACAAGCCCGAGAACGCCCGCGAGAAGATCGTCGAGGGCAAGCTGAAGAAGCACCTCTCGGAGATCTGCCTCCTCGACCAGCCCTTCTTCCGGGACGCCACCGAGAAGAAGCAGCGCACGATGGAGGAACTGCGCGCCGAGGTCTCGTCGGAGCTCGGGGAGAACATCACCATCCGGCGGTTCACGGTCTATCAGCTTGGCGAGTAGCGACCAGCCCGGGCCCGTCCCCGCAGCAGCGGGGGCGGGCGGGCACACCGCCTGGTCCCGGGTGCTGCTGAAGCTCTCGGGCGAGGCGCTGATGGGCGATCAGGGGTACGGGATCGACCCGGAGCAGATCGCGGGTGTTGCCCGGGTGGTGAAGGGCGCCACGGACCGGGACGTTGAGGTGGCCGTGGTGGTCGGGGCGGGGAACATCTTTCGCGGCGTCATCGGTGCCGCCAGCGGGATGGACCGCGCGACCGCGGACTACATGGGCATGATCGCGACGATGCTGAACGCCCTGGCCATCCAGGACGCGCTCGAGAAGCTCGGCGTGACCACCAGGATCCAGTCGGCGATCGCCATGCAGGAGGTGGCCGAGCCGTACATCCGGCGGCGCGCCATCCGTCACCTCGAGAAGAAGCGCGTGGTCATCTTCGCGGCGGGGACCGGCAATCCGTTCTTCACCACCGACACCACGGCCGCCCTGCGCGCGCTTGAGGTCGGCGCCGAATGCATCCTGATGGCCAAGAACAATGTCGAGGGCGTGATGACGGCGGATCCCCGCGAGGATCCATCCGCGGAACTCATCACGCAGATCACCCATATGGAGGTGATCGAGCGCGGGCTGGCGGTGATGGATGCCACGGCCCTCACGCTGTGCATGGACAATGACCTGCCGCTGCTCGTGTTCAACATGCAGGACGAGGCCAATCTGGGCCGGCTGCTGGATGGCGAGCGGGTCGGCACGATCGTGAGCGGCCCCGCCGGGGGCCCGGGGGAAGGGGACGGACGATGAAGGACAGGCTCGATGACGCCAAGCGCCGCATGGAGGGCGCAGTCAAGAACCTCGGCCAGGAGTTCGCCGGCCTTCGCACCGGCCGCGCGACGACGGCGCTGCTCGACCGGATCCAGGTGGACGCCTACGGGGCACCGACGCCCCTGCCGCAGTTGGCCAAGATCCACGCGCCCGAGCCGCGCCTGCTCACGGTCCAGCCGTTCGACAAGACCATGATCCCGGATGTGGAGCGCGCCATCATGGAGTCGGACCTCGGCCTGACGCCGGGCAACGACGGCACCACCATCCGGTTGCCCCTGCCGCAGCTCACCGAGGAGCGCCGCAAGGAGCTGGTGAAGGTTGCGCACCGGATGGCCGAGGAGGCCCGCGTGGCGGTGCGCAACGTGCGCCGTGACGTGCTGAACGAGTTCAAGCGTGCCGAGAAGGACGGCGAGGTGTCGAAGAACGACCTCGGCCGCGCGCAGGACCAGGTCCAGAAGCTCACCGACGCCGAGGTGAAGGCGGTCGACGAGATGCTGGCCCGCAAGGAGGCCGAGATCATGGAGGTGTGATGGCGCTCCTCTCGCGCCTGCGGGCTGCCCGCGCGGCCCGCGCCATACGCCCCTCCGCGGCCCCGTCGCACGCACCGTCGCCGCGTCCGGTGCCCGAGTCGGTCGCGATCATCATGGATGGCAATGGCCGGTGGGCACGCAGACGCCGCCTTCCGACGGCGGCCGGGCACCGCGCCGGCGCCCGCGCCCTGCGCCGGGTGGTCCGCGCCGCCGGCGACATGGGCGTGCGTGACCTGACGGTGTTCTCGTTCTCCACGGAGAACTGGAACCGCCCCCGGGACGAGGTGGACGACCTCATGGTCCTGTTCTCCGAGTTGATCGACCGCGAGGTGCCGGACCTGGACGCCGAGGGCGTTTCCATCCGGTTCATCGGCCGCCTGGCGGAGCTGGATCCATCCCTGCGGGCCAAGATCGCGGAAGCCGAGGCCAGGACTGCCCGGCACGAGCGCATGCGGCTCTTCATCGCGATGAACTACGGGGGGCGCGCGGAGATCGTCGACGCCGCGCGGCGGTTCGCATCCGAGGCGGGGCCGGGTGCCCCCGATGAGGCCTTCGGGCAGTTCATGTATGCACCCGACATGCGCGACCCCGAACTGATCATCCGCACCAGCGGCGAGCAGCGGCTGTCCAACTTCCTCCTGTGGCAGTCGGCCTACGCCGAGCTGGTCTTCTCCGATCGCCTGTGGCCGGACTTCGGCGCGGAGGACCTCGAGCGCGCCTTCGACGACTACGCCTCACGGGCACGGAGGTTCGGCGCACGATGATCAACCGCATCCTCGTAGCCATCCCGGGCATCGCGGTGATCCTCGCGGCGGTCTACTTCGGCGGGCCCGTCTTCGCCGCATTCGCGCTGGTCGTCGCGCTGGCCGCCCTGTTCGAGTTCTA
>CALIKX010000086.1 GCA_938017905.1 uncultured Thermoleophilia bacterium | reverse complement strand
GGCGCGGCGGATGCCGCGTGCCCGGTGGGCCATCAGCACAAGGTCGGCCAGCCGAAGCGGCTGGGAGTCGTGCCGCTCCAGCACGTCGTCGGAGGAGGGATAGTTGCGCCGCAGGCCCGCCTCGCGCGCGACGATGGACGTCGCGAACCCTGAGGGCAGGGAGTACCGCCGCCCCGCGCCATCGCGGAAGCGCGCCATGCGTGCCACGGCGCCCTTCATCCTGAGCGCGTACGTCCACGCCCGGTTGGCATCCGACCCCGTGAGGGGCTGGTCCAGGCCCACGGCTCCGCCCGGCGTCGTGAGGAACCTCCGCGCCACGGCATACCGCGCCGCGCGGCCCCGCGGGTCGTCCGCTGCGATGTCCCGCCAGGTGGTGCCCAGGCGCCCGCGCGGCATGCGCACCACGCGCTCCATCAGCACCACCAGGTCGCGCCGCGTGGCATCGCGCGCCAGTGACGCCGCATCAGTGGGTCCGGACCACGCGCGTGCCCGGCGCAGGTCGCGCGCAGCCTTCTCGGCGAACCGGAACGCGGATGCATCCACCGTGACCCCGGGCTCGTCCGGTGCGGGCTGGGCAAGCGCCACGGCCGTAAGCGAGCCGATGGCGATGAGGGGCGCCGCGAGGGTCGTGGTGACGATCGCGCGGCGCCGCGGTGAGCGACGGTGGGACGTCATGGGATGGATGAGGCTAGACCCGCGCACGCGGGCCGGGGGTTGCGCCGGAACATGTCCGGGGGATTCGCAACGCGTACTGCATCTCCCTCCGCGCATGGGAGGAACAGGCGCTATCGGTCCGAGCGAAGCTCGCGCAGGTTCTGCGCGAGGAGCACCACGGCGCCGACCAGCAGCAACACCGCGAGGGTGAGACGCCATTCCCGCACCATGCCGATCACGATGGTCGTGCCCACCACCGCGATGATGGCCCAGCCCACGAACGCCAGCAGGCGGCCGCGGGCGAGCGACTCGAACCCCACCACCACCAGCACGCCGACGGCGGCGCCCACCCAGTAGTACCCGGTGTCGTTGCCCACCAGCAGCCATACGACGATGGCGATGATGAGCGGCGTGCTGATGGCGGCCCACACGCGCAGCACACGATTGCGCACCTTCGGGGCGTCGTCGGCCTCCGGTGCCGCCTCGGCGGCCCGTGCGCTGAGGTGCGCCCGCGGGGGCTCCGGGTCAAGCCCGTCCCGCATCGCCAGGTCCAGGGCATCGCGCTCGGCCGTGAGGCGGCGGCGCTCCGCCCGCAGGTCGCGCATGGCATCGTCGCGGGCGCCCAGGTCGCGCGCGCGCTCATCCCGGAGGTGCCGCGTGGACGCGTCGGCGGCCAGGGCGCGCACCTCGGCGGATTCGCGCCGGGCCTTCTCGCGCTCCTCCTGCATCTCAACATCGATGTCGCGCACGCGGGCCTCGACGGCCTCGCGCCGCACCAGGATGGCGGTCCCGGCCGCGCCGGGGTCGGGGCTCACCTTCTGCAGCCCCGCCCAGCCAAGGGGGTCCTCCCACCGCACGCGGTCGATCCCATCGCGCTCGTGCTTCGGCCCGGTGGGGGCCGACTCGCCGCCGAACGGATCGCGCGAGTCGCGTCCCCAGCGCCCGGTGAAGTCACGCACCCATGGGGTGTCGTCGTCGATGATGACCGGCCGCCATCCGCGATCACCGCCTGGCCCGATGGCCACCCCGTCGCCGCGGTGGTAGTCGACGAACGGAACGCCGAGCCCCGCCTCCAGCGAGGAGGCGTCGTGCCACGGCGTGATGGCGCGGAAGATGCGCCGCAGCGAGCGGATGAAGCCCCGGAGGATCGGGGGGTCCACCTGCACGGTCTCGTCCACCGGCGCGGGCGAGTGCGAGTGCGACCCGGCCCCGGGGTAGGCCACCACGTGCTCGCCCACCCACTCGAGGGACGGATCGTCCGCGCGCCGGCGCAGGCCGTCCCCCTCGGCATCGTGTGATGAGAACGCCACCCATCGCGGCACCAGGGCGCCGTCCCCGTCCGGGGACAGGTACAGGATGATGTTCTCCCAGTCGGCCTCGTGGTCGTTGATGCCGTGAAACGACGACCGCCAGTCGTTCATGGGGTAGAAGAACCAGTACTGCAGGATGGTCCACCCGGCCTCGTGCATGACGCGCCCGTAGTACGGCGTGCCCGCGTCCGCGATCTGCTCGCGGTAGGTGATCTCGCCGGCGGCCACCGCGCCCCGTGGCACGCGGCCGCGGAACAGCAACGTCAGGCGGAACAGGGCATCGAAGATGCGGCTGGTGATGCCCACCTGCGAGAACCGGTTGCCCCCGGGCATGCGCGGACCGTGGCCCAACGCCTTCCATTCATGGAACTGGCGCCTCGTGAGCGGCGTCTCCACGTACAGCAGGTGCAGGGTGTCGGCGTGCCGTTCCCGCGCGATGTGTGCCAGCAGGTCCAGGTCCAACTCGCCTGCGTTCGCCAGCTTGGTGTCGGCACCATCGGCCCCGCGCTGCCAGAGGGAGCACGTGCGCACGTAGGCGTCGGTGTCGGAGGGCAGGAACAACTCGACCCCGTTGAACCTCAGGACCGGTTCGAACCTGCGAAGGAGATCGAGGTCGTCCACGAGCGGATCCTACGCCCCGGGCGTTTGCCACCATGCGCTCCACCCGAGCGACGGAGTCCACCATGAGCGACCACAGGTTCTTCACCACCACCGGCTTCGAGTTCGCCACCCTCATCGCCCTGGGCGGCGCCGCGTACGGCGTGGCCGAGGCGGGCGAGGTGATGGCCACGGCGTCGCGCATCACCGATGCCGACGCCGACTCGTGGTTCGACCAGTGGATGGCCACGGGCGAGGCCTGCCGGGACGCCGCGGAGCAGGCCGAGGCCGCAGGCCACGTGGCGAGCGCGCGCGGCCTGTACCTGCGGGCGTCGTTCTACATGGGCACCGCGTTCTTCTATGTGCTGGCCACCCGGGACCCGTCGCGGTCGCTCCCCACCTGGAAGCGCCACAGGGACGCCGTCGACCGTGCCTTCGCGCTGTGGCCCACGCCCGTGGAGGCCGTGTCCATCCCCTACGAGGACACCGCCCTGCAGGGCTACTTCCTGTCGGGGGGAGATGGTCCCCGGCCGCTGGTGATCTGCGTGAACGGCAGCGACGGCACGGTGACCGACGTGCTCACGGCCGCGCCGCTCGACGCCGTGGAGCGCGGGTACCACGCGCTCATCTTCGACGGGCCGGGGCAGGGGCAGGCCCTGTACGAGCAGGGGCTGTTCTTCCGCCACGACTGGGAGGCCGTGATCACGCCGGTCGTCGACTGGGCCTCGGCGCGGGCGGACGTGGACGCCGCACGCATCGCTCTGCAGGGCTGGAGCCAGGCCGGGTACTGGGTTCCCCGAGCGGCGGCATTCGAGCACCGTCTGGCCGCCGTGATGGTGGACCCGGGCGTCGTGCGGGTGGGTGACTCATGGACGCGCCACCTGCCCCCACCGATGCTCCAGATGCTGGACGGCGGCGACCTGCAGGAGTTCGACGCGTACATGGCTGAGGGCATCAAGCAGGATCCGGGGCTCGCGCTGGAGGCCGCGAAGCGCCTGGAGCCCTATGGCACCGATTCCCTCGCGAAGGTGCTGCTGGAGTTGCGCGCATGGGACCTGACGGACGTGGCCGCGCAGATCGAGGTACCGATCCTCATCACCAGCCCCGACGACGAGCAGTTCTGGCCGGGGCAGTCGCAGGAGCTGCACGATCTCTGCACCAGTGCCCGGTCGCGCGCGCTGGTGAGGTTCACGCGGGAGGAGGGCGCCAACTGGCACTGCGAGCCCATGGCCCCGCGTCTGCGCGGCCAGCGCATGTTCGACTGGCTGGACGCGGTACTGGCCGGCTAGGCGTCATCCCTGCGGTGGGTGCCGTCCTCGGCCGGCGCCTCACGCGGGTCGTGGCCCAGCCACAGGGCCTCGAACCCGTGCACCAGCCACGCCCACAGCACCACGAGTGACGTGCCCAGCGCGATCGGCACGAAGATGTGCTCCCACGC
>CALIKX010000085.1 GCA_938017905.1 uncultured Thermoleophilia bacterium | reverse complement strand
CCGGGCCAGGGCGCGGGCCTCGCCCATCGGCCGCGCGGCGGGCACATCGGCGGCGCCGTCCCGGAAGGCCCGCCACTCGGCCTCGCGGATGCACGGGGCCAGGTCACCCGTCGCGAGTGCGCGGGCCAGCGCCACGGCCTGCTCCAGGAGTCGTGCGCGGAGCGCTGCCGACATCCGTCGCGAGCGGGGACGGCCGTCGGCGACGAGCGCCGTGGCCTCGTCCGCGATGCGCGGAGCGGCCCGATCGATGGCGGCGGCGGCGCGTGGCCGGGGGGTGATCCGCCCCGGCACGAGGTGCAGGGGATGGGATGGATCGTCCTCGGGCACGCGTGCTCCGCGCGCCTCCATCCATTCGCGCAGCACCGCGCGGTCGAATCGCCGGTGCCCGCCCGGTGTGCGCTCATGGGGCACGCGCCCCGCGGCGGCCCATGCGCGCAGGGACGACACGCTCACGCCGAGCAGGCGCGCCGCAGCGGATACGGGGAGGAGATCGGTGTCACGTGCGGCCGGATGTTCCATTCCGGCGATTTTCTGCCGTGCAGTGCGCGCCCGCAACGCACCGCCGGAACAGGAATGGGCTACCCGTGCGGAGAGGTGTCGCCCCCGCAGGCGTGGAGCACCACCTCCTCCGGCGTGTCGGCCACGCGGATGCGATCGAGGTCGGCGGCATCCACCCAGCCCTCGGCCAGCGTCGTGGAGCGCAGCCAGTCGAGGAGCCCCTGCCAGTGCGCGCTGCGGTACAGCACCAGCGGGAAGTCGCGCACCTTCCCGGTCTGGATGAGCACCAGCGCCTCGAACAACTCATCCAGCGTGCCGAACCCGCCCGGCATCACGATGAACGCCTCGGAGTACTTCACGAACATCGTCTTGCGCACGAAGAAGTACCGGAAGTCCACGCCCAGGTTCACGTACGGGTTCCGGCCCTGTTCGTGGGGAAGCTCGATGTTCAGTCCGACCGAGAGCCCCCCGGCCTCGGCGGCCCCCTTGTTGGCGGCTTCCATCAGGCCCGGGCCCCCACCGGTGATCACCGCGCGTCCCTCACGCGCCAACAGCCGACCGATCTCCACGGCGGCTGCGTAATCGGGGTCGTCGGGCGCGGTGCGGGCCGACCCGAACACCGATACCGCGGGCCCCACGCGGGCCAGCAGGTCGAATCCCTCGACGAACTCGCCGAGGATCCGGAGCGCCCGCCACGGGTCGGTGGAGACGAAGTCGGGCTCCGGACCGCCGAGGAGGGACAGGTCGGCGTCGCGCACCCGCTCGGCTCCGGGCCCGCGCGTGGTGATGCGCCCGCGCCGGCGGATCTCCTCGGGCATTACGCGCCTCCCCCGTCCAGGAGGGCCGTGCAGTCGCGGGCCTGCGCCCGGATGGCGGGCAGGTCGTCGCGACGGTCCAGGTTGCGCATGGAGAGTGACATGCGGGGATTCTGCCCGAGGTCCGCGCGGTGGCGGTCCAGGAAGTCCCAGTAGAGGGTCGTGAAGGGGCATGCGGTGGGGCCGGTCGCCGCGCCGGGGTCATACGTGCACGCCGCGCAGTAATTGCTCATGCGCCGGATGTAGGCACCGCTGGCCGCGTACGGCTTGGTCATCATTCGCCCGCCGTCGGCGTACAGCGCCATGCCGATGACGTTCGGCGCCATCACCCAGGCCGATGCGTCCACATGGGACGCCTGAAACCATTGCAGTGCCCGCCAGGGCTGGGTGCCGCGCAGCAACATGAGCGTGCCCAGCACCATCAGCCGCTGGATATGGTGCGAGTAGCCCCGCGCGTAGATGCCCTGCATCGTGGCGTCCACGCACCGCATGCGGGTGGGCGATCCGTGCAGCGCGGCGGGTACGGGGCCGTCTGCGCCCAGGCCGTTCGCGCCCCGCCAGTTTCGCTTCCAGTACCAGCCCCACACGTACTCGCGCCAGCCGATCACCTGGCGCACGAATCCCTCCACCGATGCCAGGGGTGCAGCGTCGCCCAGGGCATCGGCCACGCGGCGCGCCACCCGCTCGGGCGACAGGATCCCCAGGTTGAGGGGTCCGGAGAGGAACGCATGCGACATGGCCCAGTCGTCGTCCATCATCGCGTCCTGGTACGGCCCGAACGTGGCCAGGCGGTGCTCGATGAACCGGTCCAGCGCGGCCTCGGCCTCCGCCCGCGATGCGGCCATCACGCGCTCGCCACCCGCGCCGGTCTCGGGGAGGCCCGCGAACTCCTGTCGCAGGGCGGCGTCGAGGGGGTCATCCGGGCGGGGCAGCCAGGGTGGGGGCACGCCCAGGTCACGGGTGCGCGGGGGGCGCTGCCGGTTCTCGCGGTCCATGCTCCAGGCCCCGCCCACGGGGGTGCCGTCGGGTGCCATGAGCAGGTCGAGGCGGCGCCGCATCTCGCGGTAGAAGGTGTCCATGCGCGGCTGGCGCCGTCCCAGGATGTCGGTCAGTTCCCCGGGTCGCGTGATGAACCCCACGGGGTCGCGCATCTCCACCGGTACCGGCAGTTCGTCGCCCAGGCGTCGCACCAGCGCCAGGCCGCTGCGCGAGGTGGGGTGCGCCACCACTACGCGGTCAGGCCGGAACTCGCGTGCGTGCGCGTGCACGCCCTCCGCGAGGGTGGGCGCCCGGCGCAGGTCCACGTCCCAGCCGGCTGCTCGCAGGTCATCAGCCAGCCGCCGCATTGCGCCGATCACCAGCACGCGCCGCTCGCGGTTGAACGGCAGGCGCCGGAGGGCGTGGTCGCTTTCGACCATGAGGACCCGGGCCCCGCCCGCGCGGTGCCCCCGGAATGCCGGGCCCGAGGGATCCAACTGATCCCCCAGCACCCATATGGTCGGTGCGCTCAGCGCCCCTTCACGGCGGAATGCTGTGCGCGCCGCGCCGCGGTCCGGTCGAGCACCTCCTGCTCGGCCGCCGTGACGCCCTCCGGCACGGGCGACTCCGCGGGGCCGAAGTGCTCGGACATCCAGCCGTCCAGGTCGTGCGCGGGCACGGCGCCGAACCGGGTGGCCACCACCTCGCCCCGGCGCATGAGTGCCAGGGCGGGCACCGCCGACGGGCTCACGCTCACGCCGTCGGGCCACCCCGGCTCATGCCGCGCACGCCAGTCCTCGGGGCCCCACATCTCCACGAAGGCCACCACCACGTCCGGCCGCGCTTGCGTGATGGCATCCAAACCGGCGCCGGTCACCTGACACGCCGGGCACACCGGTCGGCCGATCACCAGCACGGCCTGCTC
>CALIKX010000084.1 GCA_938017905.1 uncultured Thermoleophilia bacterium | reverse complement strand
GGGCCTCACGGTGACGGTATCGCTGGTAGGGGCGCGCACCACAAACGACACGAGCCTGCCGGGCACGCAGAGCCAGGACGCCACGAACGTCCTGGCCGCCGACTTCCCGCCCACCCAGAACGGCACGAGCCCCATCGTGTTCAAGGTGGCGTCGGGCACGGTGAACAGCACGACCAACAAGAACGCGATCACGGCGTCGGTGGATGCCATCGCAAAGGTGCCGCACGTAACCCAGGCCACCAGCCCGTACGGCAACGCGGCGCCGTACCTGCAGAGTTCATCGCAGACCATCGCCTACGTGCCGGTGCTGATGAACGTGAGCTCGGCGTCTATCACCGAGAAACAGGCGCAGGCGGTGCTCGATGCTGCCGACCCCGCGCGCGCGGCCGGAATGCAGGTGGCGGCAGGCGGCACGGTAGGCGCCACGCTCTCAGCCCCGAGCACCGACCTCAGCACCGTGATCGGGCTGATCGCGGCCGTGATCATCCTCGCGGTCTCGTTCGGGAGCCTCATCGCGATGTTCATCCCGATCATCAGCGCGGTGGTGGGGCTGGTGTTGGGCCTGTCCGTGATCGGCCTGCTCGGGCACATCGTGTCGGTGCCGAGCATCGCGCCCACGCTCGCCACCATGATCGGCCTCGGCGTGGGCATCGACTACGCGCTGTTCGTGGTGTCACGGCATCGCGAGAACATGGCGCAGGGCATGGACCCTCGGGAGTCCGTGGCGCTGGCAGTGGGCACCGCCGGCACGGCCGTCGTGTTCGCGGGTGGCACCTTGGTCCTCGCGCTGCTGGCGCTGGCCGTGGCGGGGATCCCCCTCATCTCATCGCTCGGCTACGGCTCGGCGCTCGCGGTGGTGTCGGCCGTGCTGGCGGCCACTCTCCTGCTGCCGGCCGTGCTCTCGCTGCTGGGCCACAGGCTGAACTCCCTGCCGATCTTCCACCGGCGCAGGGCAGCCGGCGCGACGACGGTCGCCGCCGCTGCCACCGGCGCGGCTGCCGGCAGTGGCGGGGCATGGGGGCGGTGGGGCAGGTTCGTGGCGCGCCACCCGTGGTGGATGCTCATTGTGGGCCTCCTGATCCTCGTGCCCATGGCCGTCCCGGTTGCATGGATGAACTTGGGGCAGGAGGACGTCGGGGTCTCATCCCTCAAGACCACCCAGCGACAGGCCTACGACCTGATGACGGAGGGCTTCGGTGTGGGCTACAACGGACCGCTGCTGGTCGCGGTGCAGCTCAACCCACCGGCCGAGGAGGATCCGACCGTCGCCGCGCAGGAGAACGAGGCGGAGGCGCTCCAGGCCCAGTTGGAGCAGGAGCAGGCCGAGGGCCAGGCGAAGCAGGCCCGCCTTGAGGCGGATGCCCGGCGGGTGAAGGCCGAGGCGGCGGCGGTGACCACCCGGCGCCAGGACCTCGACGCCCAGGCGGCTGCACTGGCTGCCTCACGCCGGACGCTCGTTGCGCAGGTGCAAGCGCTTCGCCGTGAGGCCCGCGGCGACATCGATGACCGGGCATCGGCGCTCATCACGCAGGCGAAGGCTGAGGCGGCAAAGGCACAGGCGGCAGCGGCGCGCATTCGCGCCATCACCGCACAGGTGCGCGCGCTGCAGGCCGAGATCGCGGTGGTGGAGGCGGAGATCGCGTCCACCATCGACCCCGCCGTGCTTAAGCGGCTCCAGGCGCGCAAGGCGGATCTCGATGCGCAGGTGGCGGCGCTACTCGTGCAGGCCGATGCGCAGCAGAAGGTCATCGCGGCCGCCCAGGCGGCGGAGGCGCAGTTGCGCGCGGAGGCCGCGTCACTCCTCGCGCAGCCGCTTACCCCGGAGCAGCAGGCGTTGATCGCCCAGGCGGAGTCGATCGCGGACGAGGCCCGCGCGCTTGCGGATGAACGCAGTGCGCTGATCCGCACGCGCGAGGCGCTCGTACGTGAGGAGGCGCGCCTGCTCGCGCAGGTGGCCTCGCTCGGGGCCCAGGCGGCCGAGCTGCTCGCGCTGCAGGCCGAGGCCAATCGGCAACTTGCCGAGGCCAACCAGCTCAAGGACGAGGTGACCGCCGCGCTCACCGCGGCCGGGGGCAACCCCCTGGGCACCGATCCCCGGTTGGTCACGCTCCAGAATGCCCTTACCGCGACGTCCGGGGTCAAGAGGGTCTCGGTGCCGTCTGTGAACACGAGTGGCACGGCCGCCTACTACACCGCCGTACCCACAACAGCACCGGCCGCGGAGCAGACGGTGGACCTTGTGAAGCGCGTGCGCGACACGGTGGTGCCGGAGGTCGAAAAGGAGACCACGGGGCTCACGGCCTACGTGGGTGGCACAACGGCGGCCAACATCGACCTGGCCAGCGAGATCACCGACACCCTTGCGCTGGTGATCATGACGGTGGCGCTGCTGAACATGCTGGTGCTCCTCGTCGCGTTCCGCTCGATCCTCATCCCCATCCAGGCGGCGGCGGTGATCACGCTAATCGCGCTCGCCACGTTCGGGCTTCTCACCGTGCTGTTCCAGATGGGCTTCGGCTTCTCGCTCGTCGGGCTTGATCCCTCGAACGTCTGCTGCACGCTCGACGGGCGGCCCACCGACCCCATCGCCTCGTATGTGCCGCTCATGATGTACGCGGCCATCTTCGGCCTGGCCAACGACTACCAGGTGTTCCTGCTCTCGCGGGTGGGCGCCGATGGCGTGGCCGCCGCGCCCGCCGTCGCGGTGGCCGACGGAGTGCGCACGGCCGGCCGCGTCATCGCCACGGCTGCGCTCATCATGCTGTCGGTGTTCGCGGCGTTCATCATCAATGGCGACCCGGTCATCAAGCAGTTCGGCGTGGGCCTGTCGGTCGGGGTGCTGATGGCGGGTGCCTTCACGCTGTTCATGGTTCCCGCGATCCTGCGCCTGTTCGGGCGCGGCACGCACTGGCTGCCCCGCTGGGTCGACCGGATCCTCCCCCACGTGGATATCGAGGGGGAGAGGCTCATCGATGCGGAGCGCACCCGGGAGGGCGCCGGAGCGCCTCCCACAGGCCCATCCGGAGGGGCCACATGACCCCGGCGAGCAGGGGAAAACGGCTCAAAGCCGTAAGGATCTCGTGAGAAGCGGTTCTCCGGGCACCGCTTCCCCTTGCCGGTCCCGGTGATGCCCACCTAGCGTGCGGGCCGCTCCGGGGCTGTGCGCCCATGTCTCAACGTGCGTGAGGGCTTCGACAACCTGATGATCCGTTCCCCATTGGAGGCCCTCCGCCGCATGCGACGCACGCGTACTCAGGTCGTGATCACCCGCAGCGCGGTCGCTGTGCTTGTCGTCGGCGCGCTCGCCGGGTGCGGCGGCGTCTCCGCGCAGTCCAGCGCCGTCAAGGGAACGGTGTCGGGAGTCCCGAACACCTCGCCTCTCGCGGGGATCCAGGACGATCGCGTGTACCAGGTGCCTGCCGCTGAGGCGGAGGACCGGGTGGAGACCATGGCGCGCATGGGGTCGCGCATCATCCGCGTGGACACGCGGTGGGACCTCATCGCCACCCGCCGGCCGAAGAACCCCAAGGATCAGAACGACCCGGCGTACGACTGGACCGCCTACGACACCATCGTGGACACCGCGGCAAAGCGGGGTGTGCGCGTGCTGATGACGGTGTGGGGCACGCCCGCCTGGGCTGCGGACCGCTCGGTGGCCCGCTCCAAGCGGTATCCCGACTTCGCGCGGCGCCCGCGGCGCGCCGGCGACTACGGGAACTTCGCCTACGCCCTCGCCTCACGGTACGCCCCGCGCGGCGTGCGTGACTGGGAGATGTGGAACGAGCCCAACATCCCGCTGTTCCTGCGTCCGCAGTACAAGAAGCAGCGCGGCAAGTGGGTGAACGTCTCCACCGGGACGTACAGCAACCTGGCCAAGAGCTTCTACAAGAACGTGAAGAAGGTGGACAAGCGCAGCCGCATCGCCGGCGTCGTTACCTCACCCGCGGGCGACCAGTGCCCGTCGTCGTGCCCGAAGAGCGCGAATGCCCGCACCAGTCCGTCCAACTTCCTGAAGGGGCTGAACCAGAAGGGCCGGCGTCCCCCGATGAACGTGGTGAGCCATCACCCGTACCCCATCACGCGACCCCGCACCAGCAACTTCCCGGGGTCGTCGTACATCGACCTCTACAACATCAATCGCTTCCAGAGCGAGGTGGATCGCACCTACCTGCGGCGGAAGAAGCTGTGGCTCACGGAGTTCGGCTTCTCCACCAAGAGGGTGGGCGAGTACTCGATGTACGTGAGCGAGGCCCAGCAGGCGCAGTACCTGCAGGACGCCTACCGCCGCGTGCGCCCCAATCGCCGTATCAGGATGTTCGTGTGGTACTTCCTGCAGGACAACGCCCAGTGGGGCTCAGGCCTGCTGAGGGAGGACGCCAAGCCCAAGCCCGCCGCCGAGGTGTTCTCCATTCCCATGGCCCCTCTCTCGGCAGCGCCTGTCCGCCGCGGTGGCCGCGCGACGCTGGTGGGCCAGGTGCGCACGGCACGCAAGGCCACGGAGGTCACGGTTCAGCAGAGGCGGAACGGCGTCTGGAGCCCGCTGAAGAGGGTCACCACATCACGCGACGGATCGTTCGCGCTGCGCGTGCGCCCGGGGTCCACCACCGCCTACCGCGCCACATGGACCGGTGACGTGCCGAGCGGCAGCCGCCAGACGCGCACCTCGCGGCCGGTGACCGTCCGGGTGAGGTAGGGGTAGCCTGACGAAATGAGTTCGCCGCCTCCTCCCCCGCCCGACGGGCGGGCCAGCGCCACCCCTCAAGAGGCCGGCGAGCGCCTGGCGTCGCGCGATGTGCGGTTCGTGCCCCTCCTGCGCGGGCGGCAGGGGCGCGATTACATCCGCCGGGCGCTGAGCGTGGTGGCCCTGCTGGGCATTGACGTGTCCAGCGCGTTCCTGGGCCTGTACGCGGTGCTGGCGTTCAAGCTCTTCCTGCAGGGGCAGCCCATCGACTCGGGCGCCATCTGGTCGGTGGAGCAGAAGGCCCTGCCCCTGGTGACCATCACCCTGGTGCTGGTGTTCGCGAAGTACGGCCTGTACGCCGAGCGCGAGGAGCGTGGGGGCTCCAGCCGCATCCTGTCGGCGGTCACGGTGGCCACGGTGATCGTGCTGGCCCTGGTGCTGGCGAGCGGATGGCGCTTCAACACCTTTTACATCTTCTACTCGTCGTGGTTCGTCATCTCGCTGCTGGTGATCGTGCTGCGGGCATCGTGGGACAGCATCACCGCGCTGGTGCTGGACATGGTGCGGTTCGAGCGGCGGGCCCTGCTGGTGGGCTCGCCGGACATGACCACCCCGATCGCCGAGAGCATCACCCGGGCCACCACCGATCGCCACGGCGTGGCCTACCGCGTGGTGGGCACCCACTCGCTGGTGGCGGGCGTGGGAACCGAGGACGAGCCCCCGGCCGCCCGCGACCTGGACCGCATGCTCGACCCCGGTCACATCGACGAGGTGATCCTGGCGGGTACGGCAGGGCGCGACCAGTCGATCCTGGACCTGCTTGATGTGTGCCGGCGCCGCGGCATCCCCGTGCGCCTTGCGCCCACCACCGCGCAACTCCTGTCGCATTCGATCCGGGCCGTCCCTGCCCCGGGCCTGCCGCTGTTCGAACTGCGGCCGCCGGTGCTGAGCGGCCTGGCGTTCTTCGCCAAGCGCACCTTCGACATCGTGGTGGGGCTGGTGCTGGTCATCCTGCTGTCGCCGCTGCTCGCCGCCGCCGCGCTGGCCATCTGGCTGGAGGACCGCGGGCCGGTCATCTACCGGAACCGGCGCATGGGCGTGGAGGAGCACCCCTTCGATTGCCTCAAGTTCCGCACCATGCGCGTGGGCGCCGACCAGATGCAGGCGGATCTGGAGCACCGCAACGAGGCCGACGGCGCGCTGTTCAAGATCAGCGACGATCCGCGCATCACCCGGGTGGGTCGCGTGCTCCGGCGATTCTCCATCGATGAGCTGCCGCAGCTGTTCAACGTGCTGAAGGGCGAGATGTCGCTGGTGGGCCCGCGCCCGTTGCCCGAGCGCGACTACCTGCTGCTGGATGACCTGCACAGGAAGCGCTACCTGGTGCTGCCGGGCATGACGGGCCTGTGGCAGGTGAGTGGCCGCTCGGACCTGTCGTTCGACGAACTCGTGCGCCTGGACTTCTATTACATCGAGACCTGGTCCATCTGGCTGGACCTGGTGATCCTGGTGCGCACCGTTCCCGCGGTGCTGTTCAAGAAGGGCGCGTACTGATGTCCGGGGCGCCCGGCGACGCCGAGCCCGACCCCGACGTGCTGCTGGAGGATCTGCGCCGGGCGGCGGGGGACCCGCCGCTGCCCCCGCTGCGCATCGCCGAGCCCGCGCCCTCGGCGCGCGACGGCGTGTCGGGCAAGGCCGTGGGGTCGTCCCGCCGCGCGGTGATGCGCCTGATCACGCCGGCGCTGGCCGACCTGCTGGCGCAGCTCGAGGCCGATCGCCACCGCATGCAGGCCGAGATCCGGCGGCTGGAGGCCCGCGTGGCGCAGCTCGAGAAGTACGCGCCGCCGGAGGACTGACGGCGCCCGGGCGCCGTTACCCCGATGGACATCGCCTTCGTGGTGCAGCGCTATGGCGCCGAGGTGGCCGGTGGCGCCGAGGCCCTGTGCCGCGATACCGCCCGGGCCCTGGTACGCGCCGGCGAGGACGTGACGGTGTACACCACCACGGCGCGCGACTACCTCAGCTGGGAGCCCTTCTACCCGCCTGGCAACTGGGTGGACGACGGCGTGGTGGTGCGCCGTTTCGCGGTGGACCCCCCGGATCCGGCCCGCGCGGCCGATCTGGTGCGCCACCTGGGCCTCGTCCCGGGCGACCCGGAGCGGGAGGGGGAATGGGCGAAGGCCCAGGGCCCCGTGTCCCGTGACATGTTGCGCGCTCTGCGGGGAGCAGGGCACCAGGCGGTGGTGTGCTGGACGTACCTGTACGCCACGTCGCAGCTCGCGATGCCGCTGGTGCGCGACCGCGCCGTGCTGGTGCCGCTGGCGCATGAGGAGCCCATGCTGCGGTTCGATCTCACCCGGGGCGTCATCCGCATGGCCCGCGCCCTGGCGTTCATGACGCCCGAGGAGCGCCGGCTGGTGGAGGACACCGCGGGGGTGGAGGGCACGCCCGGCGTGGTGGTGGGCGCGGGGCTCGACCCGGCGCCCGATGGCGATGCAGGTCGCGCCCGCCGCGCGCGTGCGTTGCCGGAGAGGTTTGCCCTGTACCTGGGCCGGGTGGATGCCGCGAAGGGCGTGGACGCCCTTATTCGCGCGCATGCCGGTTACCGCGAGGCCGGTGGCCCGTTGGGCCTGGTGCTGGCCGGGCGTGAGGCCCCGGGCATGCGCATCCCCGACTGGGTTACCACCACGGGGTTCATCGGTGACGACGAGCGCGCCGACCTGCTGGACGCCGCAGAGGTGGTGGTGCTGCCCTCGCCCTACGAGAGCCTGTCGCTGGTGGCGCTGGAGGCCTGGCGAGCAGGCCGCCCCACACTGGGTAACGCGCGCGCCCAGGTGGTGGCCGGCCAGACGGCCCGCAGCGGCGGAGGGTTGCTGTACACCGGTCCGCGCACCTACGCGCGCCAGCTGGCCCGGCTGGCCGATGATCCGCGGGCGCGGCGCGACATGGGTGACAGCGGCCGCCGATTCGCCGCGGCCTGGACCTGGGATGCCTGCGTGCGGCGCTGGCGGGAGCTGCTCACTCCCCTTCGCGCCTAGGCGGCACTCCCTCGGAGTCGGCCAGCACCTTGCGGTAGGCGGCGTGCACGCCCCGGTCGATGTCCTGCACGATGGGGTCGCCTTTCAGCGCGTCGCCGCAACGGGCCGTGATGATGTCCACCAGCAGTCCCGACGCCATCCATTCGAAGCCCGGCGGCACGTTCACATGCACGCGCACCCAGTGCAGGTCGTCGCCCAGGTCGTCCGTGCCTGTGACCATCGGTGCTGTGGCGAACCGCACGCCTCCGGGGCCCACCAGCCCGCCGGCTTCGGATGCCGCCCGGGCCACCGGCGCGACATCCGACACCAGCACGCCGATCTCGATGTTGCGCGACCCATGGGGTAGCCGGCGGGCGCCCTTGATGAGTGAGTTGGGCAGGTACATCACGTCGCCGTCGATGGTCTGGATCACGGTCACCCGCAGCGAGGCCTTCTTCACGATGCCCATTGGCAGAGTGGGCTCCAGCCACACCAGGTCGCCCACCGCGTACTGGCCCTCGAACAGGATGAAGAAGCCCGCCACCACGTCCGCCAGCAGTCCCCGCACGGCGAAGCCCAGGACAAGGATGACGAAGGCCGACCCCGAGATGGCCGCCACGCTGCCCGCGCCGAAGACGGTGGCCACGATGCCCACGATGGCCGTGAGCACCACCGTGTAGATGACGCCCGTGGCGAGCGCTGACAGCGCCGTCACCCGCTGGCGCGCCGCGACGGTCTCGCCGCGCCGCATCACCCGCGCCGCGGAGCGCCTCTCCACCAGGCGGACGACCCACACGCAGATGAGCGCGGCCACCACGATGATGCCCACCCAGATGAGCACCTCGGCCCACCGGGGCAGCCATGAGATATCGCCGAACATGGTGGCTGCCCGCCCCTAGAGGACCGGCAGGTAGCGCTCCATCTCGAACGGCGTCAGCTGCACGCGGTACTCCTCCCACTCCGCCCGCTTGATCTCGACGAAGCGGTCATGGGTGTGCTCGCCGAATGCCCGCAGCAGCAGCTCGCTTGCGGCGCCGATCTCGATGGCCTCGCCGAGGGTCTCGGGCAGGCTCTCGATGCCGGCCCGCGCGCGCTCCTCGGGGCCGAACTCGTACAGGTTGGTCTCCATGGGCGCGGGCAGCTCATAGCCCTTCTCGATGCCGTCCAGGCCGGCGTGCAGCAGCGCGGCGAACGTGAGGTAGGGGTTGCATGCGGGGTCGGGGCTGCGCAGTTCGCAGCGCGTGGCCTGCTCCTTGCCTACGTGGTACATCGGCACGCGGATCAGCGCCGAGCGGTTGCGGCGGCTCCACGCGATGTACACCGGGGCCTCGTAGCCCGGCACCAGACGCTTGTAGGAGTTGACCCACTGGGCGAAAACGCATGAGAGCTCGCGCGCGTGGCGCAACTGACCGGCGATGAACGCTTTGGCGTCGGCGGAGAGCAGGTACTCATCCGCCGGGTCGAAGAAGGCGTTGTTGTCGCCGCGGAAGAGGCTCTGGTGGGTGTGCATCCCCGAGCCGTTCTCGTTCGCGAGCGGCTTGGGCATGAACGTGGCGTATACCCCGTGCCGGTGCGCCACCTCCTTCACCACGGTGCGGTAGGTCATGACGTTGTCGGCCATGCGCAGGGCGTCGTCGTACCGCATGTCGATTTCGTGCTGGCTGGGCGCCACCTCGTGGTGGGAGTACTCCACGCGGATTCCCATGGCCTCCAGCGCCAGCACGGTGTCGCGCCGTAGGTCGCTGGCGGCATCCAGCGTGGTCAGGTCGAAGTAGCCACCCTGGTCCAGCGGCTCGGTGCCATCGCTCGTGCGGAAGTAGAAGAACTCGAGCTCGGGGCCGATGTAGAAGTGGTCGTAGCCCATCCCCTTGGCGCGCTCGAGCGCGCGCCTCAGGATGTGCCGGGGGTCACCCTCGTACGGCTCGCCTGTGGGCAGGCGGATGTCGCAGAACATGCGCGCCACGCCCTGCTCGGTGGGCCGGTAGGGCAGCACCTGGAACGTGCCGAGGTCGGGCATGGCGATCATGTCCGACTCCTCGATGGCGTTGAACCCCGTGATGGATGAGCCATCGAAGCCCATGCCGCTCTCCATCGCGGCGGGCAGCTCCTCGCGCGTGACCGCGAAGCTCTTCAGCTGGCCCAGCACATCCGTGAACCACAGGCGGATGAACTTGATGTCGCGCTCCTCGCAGAGCGCCAGGATCTCATCGCGTGTCATGCCGCGAAACTACCGGACGTGTGGGGGTCCGGCGCGGGAAGAGGGGATCTTCGCGGTCGGACCTCTTCGAACGGTCCTCCCCACGAAATCCCCTCTTCCCGCGCCGTTGCGCACGTTCGTTGCGCCGCACACCGCGGTACGTCGGCACGCCCGCCGGGGTAGCCGGGCGGCGGCATGTCGCACGAAGAGGGCGCTGGCCCGCGGAGCGCGCCGCGAAGGCACGAGGGGGTGGGATTTCGGTTGAGGACCGTTCGAAGAGGTCCGATGCCGAAGATCCCACCCCCCTCGCGTCGTCCAGGGAGCATGAGCGCGGCCGCGCGCTTACTTCACGAACAGCATCTCCTGGTACTTCGGCAGCGGCCACAGGTCGTCGGCCACGATCAGCTCCAGGTCGTCCGCCACCTCGCGGGCGCTCACCATCGCCGGCAGCACCTTGTCGCGCATGTACTGGGCGTGCTTGATGGGCGTGCCATGCGGGTGGTTGGCGTTCGCGGCCTCCAGCACCTTCAGGCGCGACACCAGCTCCTCGGTGAGTCCCCGCACCTCGTCGGTGAGGGAGTCGATGCCGGCCTCATCGCACATCGTCACCTGCCGCAGTGCGGCGGGCACGATGAGCGTCCGCCCCATGTTGGCGGCGGTCTCGGCCTCGATGTTGACCTTGGTGATGTACTGCTCCACGTACACGTCGTAGCGCGCCTGCAGCTCGCGCTTGTCGAGCACCTTGTACTTGCTGAACACCTGCACCGTGGACGGCGAGATGAACTGCGGCAGGGCGTCCGGCGTGGTGCGCAGGTTGAGCAGGCCGCGCCTCTCGGCCTCCTCGTGCCAGGCCTCCGAGTAGCCGTCGCCATCGAACACCACGCGGCCGTGCTCACGGTAGACGTCGCCCACCACGTCCACCACAGCGGTCTCCAGCTTGGCGCCGCGCTTGGCCAGCTTCTTCTTCAGGTCGCCCGCCATCGCGTCGATCGACTCGGCCACGATGGTATTCAGCACCGTGTTCGGCATGCCGAGCTCCTGGTTGGCGCCGAGGGCACGGAACTCGAACTTGTTACCGGTGAAGGCGAACGGGCTGGTGCGGTTGCGGTCGCCCGCGTGCAGCGGCATGTGCGGCAGTACCGGCGTGCCCAGGCCCAGGAACGACTTGGGCGTGCTCTTGTGAACCTTCCCCTTGGCGATCGCCTGGAACACACGCTCGATCTCCGAGCCCAGGTAGATGGAGATGATCGCCGGCGGGGCCTCGTTGGCACCCAGGCGGTGGTCCTGCCCGGCGTTGGCCACCGTGGCGCGGAGCAGGCCCTGGTGCTTGTCCACCGCGCGGATGACGGCCGCGGCGAAGAACAGGAACTGCAGGTTCTCGTACGGCGTGTCGCCCGGGTCGAGCAGGTTGTGCCCGGTCTCGGTGCTCATGGACCAGTTGTTGTGCTTTCCCGAGCCATTGACGCCTGCGAAGGGCTTCTCGTGCAGCAGGGCCACCAGGCCGTAGTTGCGCGCCACCCTCTGCAGTGTCTGCATGATCAGGTG
The DNA here is from genome assembly GCA_938017905.1 of uncultured Thermoleophilia bacterium. Taxonomy (GTDB): domain Bacteria; phylum Actinomycetota; class Thermoleophilia; order Miltoncostaeales; family Miltoncostaeaceae; genus SYFI01. Next base: position 8,051 of record CALIKX010000084.1, on the reverse strand, counting down.
CTGGTGGTCCGCGCCCACGCTGGACTTCTCGAAGATGGGCGCCACCTCGTACTGGGCCGGCGCCACCTCGTTGTGGCGTGTCTTGATCGGCACGCCCAGGCGCGCCAGCTCGCGCTCCACCTCCATCATGCAGGCCAGCACGCGCTCGGGGATCGACCCGAAGTAGTGGTCGTCCAGCTCATGCCCCTTGGGCGGCTTGGCCCCGTACAGCGTGCGCCCGGTGTTGATGAGGTCGGGGCGCTCGTAGTAGTACTGCTCGTCGATCAGGAAGTACTCCTGCTCGGCGCCGACCGTGGTGAACACGCGCTGGGCGTCGTGGTCGCCGAAGAGGTCCAGCGCCTTCAGGGCGGCCGTGCTGAGGGCCTCCATCGAGCGCAGGAGCGGGATCTTGTTGTCCAGCGCCTCGCCGGTCCACGACATGAACGCCGTGGGGATGCACAGGGTGGCGCCGTTCGGGTTCTCCAGGATGAACGCCGGGCTGGTCGGGTCCCACGCGGTGTAGCCGCGGGCCTCGAAGGTGGCGCGGATGCCACCGGTGGGGAACGACGACGCATCCGGCTCGGCCTGGATCAGCTCCTTGCCCGAGAACTCGGCGATGCTCATGCCGTCCCCGGTCGGGCCGAAGAACGAGTCGTGCTTCTCGGCGGTCGACCCGGTGAGGGGCTGGAACCAGTGGGTGTAGTGGGTGGCGCCCTTGGCAAGGGCCCAGTCCTTCATGGCCGACGCCACGGCGTCCGCGATGGAGGGGTCCAGCTCCTCCCCGCGCTCGATCGTGGCCTGCAGCTTGCGGTACACGCCCTTGGGCAGGCGCGCGCGCTGCGCGGCGGGGCCAAACACGTTCTCCGCGTAGACATTGTTCTCCGGGAGCGTGAGGTCAACCACCTCGATGGCCGATCCATTGGCCATCCACTGTGCTGCGCCGAGGTTCTTGTGTCGCGTCGGCATGTGGGGTTCCGTCCTCCTGATGTGTGTCGCGCGCGGCGCATTGGCGGGCCATGGGCCTCCGGGAACGCGGAGCGCGCCGGGTTCTGTGTACCGGCGTGGTGAGAATACGGCCGACCCCTGGGCATGGCTGTCTGTCGGGGGCCAATAACCGTTCCGCTCCCATTATCCATGTGGATAACCAGCCCCGCCGCCCCTTGCCCGGCGGGCGGGGGTGCATCATGCTTCGCAGGTGAGCACGCGGACCAAGAGCAGGCAGCGGGCGACGTCCACTGCCGCCGGCAGGCCCCTCGCGGAGATCCTGGCGCTGCCGGCGCTCGAGGGCGCGCAGTTGGTGCCCGCGGACGCGGGGGATCAGGTGCGCGTGTGCGCGGTGGTGCTGGACGACCCCGGGGCCCGTTCCGAGGACGCCGCCCTGCTGGTGTCGGTGGAGGGCATCCCGAAGACCCCTCCCACGGGCGTGGTGGCCGTCATCACGCGCGCGTCGGTGTCGGGGAAGCCCGCCGTTCCGGTCATCACCATCCCCGACGACCGCCCATGGGGAGATGTGATCGGGGCGATCCACGCGCATGTCTCGGGTCGCGCGCGTGAGATGGAGGCGCGCGACGCCCTGCGGCGGGTGCTGATCGCAGGTCAGGGGGCGCCGGGCATCGCCGAGGCGGCCGGCGAGGTACTGGGCACCCCGGTGGCCATCCTCGATGAGTACCTCGACGTGCTGAGCACCTCGGGCCTCACCGATGCCCGTGACGACTCCCTGCGCGGGGCCATCGAAGCGGCGCGTTCCCACGGCCCGGCCTCGCTGCTCGGGCCGTTCACCGAGGCGGGCATCAAGGGGGCGCACATCCTGCGCCTCACCAGTCCGGGCAGTGACGACCTCGCCGGCGTGCTGGTGTCCTGGGGGCCGAAGCCCGCGCCGGGCGACCCGGCACTTATCGCCCTGGCTGACGCCCTGCTGGTGGAACGCCGCCGGGAGGACACCCGGGTGGACACCGAGGCCCGCCTGCGCGGCGAGCTGATCGAGGAACTCCTGGCCGGCGAGGTGGTCAGCCGGGAGTCGCTGGTGCGCCGTGCGCGTCACCTGGGGGCCGATCTGTCGATGGGCGCCGTTGCGCTGGTGGGGACCCTGCAGGACCCGCACGAGAGCGGGCGGGTCATCTCCGATCCGCGTCTCATCCGCCGGTTCATGCAGCAGACCCGGGGCGTGCTGGAACTCCATTGGCCGCGCGCGCTGGTGGACTGGCATGAGGGCCTGCTGGTCATCCTGCTGCCCAAGCGCGCGGAAGGGGAGGAGGGCGAGAGCGCCGAGGAGCTCGCGCACACCCTCGCGCGGCGCCTGCTGGCCGCAACGGGCCCCACGGTGCCCGGCCTCACGCTCACCCTCGCGCTGTCGCGGCAGCAGGACGACCCCGAGAAGCTCGGGTCGGCCATCGACGAGGCCCAGTTGGCCCTGTCGATCGGCGAGAAGCTGGGGCGCTCCGGCGAGGTGGTCACGTTCGAGGAGACGGGCACCTACAAGCTGCTGTTCCAGGTGTTCGCGGACCGGCCCGAGGAGATCGAGGCCTTCTTCGAGCAGACCATGGCCCCGCTGGTGCGCTACGACGAGCAGTACCAGACCGAGCTGGTGGGAACCGTGGCCACCTACCTGGATCTCGACTGCAACCTGGCCGCCACGGCCCAGACGCTGTACACGCACCGCCACACCATCCGGTACCGGCTGGACCGCATCACCGAGCTCGCCGGCCTCGACATCGGCAAGACCGACGACCGCGAGAAGCTGTCACTGGGCCTCAAGGCGATGCGCCTACTGGGCCGCACGGTGGCGGCACCGATGCGCGAGAAGCCCCAGCACGGCACAAAGGCCGCCCGCGGCACGAAGGGCTAGGCGGCCGGCCCCCGCTCTGGCCCCCGGGCGAATGCCTGCCGCAGGCGTTCCGTGATCGGGCCCGGGGTGCCCCTGCCCACGGGGGTGCCGTCGATGGCCAGCACCGGGGTGACGCCCGTCAGGCCGTTGCTCAGGAACATCTCGTCGCATGCGCGCCATTCGGGCTCTGCGATGGGCCGCACCTGCACCGGGATGCCCTCGGCCGCCGCGGCCTCGATCAGGACATCGCGGGTGACGCCGCCGAGGATGCCGTCGACCGGTGGAGTGGCCAGGGTCCCCGCGCTCACCACGAACACGTTGGCGGCGTCGGATTCGCCCAGGCTCCCGTGGGAGTCGAGCAGCAGCGCGTGGTCGGCGCCGGCCGCCACCGCACGACGGTGCGCCAGGCGGTGCCCGGCATACGACAGCGTCTTGTGCTCGCGGATCTCCTCGCCCGGAAACCATGTGCCGGGCAGCGCCGCCACGGCCACCCCGGTCGGCTGTCCGCCTGCGTGCTCGGTGGCCTCCACCAGCAGGGTGGGGCGCGATGTGACCGTCACGCGCACCCTGTGCACACCGCCGTCGATGGCCGCGAGTACCTCCTGCACGGCGGCCCGTACCTGGTCGGTGGATGGGGCGGGGGCCAGCCCGAGCGCCGCGATGGACGCGCCGAGGCGGGTCAGGTGGCGCTCCAGGAGGGGCACGGCGCCGTGCTCGGCGCGCATGGTCTCGAACAGGCCGTCGCCCCACCGCACCCCGGGATCGGTGATGGGCAGTGCCGCGCCGTCCGGGTCCACGATGGCGCCGTCCAGCCACACCACGTGGCTCATGGTGCCGTGGCCCCCACGGCCGCGAGGAACGGCGCCGCCTTCCGCCAGGCCTCCTCGCATTCGGCCACCGGATCGCTGTCCCACACCACGGCGCCGCCCGACCAGTACTGGGCGCGGGGCACATCGCGCGGGATCCACGCCGTGCGGATGGTGACCGACGCATCCACCGAACCATCGGTGCCGACGGCGATGACGCTTCCGAAGGCGGGTCCGCGACCCACGGGCTCGATCTCACGGATCACCTCCAGCGCGCGCACCTTGGGAGCGCCGGTCACCGAGCCCGCGGGGAAGACCGCGCGCAGCACGTCGGCCGGACCGGCGTCGTCGCGCACCTCGGCGCGCACCGCGCTGACCATGTGGTCGGCGTAGGCCGTCACGAGCGGGTCCATCAGCCGGGGCACCGACACCCCGCCCGGACGCGCGATGCGCCCCAGGTCGTTCCGCACCAGGTCCACGATCATCACGTGCTCGGCGCGGTCCTTGGTGCTCGCCGCGAGCGCCGCGAAGTCGCCGGGGGCCGAGGTGCCCTTGATGGGCTCGCTCCATGCCACGCCGTGCTGTGCGGCCACCATGCGCTCGGGAGAGGCCGAGATGACGGTGCCCTCGGGCAGGTCCAGATAGGCCCGGTGCGCGGCCGGGCCCGCCGCGGTCCACAGGGCGCGCGCCAGGGCGGCGGGGCCCGCTGCCCACCCCGCGTCGAGCCGCTGCACCAGGTTCACCTGGTAGATGTCGCCGGCCCGGATGAGGTCGCGGGCGCTCTCCACGGCGGCCTCGTACATGGCCCCGGGCAGTGATGAGCGCACGTCCGTTCCCGGTGGCGGCACGCGCGGCAGCCCGCCGGTCCGGGTGTGCACGGCATCCATCAGGGCGTCCGCCGCGGTGCACGGGCCCTCGGCCATCAGGGCGGCCCGGCCGTCGTCGTCCACCACGATCACCGCGGGATACCGCGCCACGTCGCCCGCCGGTGGCCCGGCATCATCGGGCGGGGATCCGGGCAGCAGCTCCACCGTTCCCGCCAGGCGATCGGCCAGCAGGCCGATCCATCCCCCCGCCATGGGATCCCCGCCGCGCCGTGCGCGCGGTGGGCGCCGGAGCGCATCCCACACCGATGCCCCCGTGGCGACCTCGTCGGGGCAGGCGGCCACGATGGTGCGGCCCAGGTGACGGACCAGCACGGGCCGGTCCAGGTGCAGCACCTGGGCGAGCAGGGCGTCGGCGGAGACCCGCCCGGCCAGCGGGGTGGCCATGGGCCCTCGGCTGCGTGCGAGAATGCGGCGGCCCGGCATCGCCCGCGACGCTACACAACGACGAGAGGGTTTCCCGACGTGCGCCACACCATCGCCTTCCAGGCCACCGCGTTCCAGGCCGCCCCGGTGGATGTCCAGATCGAGGTGCCCGACGGCGAGGAGGCTCCCGAGCCCGAGCAGATCCCGGAGGCCATCATGGTGTTCCTGGGCGGTCCCTCGGTTCAGGTGAGCGCCTTTGTCAGTCGGCAGGATGCCGCGAACTTGATGGACGCCTTCACGCAGGCCGAGCCCATGCGCGGCGACATGCCGCCCGACGCGCAGAACTGGGAGCCGGAGGAGACCGTGCTGCCCGCCGCCATGCTGTTCGGCGTGAACATCGAAAGCCTGGTGGGCGCAGCCGTCACGCCGCCGCATGAGAACCCCGAGGTCGGGATCGTGCCGCACTGGACCATCCAGCTGCAGGACGCCGACGGGTCGTCCGCGCAGCTCGCGGTGTCGGATGCCCTGTGCGTCACCATCATCCGCACGCTGTCGCAGATCGCCAATGGCGAGTTGGAGGAGGCTGACGAGGGCGGGGCCATTGACGGCCTGGTGGACCCCGACCTTGCCGAGGACACCGAGGGGTGAGCCCGGCCGGGCTCACCCCGTAGCGGCCCGACGTGGAGTTCTTCGCTGACATCGAGTTCACCCCGCAGCGGGTGAGCGTCATCCTCATGCTGGTGGCCTTCGTGGCCACGTTCCTCATCACGCGCGGCATCACGCGCCGCATCCGCAGCCAGCGGCTGGCCGGTGCCCAGGCCGATGCGGAGGCCGCGGCAGCGGAGGCGCAGCCCGACGAGGGTGGCCGCAAGGTCATCCGCGACATCGAGATCGGCGGGGTGCACATCCACCACCAGGTGTGGGGGCTGCTGCTCATGCTGGTGTCGGGGATGCTGCAGTTCGCGTTCGAGCCGTCAACGCCCTGGCTGCAGATCACCGCGGTTATGTTCGGCATCGGTGCCGCGCTGGTGCTGGACGAGTTCGCGCTCTGGCTGCACCTGGATGACGTCTACTGGAGCTCGGCCGGCGGCAAGTCGGTGGATGCCGTCCTCGCCACCGCATGCGTGATGACCCTGCTGCTCCTGGGTTACGGACCGCTGGGCATCTCCACCACGGAGATCGACGATGCCCCCATCGCCATTCCGCTCATCATCGCGGTCAACATGACCCTGGTGGTGATCACTGTGATGAAGGGGAAGATCGTGATGGCCGCGATCGGGTTCTTCTTCCCGATACTCACGCTGATCGGGGCCATCCGCCTGGCGCGGGTGCCCAGTTGGTGGGCCAGGCGTCGCTACGAGACCCGGCCGGCCAAGCGGCAGAAGGCCATCGCGCGCGAGGAGCGCACCCGCCGCCGCATCACGCGCATCCGCATGGCCCTGGGCGGCGCGCCCGACCCCTCCTAGCTCTTCACCACCACGGCGAGCAGCGACTGCAGCCCCGGCCCCTTCCAGCGGCGGTCGTCGAAGTACGCCACCACCTGGGTCACCTCGCGCGCACGCCGCAGCACTGATCGCGACGCGTTGCAGACCACCCCGGCACGTGACACCGACCACACCGGCAGGTCGGCGGATGAGTTGCCTGCGTAGTCGAAGGCGTGGGATCCGAACGCCTGCGCCAGCCGGTCGGCCTTGCGCGTACCCGTGAGGTGCTCCGGGGGGATCGCCCCGATGGCCTCGTCGAACACGCCCACGTACTCGGCCACGGCGTCGGCCATCTCCTGCGTGGACCCGCTGGCCAGGATGATGCGCCGCCCGTCATCTGACTGCGCGCGCAGGTAGGCCACCACCGAGGGTGAGTAGTGGAGGCGCGAGGGATCGAGCCCTGCCTCGCGCCACAGGAAGTGCCGCCCGTGCGCGTGTGAGCGCCGGAACTCACCGATTGCGCTGGTCGTGCGGTGGGGTGCCCGCCGTGCCATCTCGCCCGCCAGCTGCAGCAGCGTGTCGCGGGTGACCAGCGTGCCGTCGAGGTCGACGACCAGTGGCGGGGTGGGGCCTATGCGGTGACGGCCTCGGCGGTATCCGGCACCGACAGCCTGCGAACCGCGGCCACGAGTTCGGACCCGCCATCGCGGGCCATGTCGTGGCCGGCGCCCTCCACCACGTCGAACGTGGCGGCACGCAGCCAGATGGCCAGCTCGCGCTGGTCCTGCGCCGGCACGGCCTTGTCGTCCTCGCCGGCGATGATGGCCACGGGTGCGTCCACCTGCGCCAGCGCGCCGCGCCAGTCGGGCCGCGTGGCCATGGCCTCGGCGGCCAGTGCCTGGCCCTCGTCGCGGTTGCGCTCGCGGAGTGCGCGGGCGATCAGCATCCAGCGGTCGCGTCCGTCGGACTCCTCGCCACGCGGGCCGATGCCCGACAGCACCAGGCCGCTCACCAGACCGGGGTGCCCCAGCGCGAGCGCCAGGGCGGTGGCCCCGCCCAGGCCGATGCCCAGCATCACTGCGCCGCCGCCCTCGCCGGCGACCAGGCGGGCGACGTCCGACGCGAAGTCGTCGATGCTCCACGGCCCGGCGGGGCACGGGGAGTCCCCGTGGCCGCGGAGCTCGGGGATCATCACCCGGTGGTTGCTCAGCAGCGGCTTGAGGGCCTTCTGCAGGTCCTTGGCCGGCCGGCCGACGTCATGGAGTGCCACCACCAGAGGGCCATCGCCCTTGGTGGTCACATTCAGGTCAATTGCAGGCGGAAGTGAAGGCATATGCGCCCAAAGGTACCGCGGTCAGGCTGCTCCAGTCAAAAAACATCGCTACGAGCAGGCACGATCCGATTGGCCTCAGGGGGTGATCGATAGCACCAGGTCGGCGAACTCCGCCGGGTGCTCCAGGGCCGTCATGTGGCCTGCCCCGCCCATCACGGCCAGCCGGGCGCCGGGGATGGACGCGGCCATTGCGGTTGCGACGGCCGGCGGGGTGACGGCGTCGTGCTCGCCCACCACCACCAGCGTGGGCACACGGATGGCGGGCAGCAGCACGAGGTGGTCCGCGCGGCCCGCGATGGCCATCGTTGCGTCGGCCATTGCGCCCGCCGACTGCGCGCCTGCCACGTGCTGCAGGCGGGCAACTGCAGACGGCGCCGCGCCCGGCCACATGGCCCGGGGGATGAACGCCTCCAGGAACGGTCCGGTGCCCGACGC
>CALIKX010000083.1 GCA_938017905.1 uncultured Thermoleophilia bacterium | reverse complement strand
GCCGCCATCGTCCTCGCGCCCTGCACGGCGGAGGAGGTGGGCGAGTTCGTGCTGCGCGACCCGTACCACGCGGCGGGCCTCATCACGGACTGGCGCGCCCTGCCGTGGAACGTCGTGGTGTAGCCCCTCCCCCGTAGCCGTGGGGCTTTTGGGGGTGCATCCGGGGGCGCGGTGCCAATCTGGTGCCAATCCGTGGCCGGGGTTTCCGTCAGACGCCCCAGGGCGCACCGCCCTTGGGCAGTGGCCGGGGGGGCGGCTGGCCCCCAGGGGGTTTTGGGTACGCTCCCCGCATGATCTCCCGCCTTCTCGCCCTGACCATCACCGCCGCCGTCGCCCTCGGGGTGGCGGGGAGCGCGAGCGCTGGCCGGACTGGGAGCTCGGGGTGGGAGTCGGCACCGTTTCGCTCATTCAGTCCCTACGGAACGACGCATTCCGGCACCTGGGACAAGACCCACACCTACGCGGTGAACGGCAAGAAGCGCACCTGCACCCTCACCCGTGGGGCGAAGTGCGTAGGAGCGAAGCTGCGCGGCAAGGTCAAGCACCACGGCGATCTGCGAAACGCCAACCTGCGCCGGGCAGACCTCCGTTTCGCCGACCTCCGTGGGGCGAACCTCCAGGGGGCTGACCTTCGCAGCGCAAACCGGAAGTACGCGGACCTGCGCGGGGCGAACCTGAAGGGGGCGAAGCTTCAGTACGCCCCGCCGGTGCACGGGAAGACGGCGAAGCGGGGCAACCAGACGCCCTCATGTGCGCCGAACTGTGCGGGCGCGAACCTGAACAGCGCGGACCTGACCGACGCGAACCTGTACGACGCGAACCTGACCGACGCGAACCTGACCGACGCGAACCTGTCCGGCGCGAACCTGACCGGCGCGCAGCTGGTCCAAGCGAACCTGACCGACGCGAACCTGTCCGACGCGAACCTGAACGGCGCGGACCTGACCGACGCGAACCTGTCCGGCGCGAACCTGACCGGCGCGTTCCTGTACGGCGCGAGCCTGACCGACGCGAACCTGACCGACGCGAACCTGTTTTACGCGAACCTGACCGACGCGACCCTGTGGGGCGCGAACCTGACCGGCGTCACATGGATTACAACCACCTGCCCCAACGGCACCGTGACCAACACCGGCTGCTGACCTAGCGGACCTGCGGGGAGGGGTTCGGGGGGATTCCCCACCACACGCGGCGGGGTTTCTTAGCCCAGGCGCATGACCCGGCGCATCTACCCTCGCTCTCTCTCCCCAGAGCAGGGCCCGCCCCCCTACCCTCCAGATATCTGTCCATCTGTCCCAAAGTGGCCTATGTGCAGGGGAAACAGTGGGACAGATGCCCAATCTGCATCTGTCCCACTCTGTCCTATCTGTCCCACTGGGTTAGGCCATGGCAAATTCGCTGAACGATCCCCCTTACGCCGTAAGTGCCGGTAGTGCATGATCCACGCTGATGGTCATTCGCCACATATTCGGGGGGACAGCAGTCATGGGTCTTTTCATCATCCCGCTCACCGCCATCATCGCGCTCGGAATCGGCGTTGGAATTCCCCTTGCGGGGGCGCGCCGGGACAGCGCGGACCGGGTGAGGTGAGGAATGTCAGTCATCCTCGTCCCACTCTGTGCCGGGATTGTCATCGCGAGCACGGCGTTCGCGCTCGTGAGATTCAGGGGCGGCGCACTCGTCTTCGGTGATGAGCCCGGTACCGAAGCCGGCAACGCGTCATTCCGGCACTGAACTCCGCTTCACCTACGTCGTCCCCCGGTAGGGGAGTCATCCGTCGATGTGTTGTGGACGCGTCCGAGGGCTAGCGCTTTGCCGTGGCGGCGATGGCCTCCACGAGAAACCGCACATTTCCCTGGAGCGCTGCCGCCTGGCCGATGCGGTTCACCACCGCGGGATCGGAGATGGCGTCCTCCCCGCCCCGTGCCCGCTCGGCCTCCTTCGCCCGACGGTCCATCGTGAAGATCGTGTCCGCCAGGGTGCCCTGGTGGGCAGTCATCCAGTCCCGGGCTCGGTCTGAAAGGCCCGGATCGCCGGTGGCCTCCTCCAGGCAATCGAGGAACAGGTGCGTCCAGCCGATCACGCGGACCCGCCGGCTCAGCACCTCACGGTTCGCGGGGTCGGCACCCGCACCATCGCCGAACTGCAGACGCGCCTCGAGCGCATGCGCCTCGCCGACCGCCACCATGTTCTCCTCGGCCTGCGCCCGCTCCCGCCACATGTCCTCCATGGCGCCGGCGGCGAATGCCCGCAGCGCCTCCTCCCGGGCAGGGGCGGCTGTTGCAGCCACGGCATCGGCGACGAAGGCAAGGTGCGCGACGATCGATGGATCACCCATCGGCGAGAGATCACCGCCCCCCGCGGCCGCGGCGTCGAGACGGGCCCGCAGGCGACCGGGGTTCGCCTGCATCCACCCCAGCAGTGCCTGCGCGGTGGGGTGCGTGGCGCGTGTGGTCATGTCCCCACCCTACCCCGGGTCCTGTGCACGGCCCAGGCGGTCGCCGTAGGCCTCCCGGTAGCGCGGCCACGCGTCTGTGACGTCGCGCACGTACGCACGGGTCTCCTCGAACGGGATGTCCTCGGGCACTCGCAGGTCAACGCCGCGCGCGGCGGCTGAATCGCGCCACTTGCGGAGGTTCTCCGGGCCGGCGTTATATGCCGCGAGAGCCGCGGGCACCGATCCGTCGTACCGGTCGAGCAGGTAGCGCAGGTACCACGACCCGTAGCTGATGTTGACCTCCGGATCCGTCAGCCCGTCCGGGCTTCCGGGCGGCGGATCGTCCTGGCCCGCGATGAACGATGCCGTCGCGGGCATGACCTGCATCAGCCCGACGGCGCCCTTGGGCGAGGTGGCATCGGCGTCGAAGTCGCTCTCGCGCCAGATGACCGCCGCGACCAGCGCCGGGTCCACGCCGTTGCGCGCCGCATCCCTGTTGATCGCGTTCTCGTGGGCCAGTGGGTACCAGAGACGGGCGTACCACGCAGGCATCGACTGGTGCACGGCGAGCCCCACGCCCACTGCAGCCCCCACGATCACCAGGACGGCCAGGACGCGCCGCCCGCGGCGTCCGCGGCGCCTACCCCGCGCCATTGACCACTCCCCGGCGGAAACGCGCCATGACCGCGCCCACCCACTGGTCCAGATCATCGAGAGTGCCGTCGTTCACGAATGCCATGTCGGCGGCGGCCACCTTCCGGGCCTCATCCACCTGATGCGCAGCGCGGCCGTCGAAGTCCTGTCCACGGGCCTCTACGCGGCGGCGCCGGACATCGTCGGGCGCGGTGACCACGAGCACGGCGTCGAAGCGGTCTTCGAGGCGGGCCTCGAACAGGAGGGGCACCTCGCATACAAGGAGCGGCGGGGGTGGTGCCAGCGCCCTTTGCGCCGTAACCCAAGCCTCCCGCTCCGACCCGATGCGCGGGTGCAGGAGCCCCTCGAGAAAGCGCAGGGCCTCGGGGTCATCGAAAGCGGAGGCCGCAAGCGCCGCCCGGTCAACGGCGCCGCCGGCGTCGATGACCCCCGGCCCGAAGCGCTTCCGCACCGCAGACACGACGCCCGGCTCCGAGTACAGGCGCCGCACCACGTCATCCGACGACAGGACCGCCGCCCCGGCGCGGGCGAACGCGTCGAGGGCGGCGGACTTCCCCGCGCCGATGCCGCCGGTCAGGCCGAGGCAGGCCGGCGCGGGGAGCGGTGCGTCAGGCGTCGTGCCCGGCCTCGGGCTCGGCTGCGGGCTCCTCGGCCTCCGGCTCGTCGGCCACCGGGGCATCGTCGCCGAACTGCTGGGGAACGTAGCCCTCGGGCGCCGGCGTCACGCGCTTGAGGGAGAGCGACAGGCGGCGGCGGTCGGCGTCGATCTCGATGATGCGCACCTCGAGCTCATCGCCCTGGTTCACGACCTCTCGCGGGTTCTCCACGTGGTGATCGGCCAGCTCGGAGATGTGCACGAGGCCCTCGACGCCCGCGTGGATCTCGACGAAGGCACCGAAGGTCACGACCTTTGTCACCTTGCCGGGAACGATGTCATTGATCTGGTACGTCTCGATGACGCTCTGCCACGGGTCCGCCTGGGTCTGCTTGAGGCCCAGGGAGATGCGCTGGCGGTCGCGGTCGATGTCGAGCACCTTCACGTTGACCTTCTCGCCGACGTTCAGCACCTCGGACGGGTGGTTCACGTGACTCCACGACAGTTCGGAGATGTGGATGAGCCCGTCGATGCCGTCGAGGTCCACGAACGCGCCGAAGTCCACGATGTTGGAGATCGTGCCCTCCACGACCTTCCCGGGCTCCAGCTCGTCGAGGATGCGCTGGCGCACCTCGCGGCGCTCGTGCTCCAGCACGGCGCGGCGGCTGAGCACCACGTTGTTGCGGCTGCGGTTCAGCTCGATCACCTTGCACTCGAGCTTCTGGCCCATGAACTCATCGAGGTCCTGCACCCGACGGATGTCAACCAGGGATGCGGGCAGGAAGCCCCGCACGCCCAGGTCGAGGATGAGCCCGCCCTTGACCACCTCGATGACGGTGCCTTCGACCGTCTCGCCGGCCGTCGACGCGGCCTCGATGCGCTTCCACGCCTTCTCAAAACGGGCGCGCTTCTTCGAGAGGATCAACCGGCCGTCCTGGTCCTCCTTCTGCATGACCAGGGCGTCGATCATCTCGCCCAGCTGGACCTCGTCATCGACATTCACCGACTTGCGGATGGAGAGCTCGTTGAGCGGGATGACGCCCTCGCTCTTGTACCCGATGTCGACGAGTACCTCGTCCTTGTCGATGCGCACGACACGCCCGGTGACCACATCCCCCTCGCCGAAGATGGGGATGGTGATGTCGTAGTTGGGGACCTGCTTGCCATCCACCTCGATGTACTCGGGCCCGTCGAGGGTGAAGACGGGGGTCTCGAGGTCGATGATGGTCACGTCGTCGGCGGTCGTCATGTCGGTTGGTTGTCCTTGCTCCCAGGGCGCGCGCAGGCGCGAGCGTCCCGGCTCGTTTGCGGAACCGCGGATACTAGGCGAATTCAGTCGCGCAGGAGCACGCGCCGGGCCCACAGCAGGCGCACCAATTGGCGGTGGCCATCGCGCTCATCGGCGCAGGCGATCTCGCGCAGCACGCCGAAGGCCGCCTCAATGACCTCCGGCCGCGCATCGGGGTGCACCTCCAGCACGCGATAGGGGTCGAGCCCGGGCTCGGGTGGCGGCGGATCCGGGGTCAGGCCTTCGCCTGCAGCCACGTGTCCCCCACCCCCACGTCCACGGCCAACGGGGGGTTCAGGCCATACGCGCCGGTCATGGCATCCGCTATCGCCCGCTGCACGCCGTCCACATCCTCCGGTGGGCACTCGACCAGCAACTCGTCGTGGATCTGCAGCACGAGGCGCGCGGCCGTCGGCTCCGCGGCAAGCGCGTTGGCGGCCCGGATCATGGCCACCTTGATGATGTCCGCGGCCGACCCCTGGATGACGGTGTTGACCGCGAGGCGCTCACCCAGTTGCCGCTGCTGCTGGGTGCGGCCCTTGAGTTCCGGGATATCCCTGCGTCGGCCGAGCAGGGTGGTCACGTAGCCGTCCTCGGTGGCCTGCGCGATGGTCTGCGCCACGAACTCGCCCACGCGCGGGTACCGCGCGAGGTAGGCGTCGATGTACTCGCGGGCCTCGCTTCGGGGTATGCCGAGCTGCTCGCTCAGCCCGAAGTCGGAGATGCCATAAATGATCCCGAAGTTGACGGCCTTCGCACGGTCGCGGACCTCGCGCGGCATGTCGTCCACGGGAACGCCGAATACCTCTGAGGCCGTCGCGGCATGGACATCGCGGCCCTCAGCGAACGCCTGGCGCAGCGCGGGCTCTCCGGAGCAGTGGGCCAGGATCCGCAACTCCACCTGCGAGTAGTCGAAACTCATCAGCACGGTCCCGGACGCGGGGATGAAGGCATCCCGGATCTCCCGGCCGGCCTCGGTACGCACGGGGATGTTCTGCAGGTTGGGATTGACCGATGACAGGCGCCCTGTCTCGGCGACGGTCTGGTTGAACGTCGTGTGGATTCGTCCGTCGGCGGGGTCCACCAAGTCCGGCAGCGCCGCGAGGTAGGTGCTGTCGAGCTTCACCAGCTCGCGGTAGCGCATCACGAGGGGCACGATCTCGTGCCGGTCCGCGAGATCGCGCAGCACGCGGCGATCGGTGGAGTAGCCGGTCTTCCCCTTCCGCCCTGCGGGGAGACCCAGCCGGTCGAACAGCACCTCGGCCAACTGCTTGGGCGAGTCGATGGTGAACGGGCCGCCTGCGAGGTCGTGGATGCGGCTCGTGAGGTCGTCGATCTCCGCGCGCACGGCCGTCCGGGTCGTAGCGAGGCGACCGACGTCGATTCCCACACCGGCGTTCTCCATGGCCACGAGAACCCCGACCAGGGGCATCTCCACCTGGTGGAACAGGTCCTCGAGGCCCTCATCGGCCATGCGGGCCTCCTGCAGTGGGCGCAGCGCCGCCACCGCGGCAGCCGCCTCCGCGGCGCGGCAGGCGTCCTCGCCTGCGCCCTCCGCGCGCACGGCCACCCCGGCTTCTTCGGCCAGTTCCGCCAGCGGATACCCACGACGCCGCGGCTCCAGCAGGTAGGCGGCGATCATGGTGTCATGCGCGGGCAGCGGGGCATCGATGCGCGCGCGGCGCAGGATCGCCTTGGCGTCGTGGGCCGACCAGGGGACGGCACCGAGGATGGGCACGATGCCCCCGGGGCCGTCGCCGCCGAGCGATGTGGCCCATGCCGCATCGCCGGTGACCGCCGCGATGGCGTTGCCCTCCACCGCGAGCGCCGTATCGCCGGTGCCCGCCAGGCCCATTGCCAGGGCTTCCGGCGGCTGCTCCTGCACCCGGATGACCGCTGCGTCCACCCCACCGGCCCCGGCCCCCGGCGGTTCGTCGTCGCCGGCCATCTCGGCGACGCGGCGGGCCAGCGTGCGGAACTCGAACTCGCGGAAGGCGTCCTGCAGGGCATCGCGGCGTGCGGCATCCCGCGTGACCAGCGGGACGTCCAGCGGGTCGAGCTCCAGCGGCACGCGGGTGTCGATGACGGAGAGGTCACGGCACATCAGGGCCGTGTCGGCATGCACGGTGAGGTTCTCACGGCGCTTCGGCGACTGCTCATCCGCATGCGCGAGGATCTCTTCCAGCGACCCGTAGCGGGCCATTAGCTGGGCGGCGGTCTTCTCGCCGATGCCCGGGACGCCCGGCAGGTTGTCGCTGGAGTCGCCGATCATCCCGCGGAGGTCCGGCATCTTCGCGGGCGGCACGCCGTACCGCTCCTCCACCTTCGCGGGGTCATAGCGCGTGGTGTCGGTGACCCCGCGCCCCGTGGCGAGCACGCTCACGTTGTCATCCACCAGTTGCAGCGCGTCGCGATCACCGGTGAGGATGGTCACGCGGGCGCCCTCCTCGGAGGCCCGGCGCGCCAGGGTGCCGATGACATCATCGGCCTCGAAGCCCTCGACCTCCACGTTCACGGCACCGAAGGCCTCCATGAGCGGCCGGAAGTGCGGTGACTGCGCGCGGAACGCGTCGGGTGTCTCGCGCCGCCCGGCCTTGTACTCCGGGTAGGCCTCGTCACGGAACGTGGGCCCGGGCGGGTCCCAGGCGACGATCACGCGCGACGGCTTCTCCTCGTCGATCACCTTGATGGTCATGGTCGCCAGCCCGTAGAGGGCGTTGGTGGGCATGCCGTCTGCGCGCGCGATGCTCTCGGGCAGGGCGAAGAACGCCCGGAAGGCAAGGCTGTAGCCATCGATGAGCAGGATCTCGCCGGCGGGATTGATGGCATCCGTGCTCACGCGGGCGAGTGTATCCGGCAGGTGTTGGGTCGACGGCGGGGAATGCGTGACGGGCGGGTATCCTTCCGCCGTTCGTCGACGTGGAGGACCTCGTGGCAGTCACGCCAAGCGCGCAGTTCAGCGTCACCCTGAGGCTCGAGCTCGAGGCCGGGCGCACCGGCCTCGCGGCCGAGGTGGCAACGGCCATCAGCGACCAGGGGGCGTCCATCTCCTCCATGGAGGTCGTGGAAGCCGACCACCGCCGCGTGGTACGCGAGGTCGTCGTGGACGCCACGAGCGTCGAGAACGAGGACGAGGTCGTGGCCGCGGTGGGCGCGCTCGACGGCGTCACCGTCGTCTCCGCCGAGGATCGCACCTTCCGCCTGCACAACGGCGGCAAGATCGAGATGGTGCCCCGGGCACCCCTCGCCACTCGCGAGGACCTGTCGGTGGCCTACATGCCCGGCGTGGCATCGGTGGCCCGGCGCATTGCCGAGGACCCCGAAGCCGCGTTCGACTACACCCTCAAGCGCAACATGGTTGCCGTGATCACCAACGGCACCGCCGTGCTCGGCCTGGGTGACATCGGCGCGGCCGCCGGCATGCCTGTGATGGAGGGCAAGGCGCTGCTGTTCAAGGAGTTCGCCGACGTGGATTCCTACGCCGTGTGCGTGGACACCCACGACGCCGCCGAGCTCATCGCGGTGTGCGAGGCCATCGCCCCGGCATTCGGGGGCATCAACCTGGAGGACATCGCCGCCCCCGTGTGCTTCGAGGTGGAGGACACCCTGAAGGAGCGCCTGGACATCCCCGTCTTCCATGACGACCAGCATGGAACCGCGGTCGTCCTGCTCGCGGCGCTCATCAACGCGTGCAAGATCACCGGCCAGTCCATGGCGGAACTGACGGTCGTGGTGAACGGCATCGGCGCGTCCGGCGTCGCCTGTTCGAAGATCCTCATGAACGCCGGGGTTGAGAACATCATCGGCTGCGATACCCGGGGTGCCATCTACCGGGGCCGCACGGAGAACATGAACTTCATGAAGGACTGGTACGCCGAGAACACCAACCCGGACGGCGTGCGCGGCGACCTGAGCGAGGCCGTGCGGGGCGCCGACATGTTCGTGGGGCTCTCCGGTCCGGGCACGTTCTCGGTGGAGCAACTGCAGAGCATGGCGAAGGACCCGATCGTGTTCGCGATGGCGAACCCCACGCCCGAGATCATGCCGGAGGTGGCCGCACCCTACGTGCGGGTGATGGCCACCGGGCGCTCGGACTACCCCAACCAGATCAACAACGTGCTGGCCTTCCCCGGGCTCTTCCGCGGTGCGCTGGACGTGCGAGCCCGCCAGATCAGCGAGGGCATGAAGGTGGCCGCCGCGCAGGCAATCGCCGACGTCATCACCGACGACGAGCTGCACGAGGACTACATCATCCCCAGTTGCTTCAACCCCGAGGTTGCGCCCGCCGTCGCGGCGGCCACGCGCCGCGTGGCGATCGAGGAGGGCCTGGCCCGCATCACCCCGGAGGACTGACCACCCCGGGGCCGCCGGGGACGTGGCGGAACGGCAGACGCGGCGGACTCAAACTCCGCTGGGGTAATACCCCGTGTGGGTTCGAATCCCACCGTCCCCACTAAGGATTCGCATGGTTTAGCCCGCTCCGGCGGGCTTTTCCATTTCCGCCCAAATACCGGCCAAATACCGGTGGGGTCCGGAATGTTCTGGCGCCAAAACTGGCGCCAATCCATTTCGGCCCCTTTTTGGCAATCCCAAAAGCGCGCGACGCCGGATTCGGTGGATTTTGGGGGTAGCTAGGGCGCAACAGGAAGGAAGGGGGGTCCCGAATCTCCCTTATATAAGAGAAAAAAAGAACTCTTTCTCTCTCTCTATATAAATCTGCACACGGCGGATTCCACCCCTATTTCGGATGGCTTGTGTGATTTTGGATTAGCCCCTAGACGGCGCGCAGGAATACCGCCATTGCGCGCAGCCTCCCGGCATCGTCACCGACGAACCCCACCGCCTCCCCACACGGCGCGCACAACAGCCCGCGCACCTCGCCGCTGGCCCTCACCCGGTCCACCCTCTCGACCGGCGCCCCCGTCGTCGAACAAATGGCGCACGCGCCGCCGTGAGCCGGGCGCACGACCTCATCCACGAACACGCGCGTAACCCTGGCGCGCCGCCAATAGTCCATTTCGCGTAGGTAGTCGTCATGGGTGGTGCACTCATCGCGCCCCAGTGGCCGCAGCTCCCCCGGGGAGGGAAACCGGCGGTCGCTTTCCAAGTAGGACGCCGCCGCGATCACACGCAAGCGGCTGTCGGCGAGGCTGTTGAGGGCCGAGTGGCACCCGTGGCACAACAGCGCCGTCCCACCCTCGGGAACCCGATGCACGGCAAACAGGTCGGACACCTCGCCGGGGTCGGTGGACTCGCACACCGCGCAGCCGCCGCCCTGCTCCTCGAGCGCCGCCCCGTACTCGGCCACGGTCATTCCCTGGCGCTTCAGCTCCCGAACGTGCCGCCTTGTGCGTTCCGCGGGTGTCTCGCCCTCGGATGCCGGGGCGTCCCCCACCGGCTCCACGACCTCCGCGGCCACCCTCTCGCGCTTCCGGTCGCGCTGGTACTCACGCACACACGGGCGGCACCATGAGCCGTGCCCATCCTTTGAAGCCGCCTGCCTCGAGAATTCGGCAAACGGTTTCCACTCGCCGCAGCGTGAACAGCCCTTGCCCTCATCCACCACGAACC
>CALIKX010000082.1 GCA_938017905.1 uncultured Thermoleophilia bacterium | reverse complement strand
CCAGTACGCCGTGGCCCGGGTCGGAGCCGCGCAGGGGCCGGCATTCACGGTGTCCACCGGCGACAACGTGTACCTGGCCGCCGCGCCCGTGCTGTTCGACCAGACGATCTTCCGCCCCATGCGGCCGCTGATGTCGCAGGGCCCCCTGCTGGGGGTGATGGGCGACCACGACACCCTGTGGCAGGGCGGGCGGCCGCTGGCCGAGGCGCTGGGCTGGCCCGGCAATGGCGACCGCTCCGTGCAGCGCTACGGACGCCTGGCGTTCATCACGCTGGGCATCGAGGGCGACGCCGCCGACCTTCCGTTCCTACGCCGCGCATTGGCCGATACGCGTGACGCGGATGCCCGGTGGGTGCTGATCCACCGGCCGCCCGAGGCGGGCAACCCCGTGCTGCCGGTCATCCGGCAGGCCGGTGCGGCGGCGGTGCTGAGCGGTCACAACCACCGATATGAGCGGCGCACCGTGGACGGGGTGCTGTGCCTCACGGTGGGCACGGGCGGCGCACCGCGGTCGGACGGCGATGAGTTCACGCCCGAAAGCGCCGACGCCGTGGTGTCCATCGCCGAGTTCGGTTCGCTGCGGGCCGACTACGGGGCGGGCGCCGTCCGCTACGCGTTCATCGACGCCGCGGGGGCGGTGCTCGACCGCTTCGCCACGCCGGCGGGCGGGTGACCTACCGCCGGGCCATCCTCCTGGTGCTGGCCGTCGCGGACGTGGTGGCGCGCCTGGTGCTGGGGCTGCCCGCCGCATTCGGGGTGCTGATGATCGTCACGCTCATCGGCATCCCGCTGTCGGCGGCGTTTCTCGCCGCCGACCTCATCCCCGTGCGGCGCGCGCACGCGATCGCCTCGGGCGTCGCGCTGGTGGGCCTGCCCCTCGCGCTGATCATCCCCACGTGGGGATGGATCATCGCGCTCGCCGTTGCCGGAGCCCAGGCGGCCGCCTGGGCCGCCGGACGGCAGTCGCACTCACCGTGACCGGCGCGCCCTGAACCGGAATGATCCGGTTTCGGTGTGTCCGTCCTCCGCCTGCACCTTCCAGAGCACGCGGTACCGCCCCGCCACGGGCCGGCGGGTCCGAATGACCACCTTCGCCGCATTCCGCCGGTCGAGGCGCGCCCAGACCGCATGATTCCTCCCGCGGGCATCGACTACCCGCGCCTGTGTGACACGGAGAAGGCGATCACGGAAGGTGATCGTCACCTTCTTCGGCAGCACGCGGACGACCGAGCCCTTCTTCGGCGACGTCGCGCGGACGCCGGAATGGCCGATGGCCACGGTTGAGGACACGAGGAGGAGGACGCCGGCCATCAGGGCGGAACGTCGGAGTATCAGGACTGCCTCTGCAGTTGTGCGACGACGAACATCATCGGTTCCCACCCTAACGCCCCGGATTGGCGGGGTACACGTGACAGGTATCCTCGCCCGCATGAGACGAATCCTCGCCACGACCGCCGCCGCGGTCCTCATCGCCGCCCCCGTGCTTGCGGGCTGCGGCTCATCCGACTCCACCACCACGGCCGCCGAGGCCGCCGCCGCGAAGTCCTGGTCGGCGCCGCCGGCCATGACCATCGACCCGAAGTCCACCTACACGGCCGACATGACCACCTCCGAGGGCGATATCCAGATCCGGCTGGATCCGGCAGCCGCGCCGAAGACCGTCAACAATTTCGTGTTCCTCGCGCGGGAGGGCTTCTACGACGGCCTCACGTTCCACCGGGTCATCCCGGACTTCGTGATCCAGGGGGGCGACCCCGAGGGCACGGGCTCCGGCGGACCGGGGTACTCGTTCGAGGACGAGCTACCGGAAGAGGGCCAGTACCAGGTGGGTTCCGTGGCCATGGCGAACGCCGGGCCGAACACCAACGGCTCGCAGTTCTTCATCATCGTGGGCGATCAGGGCGTGCAGCTGCCAGCCGCCTACTCGCTGTTCGGAAAGGTCACCAAGGGGCAGGACGTGGCCGAGAAGATCTCGACCATGGCGGCGCAGGGCACCGAGACCCCCGAGCCGCCCGTGACCATCGAGACGGTCACCATCACGGAGAAGAAGGCGACGTGACCCCGCTGGCCGGCTTCACGCGATCCACCATCGCGGTGACCGGCACGGACATCGCGGTGGCAGTGGCGGGCACGGGCCCGCCACTGCTGCTGCTGCACGGATTCCCCCAGACCATGGCCATGTGGCACCGGGTGGCACCGGTGCTGGCCGAGCACTTCACCGTGGTGTGCGCGGATCTCCGCGGCTACGGCGCCAGTGGCCGGCCGGATGGAGGAGA
The DNA here is from genome assembly GCA_938017905.1 of uncultured Thermoleophilia bacterium. Classification (GTDB taxonomy): domain Bacteria; phylum Actinomycetota; class Thermoleophilia; order Miltoncostaeales; family Miltoncostaeaceae; genus SYFI01. Next base: position 13,571 of record CALIKX010000082.1, on the reverse strand, counting down.
TGACCACGCCGGCTACTCCAAGCGCGCGATGGCGCAGGACCAGGTGGAGGTGATGTCGGCGCTGGGGTTCGACCGCTTCGCCGTGGCCGGGCACGACCGCGGGGGGCGCGTGGTGCGGCGCATGTGCCTGGACCACCCCGACCGGGTCTCCGCCGCCGCGGTACTGGACATCGTGCCCACGGCCACCGTGTTCGCCACCACCGACCAGGCGCTGGCCACCGCCTACTACCACTGGTTCTTCCTCATCCAGCCGGACGGCCTGCCCGAGCGGATGATCGGCGCCGACCCGCGGTGGTGGCTGCGCGAGACCCTGCGCCGTTGGGCGGCGCCCGGCTTCGCGTTCGATCCGGCGGCGCTCGCCGACTACGAGCAGGCGTTCGCCGACCCCGCCACCATCCACGCCCAGTGCGAGGACTACCGGGCGGCGGCCACCGTCGACCTCGCGCACGACGCCGCGGATGCGGGCAGCCGCATCGGGTGCCCGCTGCTGGTGCTGTGGGGGCGCCACGGCGCGATGGAGCGCATCTACGACGTCCTCGGCACGTGGACCGACCAGGGCGTGGACGTGCGCGGGCGGGCGCTCGATTCCGGGCACTTCCTCGCCGAGGAGGCGCCCGGGCAGACGGCCCGGGAACTGCTGGGGCTTCTCTAGCCCGCCTTCAGGCGCAGCCGACCGCGACCGCGGGCACGGGTGACGCCATCGGGCGCCCCGCCGAGCACCAGCCGGTTCAGGTCCTCCTCGGCCACGGCCGCCCGGGCCTCGGCATCCATCACGCGCTGGCGCAACATCGACACCTCCTCGCGGGCGCGGGCGAGGGCTGCCTCCGTGGCATCGAGCGCGGCCTGCATGGCCCGTGCCTCCGACACCGCGTCGGCCACCTCGCGGGGGTCCACGCCGGCCTGTGATCGCGCCGGGGCCAGCGACACCAGGCCCGCGCGCAGCAGATCGACTGCCCGCACCGCCCGTCGCCCATCGGCATCCAGATCGGCGGGCAGGCTGCCACGCTCCACGCGCCGCTCCAGCGACTTGCGCGAGCACCCGGCCAGCCGGGCGGCGTCGGTGAGCGGCATCAGGCGATCGGGATCCACGCCCGGTCAGTTCGTCACGCCACGGCACGACCCTGCCCGCGGCGCGCTACGCGCTGGCGGATTCCGGCCCAGCGAGGGCCGCTACCACGCGGCCGTCCACCTCGTCCAGTTCGCCGCGCACGATGCACATGCCGAGTGCCCGGAGGACCCGGTCCGGAGCCGGGGGCGGCGTCTCGGGATCCATCTCAGCCAGCCGCGCCGCGACGGCAGCCCACAGGACGCTGCGGGGGATGCCGCCGGGAACCGACGCCACTTCGATGAGGGCGATCTCGACCAGGTCGGGGGTGAGGGTGCGTGCCATAGGGCGAGGCACCATAGGGGCCACCACGGCGGCGCGCCAGATCATGCGCCGCTTGAGATGCGCCCCCCAACCCTCAATCAGGGGTTGAGGGTGAGGCCCGGTGGGCCTTCGGGCGGCGCAGCGGACGGCGCACTGCACGAGGCCCGTGGCCGGGGGCGCGCGGGGGCCCCGGCACGCGACGCCGCGAGCTCCACGAGCCACCGTGACCGCTCGTCGTGCACCTCCACGCGCAGCGATCCGTCGTCCGCGCGTGCAACGCGCCCCACGACGTCGCCATGGGAATTGCGAATGGTGATGTCGGCATGGCCGGGCATGACCTCCACGGTATCGCGGGGCCCCGCCGGTAGGCTGGCTTCATGATCAGGATCCCGGCAGCCCACGCCCATGACATGAGAAATCCGCTGGTCGGCCGCCCGCTGGACGGCGAACGCGGCGGCGCGCGCAGGTGAGCCTGTACGACCGCGTCCGCGACCTGCCCCTCACCATCGATGAGGTGGTGCTGGAGCCCCGGGCGCTGGAAGTGTCCCCGCACTTCACGCGCACCGTCACAGTGGTGCGGCTGCGCGGCGCCGGCCACGAGGGCCTCGGCGAGGACGTCACCTACGAGGCGGACGAGGCCGCGGCGTTCCAGGCGGCCAGTCCGCCGGCGCTGGAGGGCGAGTGGACCCTGCACGCGCTGTCGCAGGCCCTGGCGTCGATGGACCTGTTCCCCGCGCCGCCGGACTGGCCGCCCAGCCGTGAATACCGGCGATGGGCGTTCGAGAGCGCCGCGCTGGACCTGGCCCTGCGGCAGGCCCGCCAGCCGCTGTGGCGCGTGCTGGGGATCGAGCCGCGCCCGGTGGACTTCGTGATCTCCACCGGTATCGGCGAACCGCCGGATGTCGCGCGCGTGCTCGACTGGGCCGAGGCGATGCCGGGCATCGGATTCAAGGTGGATGCCACGCCGTCATGGACGCGCGAGGTAACGCGCACGCTGGCCGGGGGCGCGCAGGTGGACGTGGTGGACCTGAAGGGCCACTACCCGGGCAAGGAGGTGGACCCGGGGGCCGACCCGGCCCTCTACGCGATGGTGGCCGAGGAGTTCCCCGGCGCGTGGCTGGAGGACCCGCGGGTGGACGCCCGCACCCGCATCGCGCTCGCGGGGGCCGAGCAGCGCGTCACCTGGGACGCACCCCTGCACGCGGCCGACGACATCGACGCCATGCCCATCACCCCACGCACCGTCAACGTGAAGCCGTCACGCCTGGGATCAGTGCAGGCAGTGCTCGACCTCTACGACCGCATCGCGCGTGATGGCCTGGGGGCCTACGGGGGCGGGCAGTACGAGATCGGCCCTGGACGCGGGCAGATCCAGTACCTGGCCTCGCTCTTCCATCCTGACGCTCCGAACGACACCTCGCCCGTGGCGTATCACCACCCGCCGCGCAGCGGCCTGCCCACCAGCCCGATGCCCGTCGCAGCCTCCGCCACGGGCTTCCGTTGGGGGGACGAGGGGAACTAGGAGGCCGCGCCCGCCGTCTCGGTCATCTCCCGCGCGGCGATGAGGCGACCCCACGCAGCCTCCTCGGCGCGCTGGTGCTCGTCGTCACTCGCGTACAGGTGGCCTCCCCGCGAAACGCGCAGGTAGTCGGCCATGGCGCGCTCGAGTTCCTCCTCGGGGGACCTCGGGCGCCGGGTGGGAACTTCGCTGCTCACCACGTCACCTCCTGACCGTTGGAGCACACCGTAGCGCGGCCCCCGGACCCATGCCCCCAATGACGTTCCGGAGTGCAGCGGCGTCTCACGGGGTGATCCGCGGGCGCGGGTAAAGTACCTCAATCGCTCCGGACGCCACCACCGCCGACCCCGAGACCCCGCTGCAGAAGGCGCAGCGATGGCGGGGGTTCCTTGCGTTTGTCCTGCTCGCACTGTCGATCCTGTGCCTGGTGCTGGGCAGCCTGTTCGTGTGGATGCGGGTGTCGGCGTTCCAGCCCGACGGCTACGTGGCCTCGGCGCTGCAGGTGGAGGGCCGCACGCTGCTGCGCGAGAGGGTCGTGCAGTACGTGGAGGACGACCTGCTGCCGCAGGACCGCGCCAACCAGCTGGCCGAGCAGGCGGTGTCGCGGCTTCCGGTGAACGACACGCAGAAGGCACTGCTGGCCACAGGCATCAGCACCGCGGTCCGGTCGCAGGTGGGCAACGCGGTGAATGCCTTCCTGGACTCCCGTGCCGGACGGGACATCGGTGAGGCCATCACCTCGCGCTTAAGCGAGGAGATCGTGGCACTGGTACGCAACGAGCCCGGCATCTTCGAGTTCGAGGGTGACGCGATCGTCCTTGACACCACATTCATCGCGACGAAGGCCCGGTCGCAGGTAGAGGACGCGCTAGGCGAGTTTGCCGCATACCTTCCGCCACCGCGCGAGGGGGCGGATCGCACCATCACCCTGGTGCAGGGCGACTACGTGGTGACCATCCAGGACGCCATCTCCATCATCTGGACGCTGGCATGGGTGCTGCCATTGCTATTCGCGGTGCTGCTGGTCGCCGGCATCATCACGGCGCGCAACCGGCGCAGCGCGGCGTTCCGGGCGATGATCGCCATCGTGGTGGCCATCATCATCACCACCATCACCATCCGGATCGCCCGCGGCGTGATCTCGGGCCTCGTAAGCGACCCCGCCACGCAGGACGTGGTGGACGCCATCCTGGGATCGGCAACGAAGGATCTGATTTCGCAGACCCTGTGGGTGTCGTTCTTCGCCGCGCTGATCGGCGGTGGCCTGTGGCTGCTGGGACCGGACAAGCCCGCGCGCCATGCACGGGGGTGGATTGCCGCCCGATGGCATGACCTGCGGACAGGTTCGGCGTCGGACGCCGGGCGCATCACGGAGTTCTCACGCACCTACCGGCGCCAGTTGGAGATCGGCGGGCTGATCATCGCGGCCGTCGTGCTGATCGCGATGTCGTCCATCGGCCTGGCCACGTGGATCCTGGCCCTGGTGGCGGTCGCCGTGTGGTTCGCGCTGATCGAGTACGCGGCGTGCGCCGGGTGGATGCAGTCGGTGGCCAACTGGATCGCCGGCCTGCGGAGGCAGCCCGCCGCGTAGCGCCATGGCACCGCGCGGATACGAACATGTGTTCGCTATGGTCCCCCGCGCATGGGGGACCCGGTGGAGGACATCATCCGCGTGGCCGCGCTCACGATGAGCGAGGACCAGGCCGACCGCCTGATCGGATGGATCGCGCTCCGCACCGGGCGCAGCAAGGCGCTGGCCAGAGGCGACGACACCCTGGCGCGCCTGCGGCACGTGGCGGAGAACTGGCTGGACGATGACCAGCGGCGGCGGCTGGCGGGATGGATCGCCCGCAAGGTGGCCCTGGGGGAGGATCCGGTGCCGGCATCACCCGCGGCCATGCGGCATGCGCGCAGAGCCTCTGACAGCCTGTCTCCATGAAGGGCATCGATACCCCGCTCACACGCCTGCTGGACATCGATCGGCCGGTGCTCCTGGCCGGGATGGCCGGCGGGCCGACCACCCCGGAATTGGTCGCCGCCGTGTCGCGGGCCGGCGGACTGGGCACATTCGGCCTTGCCGGGATGCAGCCGGATGCCGTCGAGGCCGCCGTGCGCGCCGCGGTGGACATGTCGGGCGGCGCTCCCATCGGGGTAAACGTGCTGATCTCGCCGGAGGTACCCCGGGTGGGGGCCGACCCCGCACGCATGGATGCCGTGCTCTCCGGGCTGCGCGCGCAGATGGGCCTTCCGCATCCACCGCCTCCGGCGCCCAGCCCGGCATCCCCGAAGCAACTGGTGGAGGCCGGCCTTGCCGCCGGGGCATCGGTGGTGGCAACGGGCCTGGGCGACCCCACGCCCATTGCGGGCATCGCGCATGCCGCCGGAGCGACGCTGATCGCCATGGCCAGCACCGTCGGAGATGCGGTGCGCATGGTGGAGTCCGGGGCCGATGCGGTGGTGGCGCAGGGCGCCGAGGCCGGTGGCCACCGCTCGAACATCGAGGTGCCTGCGGATGCACCGGTGCCGCTGGTCGGAACGCTGGCGCTGGTGCGCCAGGTGGTGGGCGCCGTTGAGGTGCCGGTGGTCGCCGCCGGGGGAATCATGGATGGGGCCGGGATCGCGGCTGCGCTGGCCCTGGGTGCCTCCGGCGTGCAGATGGGCACGGCCTTCCTCGTGGCAGACGAGGCCGGCGTGCCCCGGGGGTGGCGCGAGCGGCTGCGCGATGCGAGCGACGATGGGACCATCATCACCCGATCGCTGTCGGGTCGACCCGCCCGCGGCCTTCCCAATTCGATCACGCGCGCGCTCGATGCTCCGGGGGCATTGGGGTGGCCACGCCAGAACGCCGCGACGGCCGACGTGCGCCGGGCCGCGATGGCAGCCGACGATGCCGAGCACATGGCGCTGTGGGCGGGCCAGGCGGCATCGCTCGCGGGCCCGGACCGGCCGGCGGGACAGGTGATGGATGAGTTGATGGATGAGGCGCTCACCACAATGCGGCGCCTCGGGCAGATGGCGCCGCGCTAGGAGCCCGGCGGGGTACGACGCGTGGTGACCGGTTCGCGCCCGTCGGCCGCGCGCGGGTGCGCGGCCCGGAACCCCGGCTCGGTGCACTCGCCCGCGTCGCGATGGGGGAAGGTGGGGTCGATGGCCGCCTTGCAACGGACGCCCGGCGCGCCGTCGGCGCGCAGCGCCCCGAACCCCGGGTGCGCCGCCTCCTGCTCCTGCAGGCGGCGCAGGTCGACCTCGGCGGTGAAGACGCCGTCGATGCAGCCGATCCACCGCACGCCATCGGCGTCGTGCGCGTACATGCGCGGGCACCCGGTGGCCACGCAGTGCGCCGGGTACACCACGCGCTCGCACCGGACGGGGCAGGCGCGGCACGACCCGTGCTGGGGAGGACTGCTCACGGTCCCAGTGAAGCGCGGGCCGCCCGGGCGATCAAGCCACGGCGCGCTCGCCGAACATGCTCTTGAGCGAGGCGAGCAGCCCGCGATCGGCCGGGTCCACCTGGTACTCGCGCCCCAGGCGCATGCGGGTCTCCCCCTCCGGCGTGCGCAGCGCCACGATCACGCAGGCCTCGCCCGGGTGGTCGCTGAACAGCTTCTTCAGCAGCACCATGTCGGCCTGCGCGAACCGCGAGGCATCCACCTCCAGCAGCAGACGGTCCTCCTCGTCGGCCGGGTCGGGCTGGAAGGGCTCCACGGCCTGGGCCACCAGCTTGGTCTCGCCCTCGCCCTTCTGGTCGATGCGCCCCGTGATGAGCGCCAGGGAGTCCTCGGCCAGGATCTCCCGGGCGGCGGCGAGTACCTGCGGCACCACCACCACCTCGATCTGGCCCTCCAGGTCGTCCAGGCGCACGAATGCCATGGGCTCGCCGCGCTTGGTGGTGATGTTCTTCACCGCGCCCACGATGCCGCCCAGGGTGACCGACTGGCCATCGGCGCACGTACCGACCTCGCCGATGGTCACGGTGGTGAGGCGCCTCAGCTGGCGCCGGCAGTCGGCCAGCGGATGGCTGGACACATACAGGCCGATGGCCTCCTTCTCGCCGGCCAGCAGGTCGTCCTTGTCCATCTCGGACATCGTGATGGGCAGGTCCGCATCCAGTGACCCCGCGCCGGCGTCCTCCAGCATGCCGAACAGCGACTCCTGCCCGGCGGCCTGGTCATTGCGGCGCTTGGCGGCCTGGGCCATGGCCGCGGGCAGGGCGTCGAGCATGCCGGCCCGACTCGCTCCGGTGCAGTCCAGCGCGCCGCCGCGAATCAGGCTCTCCAGGGCGCGCTTGTTCAGCTGGGCCGGGTCGATGCGCCGGCAGAAGTCCCATAGGGAGGTGTACGGGCCGTCGGAGGTGCGCTGGTCCACCAGCGCACGCACGGCGTTCTCCCCCACCCCCTTCACCGCCGTCAGCCCGAAGCGGATCTCGCGCTCGCCCGTGACGGCGAACCCGGATTCGGACTGGTTCACGTCGGGTGGCAGCACATCCATTCCCATGTCGGTGCACGCCGCCACGTAGAAGGGCACGCGGTCCTTGGTGTCCATCACCGACGTCAGCACGGCCGCCATGTATTCGGCGGGGTGGTTGGCCTTGAGGTACGCGGTGCGGTACGCCAGAAGCGCGTAGCAGGCGGCATGCGACTTGTTGAACGAGTAATCGCCTGCCGCCTCGCACAGACCCCAGAGGTCGTCGGCTACGCCCGGGTCGGTGCCCGAGTCGATGCACCCCTGCACGAACTCGTCGCGCAGCGAGGCCATCAGTTCCTTGTCCTTCTTGCCCACCGCCTTGCGCAGGTCGTCCGCGCGGGCGGGCGAGAACCCCGCGAGCGCGCGGGAGATCTGCATGAGCTGCTCCTGGTACACCGCCACCGAGTACGTGGGGCCCGTGATGGGCTCCAGCCGGGGGTCGGCGAACCGGATGCGGCTGGGGTCGCGCTTATTGCGCGCGTAGGTGGGGATGAACGCCATGGGCCCGGGGCGGTAGAGCGCCACCAGCGCCACCAGGTCGGCGAACTCCGTGGGGCGCACCTCGCGGAGGGCGTCGCGCATGCCCGACGACTCGAACTGGAACACCCCCAGCGCGTCGCCGCGGGCCAGCATGCGGTAGGTGGGCGCGTCATCCATGGGAATGGCCTCGATGTCGAGGTCCTCCCCCGTGGTGTCGCGCACCAGCCGCAGGGCGTCCTGGATGATGTCCAGGTTGCGAAGGCCCAGGAAGTCCATCTTCAGCAGGCCGAGCGCCTCGACGTCGTGGTCGGGAACCTGGGTGACCACGGCCCCCTGGTCGTCCACGCGCACCGGCAGGTAATCGGTCACCGCGCCGGGCGCGATGACGACGCCGGCGGCGTGCACGCCCTCGTTGCGCACCAGGCCCTCCAGCGGACGCGCGACCTCCACGATGCGTCGCGCCGCCTCGTCGGTCTCCATCGCGGCCGCGAGCTCGCCGCCGGGTGCGGCGGCCTCGTCCAGCTTGATGCCGAGCTTGTCGGGCACGAGCTTCGCGATGCGGTCCACCTGGCCGTAGGAGACGCCCAGCACGCGACCTGAATCGCGCACCACGGCGCGCGCCAGCAACTTGCCGAAGGTGCCGATGCGCGCCACCGCGTCGGCCCCGTACTTCTGGGTGACGTACGCCACCACGCGATCGCGGCCACCCACCGAGAAGTCGGTGTCGATGTCGGGCATGGACTTGCGGCCCGGGTTCAGGAAGCGCTCGAACAGCAGGCCGTGTTCGAGGGGGTCCAGGTCGGTGATGCGCAGCGAGAATGCCACCAGCGACCCGGCGGCCGACCCACGGCCCGGCCCCACCGCCACGCCGTTGTCGCGGGACCACTTGATGTAGTCCCACACGATCAGGAAGTACGAGGAGAACCCCATCTCCTTGATGGTGTCCAGTTCGAAGTGCAGGCGGTCCTCGGCCTCGGCTGGCCAGTTGCCCTCGCCGTAGCGCCGGTCCAGGCCCTCACGGCATAGCCGCTCGAGGTACACGTCGTCCGACTCGCCGGTGGGCACGGGGAACACCGGCAGCTTGATGTCACCGAGCGGCAGGTCCAGGCCACTGCAGCGACCCGCGATCTCCATGGTGGCGGGGATGGAGTCGGGGTAGTCGGGCAGCGCGGCCAGCATTTCGTCGGCCGACTTGATGAAGAACTCCTGCGTGTCGAACTTGAAGCGATTGGGATTCGACAGCACGTCGCGCGTCTGGATGGCCAGCAGGGCCTCGTGGCTCTCGGCGTCCTGGTGGCAGATGTAGTGCACGTCGCCGGTGGCCACCATGGTGCGGCCGGTCTCCGCCGCCAGCGTGGCCAGGTGCTGGTTGATCCGCTTCTGCGACGCGATCCCCGAATCCTGGAGCTCGAGGTAGACGTCCTCGGGCCCGAAGATCTGGCACAGGGTGTCCAACTCCTCGCGTGCGCCGTTCAGGTCCTCATCGGCCAGGCGCGAGCAGATGGTGCCCGACAGGCACCCCGACAGCACGATGATGCCCTCGGCGTGGCGGCTCATCAGGTCGTGGTCGATGCGCGGCCGCCGGTGGTAGCCCTCCAGGTAGCCGGCCGAGCACATGCGGATGAGGTTGTAGTAGCCCTCGGTGCTCTCGGCCAGGAGCGTGAGGTGGTTGCGCCGTTCGCGCCCGGGCCGCTCCCGGTGATCGGGCACCACGTAGGCCTCCAGCCCCACGATGGGCGTGATGCCCCGCTTCGACGCCTCGCGGTACAGCTCCACCGCGCCGCTCATCACCCCGTGATCGGTGAGCGCGACGGCGCTCTGCTCCAGCTCCTCCACGCGATCCAGCAGCCGCGGGATCTTGCATGCCCCGTCCAGGATGGAGTAGTCGGAGTGGACGTGCAGGTGGGCGAAGGGCGTGGAACTGCTCACCGGCGGAAACCTACCGCCCACCCCCGACGCGTGGTGTCAGGGGGTACTCACCCCAGGTCGCGGGCCTCGGCGATCTGGTGGGCCATGCGGCTCTGCAGGCTGAAGAGCTCGATGAACCCCGGGCTTGCGTTCTGCGAGAAGCTGGGGTCGGCGTCGAACGTGGCGAGGGTGCGGTCGTACAGGGCGATGGGCGAATCGCGGGTCACCACGGTGGCCGAGCCCTTGTACAGGCGCACGGTCACCGTGCCCTCCACCTTGCGGTTCACGTGGTCCATGAACGCGTTGAGGTCCTGCATGAGCGGCTCGTACCACAGCCCCTCGTAGGCCATCTGCGCCCACAGCAGGTCAAGATTCGGCTTCAGGGCGTTCTGGCGGCCGGTGCACACCAGCTTCTCCAGCTCGCGATGGGCCTCCAGGATCACCGTGGCCGCGGGCACCTCATATACGTCGCGCACCTTCAGGCCCACCACGCGGTCCTCGATGTGGTCCATGATGCCCACCCCGTTGCGGCACGCGCGCTCGGCGATGGCCGGGATGATCTCGTGCAGGGGCATCTCGACCTCGTCGAGGCTGATGGGCAGCCCCCCGCGGAAGCCGATCAGGATGTCCTCGGGTGTGTCGGGGGCCTTCGTGGGCGGGGTGACCAGCTGGAAGACGTCGTCCGGGATCGCCTTCGTCAGGTCCTCGATGATCCCGCCCTCGCTGGAGCGGCCCCACAGGTTGTCGTCGATCGAGTACGGGCGCTCCACGCTGGAGCTCACGGGGATGCCGTGCTCCTGCGCGTAGGCGATCTCCTCGTCACGGCCCATCTGCCACTCACGGACCGGCGCGATGATCTTGAGCTCGGGGGCGAGCGTGGCGATGGTGGCCTCGATGCGCACCTGGTCGTTGCCCTTGCCCGTGCAGCCGTGCGCGATGGTGTCGCAGCCGTGGCGGCGGGCCTCCTGCACCGCGAGCTTCGCGATGAGCGGGCGTCCCAGCGACGTGAACAGCGGGTAGCCACCCTGGTAGCGCGCGTTCGCCTTGATGGCCGGCGCCACGTAGTCGCGGGCGAACTCCTCGCGGGCGTCCACCACCAGGCTCTCCACGGCCCCCAGGTCCACGGCCTTCTGCAGGATGGCCTCGAAGTCGTCCTCCGGCTGGCCCAGGTCGATGCACAGCGCCACCACCTCGGCGTCATACTCATCCTGGATCCACTTCAGCATCACCGAGGTGTCGAGCCCGCCCGAGTACAGGAGGACCACGCGGTGGACCTCGTGCGGCTCGGCCAGGTACTGGGCGGTCTTGGCGACGGGCTGCATCTGTGACAACGCGCGGATCCTCTCGACGTCGGGCGCGGGACCGCCGGAGTGTAGACGCGCGGGCCTACAGGTACGGCAGCGGGTCCCTGGCGGCGCCGTTCACCCGCACCTCGAAGTGCAGGTGCGGCCCGGTGGAGTGACCCGTGCTGCCGACGAACCCCACCAGGCCGCCCTGGGTCACCGGGTCACCGGTCTTCACCGCGATGCGGCTCTGGTGCGCGTACGCGGTGGCGAGCCCCCCACCGTGGTCAATCACCACCAGCTGGCCGTAGCCCCCCGACCAGCCGGCCACGATGACCGTGCCGGACTTGGCGGCCGTGATGGGCCGCCCGGTGGGCGCGGCGATGTCCAGCCCCTGGTGCATGCGCCCCCAGCGGGGCCCGAACCCCGAGGTGATCTGGCCGGAGGTCGGCCAGGTGAAGCCCGCCGCCGAGGGGGTGGTATCGGCCGGCTCGGCGTAGGGCACGCCCTGGATCTCGGCGATGCGCCGGGCCAGCGCGAACGACTGCTCGCGCAGTTCCCGCGTGTCGTCCTCGATGTGATCGCGGTCCACCCGGATGGTGGCCAGCATGCGGGTACGCACACGCTTCGTGCGGCGCAGCACGCGCTGCTCCACGTCCAGGTCGCGGGCCGCCGCCGTGGCCACCTCGGCCCGGCGCGCCGTGCGCGCCTCCGCGGCCGCGGCACGCTCCTGCAGCACGGCGATGCGCGCGGCGGAGGTGCGCGTGAGATTCCGGTACCGCGCCACCGAGTCGATCATGTCGCGGTCGCGGTCAGTGGCACGCTCGATGCCCGACGCCGCACCTGCGATCTCAGCCAGGCTGCCGCGCTGCAGCAGCCCGAGCAGCGGGTCATCGTCCTCGGTGCGATAGATCTCGCGGATGCGCTCGGCCAGCGCCTGCCTCTGCACGCGCAGGCGGCTGGTGGCGATGCGCAGTTGCCGGCGCTGGAATGCCAGGTCGCGGTTCACCTGCACCAGCGTGCCCCGGGCCAGGCGATGCGCGCGCACGGCCTCATCCCGTCGCGCCGCCAGCGGGGCAAGGCGCCCCCGCACCTCGCGCAGGCGCCGGTTGATGGTGGCCAGGTCGGACGTGAGCACGGCCTGGCGATCGATTGCGGCGCGCAGGCGGGCCTCGGCGCTGTACAGCCGGCGGTCCACCGCCTGCTTGCGCTCCACCACCCCGGGTGCCGGGGCGCTCACCGGCACCAGCATGAGCGCGGCCAGGGCAAGGGCGCACGCGGCGCTACCGGTTGATGCTCTCCGCCTCACGGGGAAGCGCTTTCGACGGCGGGGGGCCCGGTCCTACAGGCCCGCCCGCCGTCGGCGTTGCAGGTTCGTTACTTCTTCTGCGGATCCACGGCGCGGAGCTCATTGAAGGGGTTGATGGACCCCCCGCCGTTGGGCCGGATCTCGAAATGCAGGTGCGGCACAGTGCCGCGCGCGTCACCCGTCATGCCCATCGTGCCCACCACCTGGCCCGCGGTCACCTTCGACCCGGCGCTGAGCTCGGGCGAGATGGACTGCATGTGCGCGTAGTAGTACTCGTTGCCCTCGGCATCCTCGAGCCAGATCCAGATGCCACCCAGGCCGGTCTCCGACCGCGTCATTCGCTTGATCGTGCCGTCGGTGCACGCCACCAGCGTCATGCCTGTCGTGCCGATGATGTCGTTGCCCTGGTGCGAGCCCTGACCGCGCGGATCGCCGAAGTCGTTCGAGTAGCTGTAGTCGCCGACCACCGGGAACACCCGCAGGTAGCGGGCGCTGCCGGTGAACGCCCCGGGGCTCGTGGCCACCGTGCGGACCTTGATGCGCAGGCGCTTCAGTACCTTGGCGTTGGCCACGCCGGTGGCCCGCACCTTCATGCGGCGCTGGAAGATGCGCACGCCGGCGCGCGTCTTCTTGCCATACCGACCGTCCACGGGCACGCGGATACGCGCCTTGCGGAGCGCGCGCTGCAGCCGCTTCACATCCGCACCGCGCATTCCGTAGCGGAGCACCGCGGCGCGCTTTGCCGCGGGCGCGGTGGCAGCCGGCGCAGTGGCGGCAGCCGCGGGATCCGGGGCCGGCGCGGTCGCGACAGGCTGCGGGGCGATTCCCGAGCCCTGGGGCGCAACGCTCTGCCCGCCACCCGGGATCTGATCGGGCATCGGCGATGCCACGATCACCGAGGCGCCCGCACCGAGGAGCGCGGCGGCGACGAGGCCGGCGAGCCGGCGACGCCACGCGATCCCTGCGCGGGGGGTCCTGCTGCTGCGGTCGATGATCCTGGCTCCCTTTCCGCCACAGCCCGCAAGGCGGGCTCCACCGTGGCTGTAGGTCACCGCCCGACTGCCGGACGGAGCCCCTCGGAGGTCATTGGCCGCGGGTGACCCTAGCGGCGCATCCGGCGCAGTCAACCCCGCGCGGGCACTGTATTTACCGTTTTCCGCAGTTTCCGGATGACACTGCAACCTTTCGTTGCAGGACATCCGGGGTACCGGTCAGCCGTTTTCCGCATCCGGGGCACCC
>CALIKX010000081.1 GCA_938017905.1 uncultured Thermoleophilia bacterium | reverse complement strand
CGAACAACCCCCGGAGGGGGCTGATCCGGTGCTACGTTCGTCACCTATTTCATCCGCCGCCAACGGTCCCGGCACGGGGCCCCAGGAGGATTGAGGCACGATGTTCGAACGCTTCACCGAGCGCGCCCGCCAGGTGGTCGTCCTGGCCCAGGAGGAGGCGCGGACCCTCAAGCACAACTACATCGGCACAGAGCACATCCTGCTCGGGCTTCTCCGCGAGGAGGAGGGGCTCGCCGCCCGCGTGCTGGAGGGCCTCGAGATCACGGTGGAGGAGGTCCGCGCCCAGGTCATCCGCATCGTCGGATCCGGCGAGGAGGTCACGTCGGGGCAGATCCCGTTCACGCCGCGTGCCAAGAAGGTGCTCGAGCTGGCGCTGCGCGAGGCGCTGTCGCTGGGCCACAACTACATCGGCACCGAGCACATCCTGCTGGGCCTCGTCCGCGAGAACGAGGGCGTCGCCGCACGGATCCTTGCCGACTTCGACGCCGACTCGGAGAAGATCCGCAACGAGATCATCCGCATGCTCTCCGGCCCCGGCCGCCGTCAGGGGCAGGGCCAGGGCAGCGGTTCCGGCAGCCAGTCGGGCGACAAGAAGAACAGCAAGCTGCTCGACCAGTTCGGCCGCAACCTCACCAAGCTTGCCGCCGACGGCAAGCTGGACCCGGTGGTGGGCCGGCAGAAGGAGATCGAGCGGGTCATGCAGATCCTGGCCCGCCGCACCAAGAACAACCCGGTGCTCATCGGCGAGCCCGGCGTGGGCAAGACCGCCGTGGTCGAGGGCCTGGCGCAGCGCATCTCATCGGGCCAGGTGCCCGAGCTGCTGCGGGGCAAGCAGATCTACACGCTCGACCTGGCCGCGCTGGTCGCGGGGTCGAAGTACCGCGGCGAGTTCGAGGAGCGCCTGAAGAAGGTGATGAAGGAGATCGCCCAGCGCGGCGACATCATCCTGTTCATCGATGAGATCCACAACCTGGTGGGCGCGGGCGCGGCGGAGGGCGCGATCGACGCGGCCAGCATCCTCAAGCCGGCCCTCGCGCGCGGCGAGCTGCAGACCGTGGGCGCCACCACGCTGGATGAGTACCGCAAGTACCTCGAGCGCGACTCCGCGCTGGAGCGCCGGTTCCAGCAGGTGAAGGTGGACCAGCCCTCGATCGAGGAGACCGAGCAGATCCTGCGCGGCCTGCGCGACCGGTATGAGGAGCACCACAAGGTGAACATCACCGACGAGGCCCTGGAAGCCGCGTCGGTGCTGTCCGACCGCTACATCTCCGAGCGCTTCCTGCCCGACAAGGCCATCGACCTCATCGACGAGGCCGCCAGCCGCATGCGCATCCGCACCATGACCGCCCCGCCCAGCTTCCGCGAGCTGGAGGACGAGATCGAGGGCGTGCGCAAGGACAAGGAAGCCGCCATCGAGGCGCAGGAGTTCGAGAAGGCTGCGAACCTGCGCGATACCGAGCGCCGCCTCACGAACAAGAAGCGCGACCTCGAGGAGGAGTGGAAGGCCGAGGACGCCCCCCGCCCGAACATCGGCGAGGAGGAGATCGCCGACATCGTCTCGATGTGGACGGGCATCCCGGTGTTCAAGCTCACCGAGGCCGAGACCCAGAAGCTCCTCCGCATGGAGGACGAACTGCACAAGCGCGTCATCGGCCAGGAGGCGGCCATCACCGCCACCAGCCGGGCCATCCGCCGCGCCCGCGCCGGGATCAAGGACCCGAAGCGGCCGGCCGGCTCGTTCATCTTCCTGGGGCCGTCGGGCGTGGGCAAGACCGAGCTCGCGCGCACCCTGGCCGAGTTCCTGTTCGGTGACGAGCAGGCGCTGATCCAGGTGGACATGTCCGAGTACATGGAGAAGCACGCGGTGTCGCGCCTGGTGGGCTCCCCGCCCGGCTACGTCGGCTACGACGAGGGCGGCCAGCTCACCGAGCAGGTGCGCCGCAAGCCGTACTCGGTCATCCTGCTCGACGAGATCGAGAAGGCCCACCCCGAGGTGTTCAACATCCTCCTGCAGATCCTGGAGGACGGCCGCCTCACCGACGCCCAGGGGCGTCAGGTGGACTTCCGCCACGCCATCGTGATCATGACGTCGAACATCGGCGCCTCCACCATCACGCGGTCCACGCCGCTGGGCTTCAGCGTGGCCGAGGAGGGTGGCGGCATGGACTACGACGACATGAAGAGCCGCATCATGGGCGAGCTGAAGAAGGTGTTCCGCCCCGAGCTCATCAACCGCATCGACGAGATCATCGTCTTCCACCAGCTGTCGAAGGACGAGATCAAGCAGATCATCGACCTCATGCTGGTGCGGTTGCAGCAGCAGCTGGCCGAGCAGGGCGTGTCGATCCAGCTCACCGACGCCGCGAAGGACCTGCTGGTGGAGGAGGGCTACGACCCCGCGATGGGCGCCCGCCCACTGCGCCGGGCCATCCAGCGCCTGCTGGAGGACCCCCTTGCCGACGAGCTGCTGCATGGCACCCTCGAGGAGGGGCTCGTGATCGTGGTGGATCGCGACGGCGACAAGATGTCGATGGAGCGCCGCGAGGCGCCCGCCGCGCCGGAGGCGCCCGAGGCGGTCGCCGTTGGCGCCGACCCGGACGCCGACGCGGAGTAACCGCTGAGCCCGCCACGGGCCCGCAGCCAGTTCGTATGTGATGGCTGCGGGCACGTGGAGGCCCGCTGGGTGGGGCGCTGCCCGGCCTGCGGGGAGTGGGACACCCTCCGCGAGGCCCCGGCCCAGGCGGCGTCCCGCGCACGCGGGCGTGGGCCCTCTGCTGCGCCCGCAACCGCGGAGGTGCGGCGCCTGGATGAGGTGGAGCCGCTCGCCGAGCACCGGATTCCCACCGGCGTCGGTGAACTGGACCGCGTCCTCGGCGGGGGGCTGGTGCCCGGATCGCTGGTGCTGATCGGGGGCGAGCCCGGAATCGGCAAGAGCACCCTCGTGCTGCAGGCCCTGGCGCACATGGCGCAGTCGCGCGAGGCGCTGCTGGTGACCGGAGAGGAATCACCGGCACAGGTGAAGTCGCGGGCCGACCGCCTGGGTCCCGCGTGCGGTCGCATACGCGTCCTGCCCGAGACCCACCTCGAGTCGGTGGTGGCCGCGCTCGAGGGTGACCCGCCCGGTGCGTGCGCCATCGATTCGGTGCAGACGCTGGCCTCGGACGCGGTGGACAGTGCCCCGGGCAGCCCGGCACAGGTGCGCAAGGTCACGGCCGAGCTGGTGCGCGTGGCGAAGCAGCACGGCATCGCCGTGATCATCGTGGGCCAGGTGACGAAGGATGGCGGCCTCGCGGGGCCCCGCCTGCTCGAGCACATGGTGGATGCCGTCATCGCATTCGAGGGGGATGACCTGCGGGCGCAGCGCGTGCTCCGGGCGCTCAAGAACCGCTTCGGGTCGACGAACGAGACCGGCATCCTGGAGATGCGTCCGGAGGGCCTGATGTCGGTGGATGACCCCTCGGCCGTCTACCTGGCCGAGGCCGGGGAGCGCGTGGGGTCGTGCCTGTTCCCCGCGGTGGAGGGCTCCCGGGCCGTGCTGGTGGAGGTGCAGGCGCTGGTGGGCCCCACCGACATCGTCCCACCCCGCCGCGTGGCCGGCGGGGTGGACCGCACGCGCCTTGCGCAGGTGCTCGCGGTGCTCTCGCGCCACGCGGGCGTGCGGCTGGGGGATCAGGACGTGTTCGTGAGCGTCGCCGGAGGCGCCCGGGCGCAGGACCCCGCCGCCGATCTGGCCATCGCGCTCGCGGTGGCATCCGCTTCGCGCGGCATGCCGCTGCCCGGTACCACCGCCGCGATGGGGGAGATCGGCCTCACCGGTGCCGTGCGGCCCGTGGGCCACGCCGGCCGCCGCCTGGCGGTGTGCGCCGCCCACCATGTGGGCCGGGTGGTCAGCGGGCCGGTGGGCGATGCCGTGGCACCCGGGGGTGCGGATGTGCTGCTGCGCGACGAGGTACCCGATGCCATCCGCGCGGCATTCGCGGGGAACGGCGCGTGACCTCGGCCGCGCGGCGTGCAATGCTCGCGGGACCTGTCGCGGTCCGGCGGAGGATCGGGCCCGCGGCGTGTGGAACATCTGCGGGATGAGCGGGCCCAGGGGGTGATGACGACGTCGACCGACAGCAAGCGCACCACGGCCACCGGCACGGACGACGCCCGCGCGGGCACGCCGTCCGGCCTGCCATACCCGGGGCCGCCGGCTCCTCGCGAGCCCCGCGGCATCGTGGCGCTGGTGGCGCAGTGGGTGCTCATGCTTCTGGGTGCGCTCGGCGCCTACCAGATCGGCCGCACCATCAACTTCGGACGCGAGCTCGGCGATCCGTGGCAGTACCTGGCCTATGCCGGGGCCATCGCCGCGGGGGCGGTCGTGGGGTGGGTTGCGGGTGGCCTTGTGGCCCGGTGGCTGCCGTCGCGCATGCGGGCCATCGACCGCGCGGCCGACACCCGGTCGGCGGGCGAGCTGATCGTCGGCGCCCTCGGGCTGGTGGTGGGCCTGGTGGCCGCTGCGCTCGCCGGGGTGGCCGTGGCGCGCCTCCCCGTGGTGGGCCCCTACCTGCTGCTGCCCGTCGTGCTGCTGGTGGCCTATGTGTTCACCCGCATCGCGGCCCGCAAGCACGCCGATATCCTGCGGCTCGTCGGCATCCGGTCGCGCGGCGCCGCATCGGTGCCGCCGCGTCTCATCGACAGCAGCGCCATCATCGACGGACGCATCATCGACGTCATGCGCGCCCGCTTCCTGCCCGGCCAGATCGTGATCCCCGCCTTCGTGGTGGAGGAACTGCACCGGGTGGCCGACTCGGCCGATCCGGAAAAGCGCCAGCGCGGCCGGCGCGGCCTGGACCTGGTGGAGGAGATGAAGTCCGTGGGGGAGCAGCGGGTGCAGGTGCGCCCCGGCGATGTTCCCGGTGATGGCGTGGACGCCAAGCTGGTCAACCTCGCCCGCGACATGCACGCATGCATCGTCACCACCGACTACGCACTGAACAAGGTGGCCCGCATCCAGGGTGTGGACGTGCTCAACGTCAACGAGCTGGCAATCGCCCTGAAGCCGTCGGTGCTGCCGGGCGAACGGCTGGAGGTGCGGATCATCCGCGAGGGGCGCGAGTACGACCAGGGCGTGGGCTACCTGGATGACGGCACGATGGTGGTGGTGGAGGGCGCGCGCTCCATGGTGGGCGGCGACCCAATGGACGTCGAGGTGACATCGGCCATCCAGAACCCCTCCGGCAAGATGATCTTCGCCCGCCTCCCGGCCGCCGGCCAGTGAGGACCGGCGCCGTCGTGGTGGCCGCGGGCTCGGGCGAGCGTCTGGGTGCGGACATGCCCAAGGCCCTCGTGCGCGTGGCGGGGCGCCCCATGGTGGCCTGGTCGGTGCGCGCGCTTGCCCGGGCGTCCGACATCGCGGCGGTGGTGGTGACGTGCCCGCCGGGGCGCGAGCGCGAGATGGCAGCGGCGCTCGGCGACGGGGCCCCGGTGCATGCGATCGTCCCCGGCGGCAGCAGCCGGCAGCGCTCGGTGGCGGCGGGCATCGCCGCGCTGCCCGCCGACGTCGAGGCCATCCTCGTTCACGACGCAGCGCGCCCGCTGCTCACGCCCGCGCTGGTGGACCGCCTCACCGCGCGCGTCACTGATTCCTCGGGGGTTATCGCCGCCGCACCGGTCGCGGACACGCTGAAGCACGCAGGGGGAGACGACGTGGTACTCGCGACTGTCGACCGCGCGAGCCTCTGGGGCGCGCAGACACCGCAGGTGTTCGGCGCAGGCGTGCTCCGCGCCGCGTTCGCCGATGCCGGCGACGCCGAGCTGGACGCCGCCACCGACTGCGCCGGAATGGCCGAGCGGCGGGGCGTGCCCGTGCACATGCTCGACCCCGGCGCCCCCAACCTGAAGGTGACCACCCCGGCCGACCTGCGCCTGGCCGAGGTCCTGCTGGGCGCGGGCCGCATCACGTAACGTCCCGCGGCGGTGCTGACCGACTACCACCTCCACCTGCAGCCGGATGGCCCGGAGGCCCGCGAGGCCGACCGGCATCGCTGGGACGCCGACGGCGGAGCCCGGTCCACTGCATGGATCGCGCGTTACGTCGAGGCCGCGCGGGCGCGTGCGGTGGACGAGATCGCAATCACCGAGCACGTGCACCGGTTCCGGGAGGTGCACGACTGGCACCCCAACCCCTGGTGGCAGGGCGAGGCCACGGAGGACCTGGCGGAGCACTGCGCGGCCATCGGCCGGGCCCGTGATGCGGGGCTTCCGGTGCTGCTGGGCATCGAGATGGACTGGATTCCCGCCCGCGAGGACGACATCCGCGCGCTGCTCGCGTCCCAGCCGTTCGACATCGTGCTGGGATCGGTGCACTGGCTGGGCGACCTCGCCGTGGATCACCCCGACTATCCCTGCTGGGATTCCCTGGGCGCCGAAGAGACGTGGGGCCGCTACCTCGATGAACTCGGCGCGGCTGCGGGGAGCGGCCTGTTCGACGTGCTGGCCCACCCGGACCTTCCGAAGGTGTTCGGCACGCCGATGCCCGAGGGGCTCACGGCGCGCCGGGATGAGGTGATTGCGCGCATCGCCGAGTCGGGCGTGGCCGTGGAGTGCTCATCGGCGGGCCTGCGCAAGCCATGCCGCGCGCTGTACCCGGACCCGGACTGGCTCGCGGCCTTCCGCCGCGCCGGCATACCCGTGACCCTCGCGAGCGATGCGCACCGGCCCGAGGATGTCGCCCGCGACTATCCGACGGCCGTCGCAGCCCTGCGCGGCGCGGGCTATGAGACGATCACCCGGTTTCGCGGCCGCGAACCGGAGCAGGTGGCCATTCGATGGGCATGAGGGTTGGCATGGGCGTGGATGCGCACCGCCTCGAGGCGGGCGTTCCCCTGGTGCTGGGCCTGATCGGCATCGACCACCCCGAGGGCCTTGCGGGGCACTCGGACGGGGATGTCGTGGCGCACGCGGTGTGCGATGCCCTGCTGGCGGCGGCGGGAGGCCCCGACATCGGCGTGCTGTTCCCCTCGGGGGCGCCCGAGTGGGCCGGTGTCACGGGCACGGCGATGATTGCGCACGTGATCGGCGTGCTGGGGGAGCAGGGCGCCACCCCGCTGAACGTGCACGCGGTCGTCGTGTGCGAGCGCCCCCGCGTGTCGCCGCATCGTGCGGCCATGGAACAGGCGCTCACGGCAGTGGTGGGTGCGCCGGTATCGGTGCACGCCACCACCACCGATCGCATGGGGTTCACGGGCCGCGGCGAGGGCATTGCCTGCCAGGCCGTGGCCCTGGTGGATGCCCCGTGAGCCTGCGCCTGCACTCCACCCTCACGGGCCAGCCGGAGCCCGTCGCCGCCGACGCGGATGGCGTGATCGGCATCTACGCGTGCGGCCCCACCGTGTACTCACGCATCCACATCGGCAATGCGCGCCCGTTCGTGGTCTTCTCGGTGCTGAAGCGCTACATCGAGCGCCGCGGCCAGCGCGCGCGCCTGGTCATCAACGTCACCGACGTCAACGACAAGATCTACGACGCCGCGCGGGCGGAGGGAATCCCGTCCACCGAGTTGGCGGAGCGGTGCACCCGGCAGTACATCGAGGACACCGACCTGCTCGGGCTCGGGCGCCCGGATGCCGAGCCCCTGGTCACCCATTCGATGGACGAGATCGTGGCGCTCATCGCCGATCTCGTGGACCGCGGCCTGGCGTACGAGGCCGGTGGGGACGTCTACTTCCGCGTGCGCGGGTTCGCCGACTACGGCTGCCTGTCGGGCCGGCGGCTGGATGACATGCCCGACACCGACCCGGGCGATCTCAAGGACGATCCCCTCGACTTCGCGCTCTGGAAGGGCCTGAAGGAGGGCGAGGACGCCTGCTGGGACTCCCCGTGGGGTCCGGGCCGCCCGGGGTGGCACATCGAGTGCTCGGCCATGGCCGAGAAGGAACTCGGCATGGGCTTCTCGGTGCATGGGGGCGGCATCGACCTGGTCTTCCCCCATCACGAGAATGAGATCGCCCAGAGCGAGGGCGCGCAGGGCGCCCCCTTCGCGCGCATCTGGATGCACAACGAGATGCTCGAGCTCAGCGACAGCAAGATGAGCAAGAGCATCGGCAACATCGCCCTGCTCGCGGACGTGGTGGGGCAGTGGGGCGC
>CALIKX010000080.1 GCA_938017905.1 uncultured Thermoleophilia bacterium | reverse complement strand
TTGTCGACGTATGCCTTGTGGTGGCGATCGTGGTGGATCTCCATCGTGGTGGCGTCGATGTGCGGCTCCAGCGCGTTGAACGCGTACGGGAGCGGCGGGAGCTCGAAGGGCATGTGGCCTCCTCGGAGTGGGTTCGTCACGAGTACGGGAGCAGTGTGGCCGATGTCGCGACGTGATTCACGGGGAACGGCACGATGTCCTGCGCGGGTCGTCGCGAATGGGCACTCCCACGACGCACGATGGCGTCCATGATGCGTCCGTGGCCGACGAGACACATCATCATGCCTCCCACCCCACGCATGCGCTGGGCGCGGCGGGCGAGGCTGCGGCGGCGCGCTGGCTCATCCGCCGTGGCTGGCGTGTGCTGGCCGTCCGATGGCGAGGTGGCGGTGGCGAGATCGACATCGTGGCCGAGAGGCGCGGCGTGGTGGCCGCATGCGAGGTGAAGACCCGCACGTCGGCCGATCCCCATGCACCGCCCATCGCGCCCGCGCAACGGCGACGCCTGGTGCGCGCTGCACAGGCGTGGCTGGCACGCCACCCGCACTACGCCGACCACGCCGTTCGCCCGGATCTGATCGTGGTGGTGCCGCGGGGGCTCGGGTGGAGCATCACGCGGGTG
The DNA here is from genome assembly GCA_938017905.1 of uncultured Thermoleophilia bacterium. Classification (GTDB taxonomy): domain Bacteria; phylum Actinomycetota; class Thermoleophilia; order Miltoncostaeales; family Miltoncostaeaceae; genus SYFI01. Next base: position 5,198 of record CALIKX010000080.1, on the reverse strand, counting down.
GAGGGGATCCAGCCGGACGACTACCCGAACAGGGTCGGGTGGTCCCCATAGGCCGAGGAGCGGAAGGAGAGCCGGTGGATGGCGCTGGGCCCCAGATCCCGCACCGCCTGCGAGTGGACGGCCGTGATGTATCCCACATGTCGCTCGAAGCCGTAGCCGGGGTATGCGCCCGCCACGGGCCCGCGCATCAGGCGGTCCCGCGTCTCCTTGGCCACGATCGACGCCGCGGCGATCGCAGCGCTGGTGGCATCACCCTTCACGACGGCCCGGTGCGGTGGTGCGTCCTCGCCCAGCCGGAAGCCATCCACCAGGCAGACCTCTGGCAGCGGATCGAGGGCGGCCAGGGCATCACGCAGCACGCGGATGTTCGTGGCGTGCAGGCCGTCGCGGTCGATCGCCCGCGACGAGGCGGCGATCACCGCGACCTGCGCGGCGTGGCGCACGACCACCGTGAACAGGGCCGCCCGGCGGCGGGCGGTGAGGGCCTTGGAGTCGCGCAGGCCCGCCAGCGCATTGCGCCCCTCCGCGCGCAGGCCGACGAGGTCGAGGCACACCGCGGCCCCCACGATGGGACCCGCCAGGCATCCGCGACCGGCTTCATCCGCACCTGCGACCCACCGCGCGCCGAGGCCGATGTCGTGGGCGAGGAGATCCGGTCGGGAGGGCACCTCACCACCGTAGCCACGGCATCCGACGCGGCGCGGTACCCCCGCGACCGGGCAGAATGGCGACACCAACCGGGAGGACCCATGGCCCCGAATCACCCCCATCGGCGCCGACGGCGCCTGGCCGCGATCGTCGGGATCGCGGCAATCGGCGCCACCGCGATGCTGGCGGGCTGCGGGAACGGCCCCGCGGCGCCCGATGCCATGGCGACGGCCTCCCCGTCGTCAACCGCCACCTCCCCGGATGCGGCATCGGCCGTGGCAGCGGCCTTCGCGCGACTCCGGGCGGGCACCTATGAATCCACGACGCGGGCCACGTCGTCGTTCGATGCCTCGGGCCTTGATGCATCCCTGCGGGATGCCGCAGAAGCGCAGTTCGCCGCCCAGCCCACGGATGTCGACACAACCACCCGGTTCGAATCCCCCGAGCGGATCGCCATCACCCAGCGCCTGCCCTCCGGACAGCAGGAGATCGTGCTGTACGACGGCGATGTGTTCGTGCGCCGCGCGGGTGGCCCGTGGGCCCGGGTGACCGGCGAGGCCGCGGGCGCGTTCGCGCAGGCCACGTCGCTCGCGGGGCTCGACCCGACCGCCCTGTATTCGGCCATCCGCAACGACGGCCCCACCCAGGTGGACGGGCGCCCGGCAACGCGCTACATGGGAACCATCGACCCCGGACGCGCGGGTGACCTTCTGGCCGACGTGCTGGCGGGACTCGGCGGTGCCGGCAGTGCGATCAGTGACGCCGTGGCGCTCGACGGTGGCACCGCGACCATTCTGGTGGACGATGCCACGGGCACGGTGGCGCGCAACGAGGTGGTCTTGGAGGTGTCATTCGACTTCGGCGCGCTGGCGCGGGCCGCGGGTGCGGATGCCACCGGCGACCTGGGCTCGGTGCGCATGTCGAGCACGTCAACCGAGACGGTCGGCGACGTCGGGGGCGCGGTGGTGGTGACCCGGCCCAAGGCCACCACGACCGTCTCGACGATCAGTGGCCTCGGGGAGTTCCTCGCGGGCTAGCGCCTCACTCGGAGGCGGGCGCCTCCTCGACCTCGACGGCCTCCTCGACCTCCACGGCGACGACCTCGTCGACGACCGGCTCCGCGGCGGCGTCCTGGCGCTGCGACATCCACGTGGCCTTCTCCCGCACGCGGGCCTTCTTGCCCACCCGGTCGCGCAGGTAGTAGAGCTTGGCGCGCCGCACGTCACCCTCGAGGGTGCGCTCGATCTTCTCGATCTTCGGCGAGTGGACCGGGAACGTGCGCTCCACGCCCACACCGAAGCTCTGCTTGCGCACGGTGAAGGTCTCGCGGGCACCCGCGCCCTGGCGCTTGATGACCGTGCCCTCGAAGACCTGCACGCGACGGCGCTGGCCCTCGATGACCTGGAAGTGCACGCGCACGGTGTCGCCCGGACGGAACTCCGGGACGTCGTCGCGGATCTGCATCCGCTCCAGGCTCTCGATAACGGTCATGCTGGGGTGTCCTCCTGGGATGAAAGCGGCGGCGAGGATAGCATCGTCCCGGGCGCGGGGGCGTCCCGGACCTGCGAACGTCGCCATTCCTCGATGGCGCCATGGTCGCCGGACAGCAGCACCTGCGGTACTCCCCACCCGCGGAATTCGGCGGGACGCGTGTAATGGGGGTGCTCGACGCGGCCGTCGAGACCCGGCGAGAACGACTCGCGGTCCAGGCTCTGTGCGTTACCGAGGGCGCCGGGCAGGCGCCGGGCCAGGGCGTCGATCATCGCCATGGCCGCCACCTCCCCTCCCGCCAGAACGAACGGCCCCAGGCTGATGCAGTCGTTGGCGAGGTGGTCGTGCACCCGCTCGTCGAACCCCTCGTACCGGCCGCACAGCAGCGTGAGCGCCGGCAGGGCCGCGAGTTCCCGGGCCACGGCGTCGGTGAACGGGCGGCCGCGCGGCGACAGCACCACCACGCGACGGCCGTCACGCACCTGATCGGGGGGCACGCCGTACACCGCCTCGAGGGCGGCCGCCATGACGTCCACCCGCAGCACCATCCCTGGGCCACCGCCGTATGGGGAATCGTCCACCTGCCCCTGCCCGAGCGGCGTGTGATCGCGCGGACTGAAGCACCGGACGTCGAGCCCGCTGACAGCGGCGGCATTCGCCAGGTGGCGCGGCCGCCGAAGCCAGTCGAACCACTCCGGGAACAGGGTGAGCACGTCCACCCTCATCGGCGCGGCCCCATCACAGCAGCCCGTCGCGCAGCACCACTGACCGCCCGTCGACATCCACCTGCACCACGGCGTCGCGCGTGAACGGCAGGAGCAGCACCTCGCCCTCGTCATCGCCCACCACCAGGGCATCATTGGCCGGGCCGGGGTGGACCTCGCGCACGCTGCCCAGCACGCGGCCATCCGCGTGGACGGTGAACCCGATGAGGTCGCGCACGTAGTAGGTGTCGGGGTCGCCCACCGGGGGCAACCGGTGCCGCGGCACCTGCAGGCGCGCTCCCGTGAGCGCGGCGGCATCCTCGCGTGTGGTGATGCCGCGGAAGGCCAGGATGGCCCGGGGGGCCTCGCCCCGCCGGTCGTCCAGGATCAGCTCGCGCGGACCCGATGGCAGCGCGGCCACCAACACATCACCCGGCTGAAGGGTGCCCAGCGTGGGGCCGTCGGAATGAGCGGCGATCGCCCCCCGCACCCCATGCGGACGGCCCAGCCGCGCGATGGCGACCCGCTCGTCCCCGGACGGCATCGGGCTAGTCGACGATCCGCAGCCCGAGGCCCCCGGCGCTGCGCGGACCCGTCGCGGCACGCAGAAGGGTGCGCAGCGCGTGCGCACCGCGGCCGCCGCGGCCAATCACCTGACCGCGATCCTCCTCGGCCACCATGAGGTCGACCACCGGCTCGCCACGCTCCTCCCCCACGCGGGCGGACACCTGGTCGGGGTGCGCCACCATCGCCCGCGCGATGCGGGCGACCATCTCCGCGGCCCGGTCTTCGCTCACCCGCGCTCGCGGACGATCGTGAGGAGCTTCTTGACGGCGGGGGTGGGCTGTGCGCCGTTGCCGATCCAGTGGTCCGCGCGGTCGAGGTCGACCTCGACGATCGACGGGTCGGTCTGCGGGTTGTACCGGCCGATGGTCTCGATGTTGCGACCATCGCGCGGCGAGCGCGAATCGCTCACCACCACGCGGTAGATGGGGTTCTTCTTGCTGCCCACACGGGCGAGGCGGATCTTGACCACTGTGCTCCTACTCGGATTCGGTTTCAGGCGCCGAGCATGGACGGGAGTCCGCCCTTGCCCATGCGCTTCATGAGCTTCTGCATCTGCTTGAACTGCGCCAGGAGCTGGTTGACCTCCTGGACCGTGGTGCCGCTGCCCTGGGCGATACGGCGCCGTCTGCTGCCATTGATGATGTCCGGACGCGCGCGCTCGGACAAGGTCATGCTGCTGATGATGGCCTCTACGCGGTCGATGCGCCGTTCGTCCACCTGGACGTCCTTGAGCTTGCCGGCCTGCCCCAGCCCGGGAATCATGCCCATCACCTGGCCGATGGGGCCCATCTTCCTCACCTGGCGCAACTGGTCGAGGAAGTCGTCGAGGGTGAGGTTGCCACCACGCATCTTCTCCTCGATGCGCTTGGCGTCCGCCTCGTCGACGTTCTGCTGCGCCTTCTCGATGAGGCTGAGCACATCGCCCATCCCCAGGATGCGCGAGGCCATCCGGTCCGGGTGGAAGGCCTCGAGGGCGTCCACCTTCTCGCCCGTCCCCACGAAGAGAATGGGCTTCCCGGTGACCGCCCGCACCGACAGCGCGGCGCCGCCGCGCGCGTCGCCGTCGAGCTTGCTCAGGATGGCGCCATCGAACTGCACGGCCTCCTGAAAGGCCACGGCCACGTCCACGGCCGTCTGCCCGGTCATGGCATCCACGACGAGGATCACCGAGGTGGGCCGAACCGCATCGCGGATGGCCACCAGTTCGTCCATCATCTCGGCGTCGATGGTCAGCCGGCCCGCGGTGTCGATGAGCACCACATCGCGGCCAGCGCGCTTGGCGGCCGCGATGCCATCGCGGGCCACCGCCACCGGGTCGGTGGCGCCGTCCTCGCGGTGCACGGGAACGCCGATCTGGTCGCCCAGCACAGCCAGCTGCTCCATGGCCGCCGGGCGGCGCACGTCGCAGGCCACCATCAGCGGGGCGCGCCCCTCAGCGGCCAGCAGGCGTGCGAGCTTCGCGGTATGGGTGGTCTTGCCCGAGCCCTGGAGACCCGCCATCAGGATGACGGTCGGGGGGCTGGGCGCCATGGCAAGGCCGACGTTGGTGCCACCCATCAGGCGGGTGAGCTCCTCGTCCACGATCTTCACGACCTGCTGGTCGGGCGTGATCGAGGACATCACCTCATCGCCGGTGGCCCGCTCCTTGATGGCCGTGGTCAGCTGCTTCACGACGGGCAGGCTGACGTCGGCCTCGAGCAGCGACAGGCGGATGGCGCGCATGGCCTTGTCGATGTCGGACTCGGTGAGCTTCCCGCGGCCCTTCAGGCCCGAGAAGACACCCTGCAG
>CALIKX010000079.1 GCA_938017905.1 uncultured Thermoleophilia bacterium | reverse complement strand
GACCCTAGCGGCGCATCCGGCGCAGTCAACCCCGCGCGGGCACTGTATTTACCGTTTTCCGCAGTTTCCGGATGACACTGCAACCTTTCGTTGCAGGACATCCGGGGTACCGGTCAGCCGTTTTCCGCATCCGGGGCACCCCGGCGACGCCGACGGCGCGACACCGCCCGCAGCGAGAAGACCAGCGCCAGGAACAGGATGGCGGCGCCCAGGATGATTCCGTTCACCACGCGCCCGTCCTCGGCGCCGGCGGAGGAGATCTCCATGCGCAGGCACTCCCCGTAGGGCATCGACCACGAGGCTACGTACCGGTCGCGCGACAGGGTTCCGTCGGCGGAGTACTGGGCGATGCGGGAGGGCATGGCCCACGCGTAGCGGAACTGCAGGCCCGTCTGCAGCGCCCGGTCGGCGCGGGTGAAGTCCATCCGGCGACTGCGTCCGTTGCACGGCGGATCCAGCACGTCCCCCACCCCGCCGCGCGACGCGATGGAGAACGTGGGCGCCACCAAGCGACCGCGGTCGCGGTAGGCGGCGGTGAAGTCGTCCACCAGCATCGACTGCAGCGGCACGCGCGAAGGCAGGCCCGTGATGCCCTGTTGGGCCTCGCCGCCGGGGGCGGTGCCGCTCTCGGGGGTGGTGGAAGTGCTGGTGGGCGAGTCACCGGGGTTAGGCGCGGCCCAGTAGCGGCCGGTGGCCGAAAGGATGGGGTCGATGGGCCGCAGCACCCCCAGAGCACTGTTCAGGTCGTCCAGCTGGGGCGTGCCGGCCTTGAGGCGCCGCACTGACCGCATCACCACGGTGCCGTCCGCCTCGGTGCGCTGCGAGAACGGCCCGCCCGAATCGCCGGGGGCCCGCCACCGCTCGGTGCGGACGTCCAGGAACCGCTCGAAGGTTCCCTCCTGGAGCTGCCGCGGCAGGTTGATCGCCCGCTGCGCGGCCGGATCCAGGCGCATCTCGATCAGCAGTGTGCCGCCGCCGTCCTGCGAGATGTCGATGAATTGCGACACCCGCGCGCTGCACCCCGACAGCACGGGCACCGCGACCGCCAGGGCGGCGCCCACGGCCAGAATGGACCGGCGCCTCACTGACCCGCCCCGTCGTCAAGGGCATCGCGTCGGCGCATCAGCGCCACGGCCCGTGCGCGCTCATCGGCGTCGAGCGCGCGGAAGTCCTCATCCGACAGGGCCCCGGCGCGGTGGTCCATCTCGATCTCCCGGATGGCGTCCAGCGACCGCTGCAGTTCCTCCTCGACCGCGCGACGGTCATCGCCCTGGCCGACGGGGACCGGTGCGGGAGCGCGGCCGACCAGTGGCCACGCGACCATGGCCACCACGAGCACGCTGAGGATGGCGATGAGGACGTAGGCCATCGGGGCGCGAGGCTACTCGCGCACGCGGCCGTCAGCCCCCGCAGGGGCGGGCACGATGGCCTCGCGCGGGCGCCGCGATGGCCACACGGCCACCACCGAACCCAGCACCATGATCAGCCCGCCGATCCATATCCACATCATCATGGGATTGATGAACACGCTGATCCGGGCCAGGCCATCCGGCGTGAGCCCCACCAGCACCACGTACACGTCGCGGAATGGCGAGGAGTCCACGGCAACCTCGCTGGATCGCTGCTGCTGGGCAAGGAATACATCCACGCCGGGCTCCAGTGTGGCGAACCGGTTGCCGCCCTCCGAGACCGCCAGCGCCACCCCCACGCTCATCTTGTGGTCGTCCTTCGACCGGGTGCCGCCCTCATTCGTGAACCGGTACCCGGACACCTCGCCGGACTGCCCGGTGCGCAGGGCCAGGTCGCCCTGGCTCGAGAACGCACCCTGGCATGCGATGGCGACGATGATCGAGACCACGCCCACGTGCACGATGTAGCCGCCATACCGACGCCGGTTGCGCGTGAACAGTTGGCCGAGCGCACCGGGCCAGGAGGTGCCCCCCGACTGGTGCCGCACCTTCATTCCCCGCCAGAACTCGCTGATGATGCACGCGAGCGTGAATGCCCCCAGCACGATCGCCGCGGCGGCCCACCAGTGGGCGCCGTCCTGCGCCAGGTACACCGCGGGAATCACCGCGATCACCGCGACCACGAGGGGGCCGCCGAACCGGCGGCGCAGCTCGCGCGGCGACGCCTTGCGCCATGGGATCATCGGCCCCACGCCGGTGAAGAACAGCAGCGCCAGCCCGATGGGCGCGGCCACCTGGTTGAAGAAGCCCTGCCCCACGGTGATCTTGTCGCCACGCACGGCCTCGGACAGCACGGGAAACATCGTTCCCCAGAACACGGCGAACGCCAGTCCCACCAGCAGCAGGTTGTTGTAGAGGAAGATGGCCTCGCGGCTGATGTAGCTCTCCAGCGAGTTCTCGCTGCGCAGCAGCGACAGGCGGGAGAAGAGCAGGGCGAATGAGCCCGCCAGTATCACCACGATGAGCGCCAGGAAGTACGGGCCCAGCGTGCTCTCGCCGAAGGCGTGCACCGACGAGAGGATCCCGGAGCGCGTGAGGAACGTGCCGAACAGCGCCAGGGTGAACGTGAGGATTACCAGCACCATGTTCCAGATGCGCAGCATTCCCCGGCGCTCCTGGACCATCACCGAGTGCAGGAACGCAGTGGCCACCAGCCATGGCATGAGCGCAGCGTTCTCCACCGGGTCCCATGCCCAGTAGCCACCCCACCCGAGTTCCTCATACGCCCACCGCGAACCGAGGACGATTCCGATGGTGAGGAACACCCACGAGAGGATCGTCCAGCGGCGCACCGAGGTGATCCACGTGGAATCCAGGCGCCGCGTCACCAGCGCGGCGATGGCGAATGCAAAGGGGACCGACAACGCCACGTATCCGATGTAGAGCATCGGGGGGTGGCTCTCCATGTACAGGTTCTGCAGGAGGGGGTTGAGGCCCCGGCCGTCGGCCGGCACCGGCGAGACCGTCGCGAACGGGCTGGTCACGAACGACAGCACGCTGGTGAAGAACGCGGCCACGCCCATCAGCACGGCGACGACCACCGGCATCAGCTCGCGATTCCTGCGGCGGTTCGTCACCACCACCAGCACGGCCACGATCGACAGCAGCCACATCCACAACAGCAGCGACCCCGCCTGGCTGCCCCATAGCGCCGTGATCTTGTACCGCCACCCGAGGGTGCGGTTGGAGTAGCCGGCCACGTCGGCCACGTCGAATCGGTCCGACAGCAGCAGCCACCACATCACCATCACCGCGGTGGTGGTGGTGATGAACACCGCCCACACCCCGCGCTCGGCGGAGGCCAGGAACTCCCGCCGGCCCTTCCGGCGCGACCACAGGGCGGCACCGACCGCATACAGGGCGGCCGCGAATGCCAGCAGCAGCGCGGCGCGGCCGACGAGGGTCACGTGCCCGCGGAATCCCCGGGTACGCCGCCGGGCATGGTCGTGCCCTTCTTCGCCTGCTCCTCCATGAACTTGGAGGGACACAGGGTGATGAGTGATCCGCGCTCGGCCTGGAACACGCCGTTCTCCATGTGGCCGGTCACCACGATCTCACGGCCATCCTTGAAGGCATCCGGCACGTTGCCGCGGTAGACGACCGGCACGGTGACCGCCGCCTTCTCCTTGTCGACCACGACGAACCGGAGCCCCTCAGCCGTCTGGGCCCGCTCGGCGGCGTTGGCCGGGCTGCCGGGCGCCACCTTGCCGTTCAGGCGGTACGTGGTGCCGTTGGACGTCGTCACCAGGCCCGATGGGCTGGTGTAGGTCTCCAGGCTGCCACCGATGCTCGTCCAGATGAGCCATCCGCCGAGGACGGCGGCCAGCGTGAGCGCGATGGCGAAGCGGGAACGGGACTTCATGGCGACTCCCGACGGTAGCACCGGCGGGTGGGCCGACTGGCCCTATCATCAGGGGTCCACCGGCCCATCGCGCCCAGGAGGACCCCATGAGCCGTCCGTCCGGCCCCGACGACCACCAGTACCGGGACCGCCTCACCGACATGCAGTACCACGTGACGCGCGAGGCGGGCACCGAACCGGCGTTCACCGGCATCTACTGGGACCACCACGATGACGGCGTCTACCGCTGCATCTGCTGCGAGGCGCCGCTGTTCGACTCCAGCCACAAGTTCGACTCGGGCACCGGGTGGCCCAGCTACGTCACCCCCATCACCCCGGGCGCCGTGAACGAGCATGAGGACCGCTCATTCGGCATGCGCCGCGTGGAAGTGCGCTGCGCCGGATGCGATGCACACCTGGGCCATGTGTTCCCGGACGGCCCCGGCCCGGACGGCCAGCGGTACTGCATCAACAGTGCGTCGCTGGACTTCCGCGGCCGCGACGGCGACCCACCCGCGCAGGGGTGAGCCCCGGCAGCAGTGACCCCTCGGTCCGCATCGCCCGCGCGGAGCGCGTAGAGCGACTGCTGCTTCGCCTCGGCTGGGTGGTGGTGATCGCCGGGTTCGTCGCCATCGCCGCCGAGGTGGTTGCCATGGCCGTGGGGCACGACGACCCGCTGGACGGCCTGGTCGTGATCGGCGGCGTGGTGCTCGGCCTGGTGCTCGCCGGAGCGGTTGCACTGGGGGCCGCCGTAAACGTGGGCCTCAACCTTGAGCGCCTGCGCCGCGACATGGCACGCGACCCCCGGGATTAGAGCGCCAGGCGCTCCTCGGGCCAGCGGGGCAGGGCGCCGTTGTACGGCCGGCTGATCACCATCTGCAGGTCCCCCAGCGCGCGCGTGCGAAAGCCCGCCTCGCAGAACGCCAGGTAGAACTCCCACGTGCGGATGAACTCATCCGTGAACCCCAGGTCGCGCACCTCATCGGCCCGGGACATGAAGTTCTCCCGCCAGATCCGCAGGGTGTCGGCGTAGTGGATGCCGATGTTCTCGACGCCCTCCACCTGCAGTTCGGATGCGGTGCGCATGGCGTCCACCATGGAGGCCAGCGGCGGGCAGAACGCACCCGGGAAGATGTACTCGCGGATCCAGTCCGTGCCGCGCCGGTAGCGCTCGAGCCGCTGGTCGGGGACCGTGATGGCCTGGATGCCGATCACGCCCCCCGGCGCCAGCAGACGGTCGAGACTGGCGAAGTACGTCGGCAGGCCGTCGTACCCGACCGCCTCGATCATCTCGATCGACACGATGCGGTCGTAGGTGCCCTGCATCTCGCGATAGTCCTCGATCACGATGTCCACGCGGTCGGCAACGCCCGCCTGCTCCACGCGCCGACGGGCCTCCTCCGCCTGCTCCAGCGACAGCGTGATGCCGGTGACCCGGCACCCGCGCTCGCGCGCGGCATGGATGGCGAAGCCGCCCCAGCCGCAGCCGACCTCCAGCACGTGGTGGTCGGGGCCGATGCGCAGCTTCTCGCACAGCCGGCGGTACTTGGCCTGCTGGGCATCCTCCAGCGGCTGCCCCTCGTGCTCGAAGTACGCGCATGAGTAGGTCATGGAGGGGTCCAGGAACACCCGGTACAGGTCGTTGCCCAGGTCGTAGTGGTACCGCACGTCCCGGCGCGCCCGGATGAGGTCGGCGGGGTTGGGCAGGCGCGGGCGCCGCGAGATGGCGGCGGGCATCAGCGACGCCGGGGGCCTGCGGCGCACGTCCTCCGCGGTGAGCGCGAGGATCTCGAGGAATGCCGGCAGGTCGTCGGTCGTCCAGTCACCGGCCTGATAGGCCTCGCCGAACCCCACCCGGCCGCGGCGCGCGATGCGGCGGAAGAAGTCCTTGCCGTGCACGCGGATGCGCGCGTGCCGGCTGCCCGACGCGGGAGAGCCCATGCGGTGCACCGTGCCGTCCGGCATCTCCACCTCGAACCACCCTCCAACGGGATGGCGCAGCCCGCGCATGGCCAGCGCACGCACGACCGGCGCAAGAGGCGTGCGCCCGGTGGGCTCCACCGGTCGCAGGCCGCGCGTGCGTGCCCCGGCGGGGACGTCGGCGTGGGCGACCGACCCCTCGGACGGCACGAAATCGGGCTTCCTGTGGAACGGCACGCGCTTCCTCCAGAGGCGTAGCGCCTCGACGTGGATCAACGAGATCACCTGCAGGGGCATCAATGGATAGCGGGCGAGCGCCCGGGCCAACTGCCGGTCAGTCATGTCGCGGCGCGTGCCCGTGAGCTGGGCCCAGAAGGGGCGCTCGCCATCCTGCAGCACATCCATCCGGATCGTCAGCGTGTCGCCCAGCTCGCCCATGCGGAACACGTAGTCCTGGTCCAGCGGGAAGAACGGCGATACGTGCATGCGCTTGTCGTGGCGGAAGGCATGCTCGTCGGCGAGCGGGGCGATGCGCTGCTCGTCACCCAGCAGGTACGGCAGGCGCTCACCGAAGGTGTTGCTGACCTCGGCGAGCACGCAGCGGAGGTCCCTATCCGGGCCGTGCACGTAGAAGAACGTGACGGGGTTGAACACATACCCGGCAACCCGCAGGTTGGTGAGCATGGTGATGCGGGCGTCGGAGGCCGGGATGCCGCGCTCCTCCAGGTGCTGCCGGATGTTCCGGGCCAGGGGCTGCTGCGGGTCGCCCAGGTGGTCGGAGTCGCGCAGGGTAACCAGCCCGGGCCGGTTGTAGCCGAACAGGCGCAGCCGGCGGTCCAGCTCGGGGATCTCATCCAGGTCGATCGCGTAGAAGCACACCGGGTACCGGAACACGTGCTCGGCCGGGGTGCGGCGGGCATGGATGAGCGTGCCGGTGTAGATGGCCGACCTCACCACTCCACCCCCAGGCCACGTGCCACGGATGCCGCGGCCCGCAGGCCGTCCTCGTGGAATCCGTAGCCCATCCACGCACCGCTGTACCACGTGCGGCCCGCGCCCTGGATCCCGCCGAGCGCGCGCTGGGCGTCGAGCGCGGCGAAGTCATAGACGGGGTGCTCATAGCGCGTGCGCATCACCCGCAGGGCCGGATCCACCTCGTCGTCGCGGTTCAGCGACACGCACCACTCGGCGTCCGAGCGCAGCGCCTGCAGCCGGTTGAGCGAGTACGTCATGGTGGGGCGCGGGGAGTCCACCCGGCAATCCTCCACGTGGTGGTTCCACGCCGCCCGCGCCCGGGGATGCGCAGGCAGGAGGCTCTCGTCGCGGTGCAGGCTGACGTCGCTGGGCGTGGTGCGAAAGGCGCCCAGGATCCGTCGCTCGTCATCGGTGGGGTCGGCCAGCATGGCCAGGGACTGCCCGGCATGCGCGGCCATCACCACATGGTCGAACCGGTGGGTCACGCCATCGGCGGTGCGCACCTCCACGTGCTCCGGATGGCGGCGCACCTCATCCACGCCGAGGCCCGCATGCACGCGCCCGGGGAGGCGATCGACGATGCGCTGCACGTACGTGGCGCTGCCGCCGGTGATGGTCTTCCACGTGAGGCGGCGGAATCCCAGGATGCCGTGGTTGCGCCAGAAGCCCACCGCGTACGACGCCGGGAAGCGTCGGGCATCACCGCTGCCGGATGACCAGATGGCCGACGCCAGGGGGCCCAGGTAGTGATCCATGAACCGGGGCGAGTAGCCCTCCTCGCGGGCGAAGCCCTCGAGGGTGAGCCCCTCGCGGCCGGGATCCAGGGCGCGGGTAGCCGTGCGCTGGAACCGGCCGATGTCGCGCAGGAGCCGCGTGAACCCCGGGGACCGGAACGCCTGCGGCTGGCGCCACAGGCCGACGCCTGAGTACTCCACGCCGCACGCGTCGCAGGCCACCGAGAACCCCATGCGGGAGTCCTGCGTGCGCACTCCCAGCTCGCGCAGCATGCGCACCAGCAGGGGGTAGGTGGTCTCGTTGTGCACGATGAACCCGGAATCCAGCGCCAGGCGCTCGCCCGAGGGGCCGGTCACCCGGGTGGTGTGCACGTGGCCGCCGATCCGGTCGTCGCGCTCGAACACCTCCACCTGGTGCCGCCGGCTGAGCAGCCACGCGGCACCGAGGCCCCCGATGCCGCTGCCGATGATCGCGATGCGCGCCACGGTCGGCACGCTACCGATACGGCGGCACGCCGCCGCAGGGTGCGGCTACCCTGCGACCTCGATGAGCACCGCGGAATCCGGAAACACGCGACCGCCCCTCGTCGGCACGGTCCGCGACAAGCCCCTCACCTCGGCCCGCATCATCACGCTTGCGGCGATCGTGATACCGCCACTTGCGCTGCTGTCGGTGACGGGCCTGCTGTGGGGCGTGGCGGTCGGCCCCGTGGACCTCATCACCTTCGCGGTGATGTATGTGGCCTGCGGCCTGGGCATCACGATCGGCTTCCACCGGCTGTTCTCGCACCGCGCGTTCAAGACCACCCGGTTCATGACCGCCCTCTGGGCGATCCTCGGATCGATGGCGCTACAGGGCCCCGTGACGCAGTGGGTGACCGACCACCGCAAGCACCACGCCCTATCGGATCGCGAGGGCGACCCCCACTCGCCCCACCACGGGCACGGCCCGGGATGGAAGGGCGTGATCAAGGGCCTGTGGCACGCGCAGGTGGGCTGGCTGCTCACCACCAAGGGCCTCGAGCGGGGAGAGCGGTACGGCCGCGATCTGTACGCCGACCCGCTCATCCGACGCATCGACCGCCTGTACATGCTGTGGCTGGCCCTCTCGCTGGGGATCCCCTTCGTGGTGGGCTGGGCCGCCGGCGGCGGCTCGCTGTTGCTGGGGTTCCAGTGCCTCGTGTGGGCGGGCCTGCTGCGGGTGTTCGTGTTCGACCACCTCACGTGGTCGGTCAATTCCATCTGCCACATGTTCGGGCGCCGCGACTACGAGACGGGGGACGAGAGCCGCAACTTCTGGCCGCTCGCCATACCCGTGTTCGGCGAGGCCTGGCACAACAATCACCACGCATTCCCGGGGTCGGCCCGCCACGGGCTGCACTGGAAGCAGATCGATCTGTCGTGGGCGCTCATCTACGCAATGGAGAAGGTCGGCCTCGTGTGGGACGTGAAGGTGCCGACCGAGGAGCGCCAGGAGATCCGCCGCGCGAAGGCCCGGGACGCGCAGGCAGGCGGCGGCGCCTAGGCCACCGTGAGGCCGGCCCTCCCGAGGGCGGCCTCCACGTCGCGCAGCCACTCGCCCGCGCGCGGCAGCGCCACCAGCCGATCATTCCGCCGCAGGGCCAGCCCGTGAACCGCGCCCGGGATGCGCCGGTACGTGACATCCGCGCCCGCCGCCCGCAGGCGGTCGGCCCCGCGCAGCGAGTGCGCGGGTCGCACGCCGGGCACGCCGGGGATCCAGCCGTCGATGCTGCCGTGCAGGATCGTCACCCGATCACCCCGGAGCGGCCGCAGCGACAGCTCCTCCGGAATCCACGGGGCAAGGGCGATGAGATCGCGAACCCGGGGGTCGTGGGCACAGGCGATGGACACGGCACCGCCCATCGAGAACCCCAGCATGACCACGTCGCGGGCGGCGGGCACGGCCTCAAGGGCCGCCTGCCCATCCGCGATGCAGGACGGGAGCATCTTCCACGACCGCGTCCGGTAGCGCACCTCGGCAAACCCCGCATCCGGCACCCGCGGTGCGAGGCGATCCACCAGCCACTCGATGGTGGGACTCCAGTTGCCGGGGCGCGGGCGGGCGCTGCCGCCGTTGACGCACATCACCATCACGTCCGCATCGGGCCGCTGGACACGCATGCTGGCCCCGCTGGCGAGTGAAATGGAACGCATGCGCCGAGGGTAGCCCCGAACCATGACATCGACAGGGGAAACCGGATGTGCACGTGGCGTCGTGAGCGTGCCCTAGCATCGCGCGCTGTGCGTTATCGCTTCCCCATCATCGCAGCTGTTGCCGCAGGACTCGCAGCGGCCGCAACGCTGCACGCCCAGTCACAGACCCCTCTGCCGGCGGACGGCGGAGCGGCGCCCACACCCGCGGCGTCCTCCCCGGTCACGGGCATCACACCGGTGCTCGGTCAGTCGCGCCTGACGCCCGAGCAGATCGCGTCGTGGTTCGCCCAGCAGAAGATCACCCCGGCGATCACGATTCCCATCCTTGACCTGGCCCGGATCTTCGTCGACGAGGGGAACGCCCAGAACGTCCGCGGCGATATCGCCTTCGCGCAATCGGTGCTCGAGACGGGCTGGTTCCGCTACCGCGGAAGCATGGTGAAGCCCACCGACAACAACTATTCGGGTCTCGGGGCGTGTGATTCGTGCAGCGAGGGCAACCGCTACGCCTCCCCGGAGGCGGGGGTCCGGGCACAGATCCAGCACCTGTGGGCCTATGCCGACCCGAACGCAGATCCGGAACGGGTCGCCCGCCCGCTGACGGATACCCGCATGCACTACGTGAACCCCTATGGCCGGGCACCGACCTGGGAATCAATGGGGGCCGGGAACTGGGCGACGGACCCGGGGTACAGCGCCAAGGTTCTCGGCCTGTACGCGGAGATGCTCCGCCACAACGGACTCGCACCCGAGACCACCACGCTCGCGCAGCAGGAGCCCGCATGCACGAATACGTTCTATGAGCAGGCGGCGCGGACCATCACCTGGGATCGCCGACGTTCGGCATACAGGGTCGTGAGCCGCATCCGGATCTTCGAAGATGCCCAGCAGCGCTGCCGCACCGACCTCGCCGTCATCTACCGGAACCCCGACAGCAAGGTCACGCTGGCCCAGAAGTCGGGGTCATCGCTGGGGTACCGCAGGTTGACGGGCCGGAACTTCAATGCGCCCGTCATCACCTGGCCACGCACCCGCGAGATGCGCTTCACCTCGGGCGATGTGTCCGGGAAGGGACGCCGGAACGCGCGTCTCGTTCTGGTGAGCTATATCCGGAAGACCCGCAGCATGCCTGCGGACCCTGCCACCATGGAACTCCTGATCGTGCGCCGCATTCCGCGTGACCCCCGGATGGCCGCCTCGACAGCCAACCCGCTGTCTCCCCAGCGCAACTCGCTGCGCGGTTCCATCGCCTGGGCGACGATCGGCTAGGGCACAACGGCACGTTCGACCCGGCGGCGAACCGCGCGGACGGAGGACCGGCGCATCACGCCCACCGGCGGGAGGAGCATGAAGCGGGCGACCGGGCTCGAACCGGCGACCCTCAGCTTGGGAAGCTGATGCTCTACCAACTGAGCTACACCCGCGGGTCGTGGCAAGGGTAGCGCACCGGCTACATGCGATCGGGGGCCTCCACGCCGATCAGGCCGAGGCCCGCGGCGATGATCGCGCGGGTGCCGCGCAGCAGGTCCAGGCGGAATGCCACGACCTCGGGCGCCTCCCCCACCACGCGGCAGCGGTGGTAGAAGCCGTGGAAGTCGCGGGCGAGATCCATCAGGTAGGCGGCCACCCGGTGAGGCGACCGGCGCGCCTCGGCCTCGCGGACCACCTCGGGCCAGCTGCACAGTGACAGCAGCAGGGCGCGCTCGGAGGGATCCAGCGCGGCGGGCGGCGCGGCGTCGGCGGGTGCCTCGGGGTCCTGCGCGAGGATTCCCGCGATGCGTGCATGCGCGTACTGCACGTAGTACACGGGGTTCTCGTTGCCCTCGGCGCGCGCCACGTCCAGGTCGAGGTCGAACGCGGTTTCGTGGCTGCGCTGCACCAGGAAGAACCGCGCGGCGTCCACGCCGATGTCGTCGATGAGCTCACCGAGGGTCACGAGGGTGCCCGCGCGCTTGCTCATGCGCTTGGCCTCGCCGCCCTCGGTGAGTGACACCAATTGCACGATGGGCACCTCGAGCATCGCCGGGTCATACCCGCCGGCCGCGATCACCGCACGCAGGCGCGCGATGTAGCCATGGTGGTCGGCCCCCAGCACGTCGAGCAGCAGGTCGTCGCCGCGCCCGGCCTTGTCCAGGTGGTAGGCGACATCCGCGGCCAGGTACGTGGTGCTGCCATCCGAGCGCCGCAGCACGCGGTCCTTCTCATCCCCGTAGGCGGTGGTGCGGAACCACAGCGCACCCTCGCTCTCGTAGGCATCGCCCGAGGCCACGAGGGCCTCCAGTCCACGCGCCACGGCGCCGCCCTCATGCAGCGTGGTCTCGCTGAAGAAGGCGTCGAACCGCACGCGGAAGCGCTCGAGTTCGCCCACCATGGCCCCCAGCATCAACTCCTTGCCGCGTGCCGCGAACAGGGCGAGCACCTCGGGGTCGGGCGGGTCAAGGCGGTCGCGGTAGGCATCGCCCACCTCCTCGCGCATGGCCTGCGCGATGCCCACCACGTAGTCGCCCTGGTAGCCGTCATCGGGCACCGGCGTGTCGAGGCCGAGCAATTGCCCGTACCGGGCGGCCACCGACGCGCCGAACAGCGCCATCTGGCGCCCCCAGTCGTTCACGTAGAACTCGCGCGTCACCTGGTGCCCGGCGTAGGCGAGGATGCGCGCCACGCCGTCGCCGTAGGCCGCCTGCCGCGCATGGCCCACGTGCGGCGGGCCCGTCGGATTGGCCGACACGAACTCGATCAGCACGCGCCCGGGCGGATCGGCCTGGCCGCGGCCGTAGGCATCGCCCGCCCCGGCGATCGCCCGGGCCGCGTCGGCGAACCAGCCCGGGCCCAGGGTGAGGTTGATGAAGCCCGGTCCCGCGACCTCCGCGGATTCCACGTACCGGCCCAGGTCCGGGGCGGCGCCGATACCGGCGACGAGGTCGGTGGCGATCTCGCGCGGGTTCCGCCCGGCGGCCTTTGCCAGCGTCATCGCGACATTGGTGGCGAGGTCCCCGAACCCGGGGTTGGCGGGGGGCTCGAGCACGGCGGTCGCGTCGGGCACGCCCGCCACCCGGGCCGCCTCCTCTCCGAGGGCACGTTCGAGGGGCGTGATGGGGCTGGCGATCGGCACGGCGCGCGATGCTAGCGAGCGCCGCCCGCGCGCGGGTAGGGATGCCCCGCCAGGTCCGCGAGCGCCCGGTAGACCTGCTCGGCCAGCACGACCCGGGCGAGCTGGTGCGGCAGCGTGAGGGGACCAAGGGACATGCGCTCGTCCGCGGCGGCAGCCAACTGCGGATCGAGGCCGATGGCACCGCCGATGAGGAACGCCGTGGGCCGGGGATCCTCCAGGCGGCGACCGAGCCACGCGGCCAGCGCCTCGCTGCTCACCGGTTGCCGACCGCGGGAGTCCAATGCGACGACATGCGCGCCGTCGACCACCTTGGCGCGCATGCGCTCCCCTTCGCGGCGGAATACCTGGTCATCGCCTCTCTGGACGGGCTCGGCTGCCACCTCGTGCACGCGCAACTCGGCCATGCGTGCGATGCGCGACTCGAAATCGGCCCCGGCATCGGCGAGCGGCGGACGAAGCCGCCCGACGACGACGAACTGGATGAGTCGGCTCACGCGGTTACTGTAGGTCGCGGTGAGCGACCGCATCGCCATCATCAGCGACGTCCACGGCAACCGCCATGCCCTCGAGGCCGTGCGCCGCGCCATCCGCCAGGCCGCCATCACCCGGGTGTGGTGCCTGGGCGACATGGTGGGCTACGGGGCGCATCCGGCCGAGTGCCTGCGCGTGTGCGTGCACGACTCCGAGCGCTGCATCGCCGGCAACCACGATCTGGCCGCCGCCGGTCGCGTGGGGGTGGAGACGTTCTCCGCGCCGGCCCGGGCGGCCATCGAGTGGACGCGCGGACGGCTGGACCGCAACGCCCGGGACCGCCTGGCCGCGCTGGAGCCGGAGGACACCGCAGAGCCCGTCGCGCTGTTCCATGCAAGCCCCCGCGACCCCGTGTGGGAGTACGTGATCACGGGCGACCATGCCCGCGCGGCGTTCGATGCCCATCCGGCACGCGTGATGATGATCGGGCACACGCACCTGGCAGGCGCGTGGCGCCTCTCGCCCGATGGACGGCTGGACGGCGGGCTCGTGCGCGGCGAGGAGACCCTCTCAGTCGCCGACGGCCGGTGGCTCATCAACCCCGGCTCGGTGGGACAGCCGCGCGACCTGGATCCGCGGGCGTCCTGGGCCATCCTCGACCTGGACGCCCTCACCCTGAGGTTCAGGCGTACCCCCTATGACGTCCCGGGCGCCCAGAACGCCATCCAGGCCGCCGGGCTTCCCACCGATCTCGGCGCCCGCCTGGCGGAGGGCCGGTGACCGCCTACCTCGACCACGCCTCCGCGTGGCCCCCGTCCCCTGCGGTGCGCGATGCCATGGCGCGCTGGATCGGCCATGCGGGCAGCCCGATGGCGGTGCACGACCATGCGCGCGCGCCCCATGAGGCCATCGAGCAGGCGCGCGAGGCCGTGGCCGCGATCACCGGATGGCCGCCGGAGTCGGTGGTGTTCACCTCCGGTGCCACCGAGGCGCGCAGCCTGGCCCTCAAGGGCAGCGCGGGCGTACGCGGCGCCGGGGATCCGGTGATCGCCGCCGATCCGCTGGCCCACGCGTCGGTGCTGGCCGCGGGCAGGTCGCTCACCCGTCGCGGCGGGGAACTGCGCCTGGCGGAGGTGGACGGCACCGGGCACGTCCCGGAGCCCGCGCTGCGCCAGGCTGCCGACGGCGCGGACATCATCGTGCTCACGCACGGCCAGGCTGAAGTGGGGACCGTGCGCGACATCGCCGCGCAGGTGGCGGCGGCCCACGCCGTGGCACCGGATGCCGCGGTGGTGCTGGATGCGGGCGAGACCGCGGGGCTCATCCCCATCCCCGACGGCCTGGGGGCCGACATGGTGGTGATCGACGGCCGCTCGCTGGGCGGCCCGGCGTGGACGGGCGCGCTGCTGCTGCGGCCTGGAGCGCGGCTGCACCCGCTCATCGAGGGCGGCCCCGAGGAGGGGGGCAAGCGCGGCGGCCCCCACGATGTGCCGGGGATCGCCGGGCTCGGCGTCGCGGCGCGCGAGGCCGTGGCCGCGATCACCG
>CALIKX010000078.1 GCA_938017905.1 uncultured Thermoleophilia bacterium | reverse complement strand
CCGTGGAAGGACCTGCCGCAGGAGGACCGCGACATCCTGTTGTACGGCCCCGAGCGCGTGGAGCGGCTCGACCTGGGCAAGCGGCGGCGGCGCGGCTACTCCAGCACCGCACGGTTTGAGGGGGTCATCCCCCAGATGCGCCGCCGCTACGCCAGCAGCGGCTCCAACCTGGTGCGCGAGCGCATCGAGCAGTACATGTCGCCCAATGCCTGCGGCTCGTGCAACGGGGCCCGGCTGCGGCCGGAGATCCTGGCCGTCACGGTGGGGGGCAGGTCCATCCACGAGGTGACCGAGCTGTCCATCGAGGACGCCCTGCACTTCCTCGAGCACGTGGAGCTGACCGAGACCGAGGCCTTCATCGCGGAGCGCGCGGTCGCCGAGATCTGCGCGCGCCTGAGGTTCCTCGTGGACGTGGGCGTGGGGTACCTGAACCTGGCGCGTGCCGCCGGCACCCTGTCGGGGGGCGAGGCCCAGCGCATCCGCCTGGCCACTCAGATCGGCGCGGGCCTGGTAGGCGTGCTGTACATCTTGGACGAGCCGTCCATCGGCCTGCACCAGCGCGACAACCGCAAGCTGATCGGCACCCTGGAGCGCCTGCGCGACATCGGCAACACCGTGCTGGTGGTGGAGCACGACGAGGACATGATGCGCGCCTCCGACCACCTCATCGACATGGGCCCGGGCGCGGGCGAACACGGCGGTCGGGTGGTGGCGGCGGGAACGGCCGCGGAGGTGGAGGCCGAGCCCGGTTCGGTCACCGGCGCGTACCTGTCCGGGGCGCGGACGATCCCCGTGCCCGCCACGCGCCGCGAGCCGCAGGGCTGGCTGTCGGTGGAGGGCGCACGCGAGAACAACCTGCGCGACATCGACGTGCGGATTCCCGTGGGGGCCTTCACGTGCGTCACGGGCGTCTCGGGGTCGGGCAAGAGCACGCTGGTGAACGAGATCATCCTCAAGGCCATGGCCGGGAGGCTGAACCGCAAGCCGCTGCGCCCCGGGCGGCACCGGCGCATCGAGGGCATCGAGCAGTTCGACAAGGTCATCGCCATCGACCAGTCGCCCATCGGCCGCACTCCGCGCTCGAACCCGGCCACCTACACGGGCATCTTCGACCACGTGCGCGAGCTGTTCTCGATGACCGCCGACGCACGGGCGCGGGGGTGGGCACCGGGGCGGTTCTCGTTCAACGTGAAGGGCGGGCGCTGCGAGGCCTGCAAGGGCGACGGCACCATCACCATCGAGATGCACTTCCTGCCCGATGTGTACGTGCCGTGCGAGGTCTGCGGGGGCAAGCGCTACAACCGCGAGACGCTCGACGTGTACTACAAGGGCAAGACCATCCACGACGTCCTCGAGATGAGCGTGGAGGAGGCCGTGGAGTTCTTCGCGCCCGTCGAGCGGCTTCGCCGGCGGCTGCAGACCCTGCACGACGTGGGGCTCGATTACATCCGCCTGGGGCAGCCGGCCACCACGCTGTCGGGAGGTGAGGCGCAGCGCGTGAAGCTGGCCACCGAGCTCGCGAAGGTCGCCACCGGCCGCACCATGTACGTGCTGGACGAGCCGACCACCGGACTGCACTTCGCCGACATCGAGAAGCTGCTGGAGGTGCTGCAGCGCCTTGCCGACTCCGGGAACACGGTTCTGGTGATCGAGCACAACCTCGATGTCATCCGTGCCGCCGACTGGATCGTGGATCTCGGCCCGGAGGGCGGGGCCGGCGGGGGCGAGGTGATCGCCACGGGCACGCCCGAGCAGGTGGCGGCAACCCCGGGCTCCTACACGGGTGAGTTCCTCGCGCAGGTGCTGGCACCCCGGCGTGCGCCCCGGCGCGGTCGCCGCGCGAAGGCCGCGGCCTAGCGGATGGACGCGGCCGAGCTCGAGCGCCTCATGGCGCTGCTGCGGGCGCCGAGCATCAGCGCCAGCCCCGACCACGCGGACGACATGCACCGCGCGGCCGCAATGGTGGCCGATGAGGTGCTTCGGGCCGGCGGATCCGCTGAGGTCGTGGTGACCACCGGGCATCCGCTGGTGGTGGGCGAGGTGCCGGCCAGTGACGGCATGCCGGACGCACCCGTGGTGGCCATCTACGGCCACTACGACGTGCAGCCGCCCGGCGACCTGGCCCTCTGGACCAGCCCTCCGTTCGCGCCCGAGGTGCGGGGCGGCAACCTCTATGCCCGCGGCGCCAGCGATGACAAGGGAAACCTGTTCATGCTGCTGGTAGCCGTCCAGCGCATGCGCGCCGCCGGTCGCCTTCCGGTACGGGTGCGCGTTCTGGTGGATGGCGAAGAGGAGAGCGGCGGTCACTCCGCGGTGGACTGGGTGCGCGATGAGGGTGATCCGCCGCGCGCCGCGATCATCTTCGACTCGCCCATGATCGGCCCGGGCCGTCCGGCGGTGTGCACGGGCCTGCGCGGCCTGGCGTACTTCCGGGTACGCCTGCGCGGCGGCGAGGCCGACCTGCATTCGGGCATGCACGGGGGCGCGGCGCTCAACGCCACCCATGCCCTGGTGCAGGTGCTGGAGTCGGTCCTGCCGCGTGACGGCCGCGTGCCGGACCCGCTGATGCGGGGCGTGGTACCACCGTCGCCGATGGAGGAGGCGGCATGGGAGACGTTGCCGGCCGGGGACGGGGTGCTGGCTGCCGCGGGCGGGCGTCCCGCCGACGCCCGGGCCGCTGCCGAGTACCACCTGCGCACCACGATGCTGCCGTCGCTGGACGTTCACGGCCTGCGCGCCGGTGATCCCGCGCTGGTGGCCACGGTCATCCCCGCGGTGGCCGAGGCCACGCTGTCGTGCCGCGTGCCCCCGGGCTCCGACGCCACGGCCATGGCGGCAGCCCTCGAGGGCATGCTGCGCGACGCCTGCCCGCCGGGCGCCGATATCGAGGTGGAGGGACTGGGCGTGGCCGGGTCGAGCCGTCTGGACCCGGCGGACCCGGTGATGGCAGCCGCCATGCGCGGCATCGCGGATGCCACCGGCCTGCCCGTGACGCCGGTGGGCATCGGCGGCAGCATCCCCGTGGTGGCCGAGATGGCGGCGCGGGGGACGTCGGTGGTGCTCACCGGGTTCGCGCTGCCCGATGACGGCTACCACGCGCCCGATGAGCACCTGCGCGTGGAGCACCTCGCGCTGGGGGTGCAGGCCGCCGAGGGCATCCTGGCGGCCCTCGCCGACCTGCCCTGACACCCGCACCCATCCCGCGCCCACGCGGTCGGGGTGCGACGTGTGCGATGTACCCTCCGGCGGCCAACGATTCGAACAGGGAGTTCTGATGGCGAAGCTGTGGGGTGGGGAGACCGACAAGGCGGTCGACAACTTCCCGATCTCCGGGGAGACGATTCCCCTTCCGGTCATCCACTGGCTGGGCCGCATCAAGGCCGGTGCGGCCCGGGCGAACGCCCAGCTGGGCCTGCTCGACAAGGGTGTGGCCACCGCCGTCGCCGAGGCTGGCATGGGCGTGGCGCGCGGGGAGTTCGACGATCAGTTCCCGGTGGACGTCTTCCAGACCGGCTCGGGCACGTCGAGCAACATGAACACCAACGAGGTCATCGCGAAGGTCGCATCGCGCGAGATCAAGGGCGTGAAGGTCCACGCCAACGACCATGTGAACATGGGGCAGAGCTCCAACGACGTCTTCCCGTCGGCCGTTCACCTCGCGGCCCTCGACGAGATCAGCCACAAGCTCATCCCGGCGCTTGAGGCGCTGGAGAAGGCGTTCTCCGCGAAGGCCACGGAGTTCAGCGGCCTGGTGAAGGCCGGGCGCACGCACCTGATGGACGCCGTGCCCGTGACCCTGGGCCAGGAGTTCGCCGGATACGCCGCGCAGGTGCGCCTGGGCACGCAGCGCGTGAAGGCCACTCTGCCGCGCCTCGGCATGATCCCGCTCGGCGGCACCGCCACCGGTACAGGGCTCAACACGCACAAGAAGTTCGCGAAGATGGTGCGCGACATCATGGCGTCGGAGACGGGCCTGAAGATCTCGGCCCCGGCTGACCCGTTCGAGGCGCAGGCCAACCGCGACGGCCTGGTCGAGGCCTCGGCCGCGCTGAAGATGGTGGCCGTCTCGCTCACGAAGATCGCCAACGACCTGGCGTGGATGGGCTCCGGCCCCCGCTGCGGCCTGGGCGAGATCTTCCTGCCCGAGTTGCAGAAGGGCTCGTCGATCATGCCGGGCAAGGTCAACCCGGTCATCCCTGAGGTCGTCATGCAGGTCGGCGCGCAGGTGATTGGCAACGACACCGCCATCACGGTGGCGGGCACGCAGGGCAACTTCGAGCTCAACGTGCGCATTCCGCTGATGGCACGCAACCTGCTGCAGTCGGTTGCCCTGCTCACCAGCACGGCCACGGTGTTCCGCACGAAGTGCGTGGACGGCATTGAGCCGAACCTGGAGGGCCTGCTCGGTCACGCCGAGGGCACCCTCGCCGCGGCGACGGCGCTCAACCCCTACATCGGTTACGACCTTGCCACCGACATCGTGAAGGAGGCCACCAAGAGCGGCCGTCCGCTGCGCGAGGTGGCCCGCGAGAAGGGCGTGGACGAAGCCACCCTCAACAAGGCGCTCAACCTCAAGAAGATCGCCAAGGGCGGCCTCATCTAGGACCGCCCGGTGCCAGGCACGTAACCATCCGCGCAGCGCGAAATGCCCTGCACAGGACGGTTACGTGCCAGGCACCGGGGTGACACGGGGGCCGCGCTCAGGCCGCCGGATTGCGCTGGTGGGTCACCGCCTGCGGGCGCGCGGGGGTGCGGCAGTAGCGCGCACCTCGGCGGCGAACTCCGCCGCCGCACCGCGGATGATGTCGCGCACGTTGGCGCGGGGCGCCACGAAGGGCGGCGGGTCGGGCAGCAGCCCGAACAGATCGGTGCTCACCAGCACCTGGCCGTCGCAGTCGACGCCCGCGGCGATGCCGATCGTCGGCGCCTGCACGGCAGCGGTGATGCTGCGCGCGGCCTCGGGGTCGACGCACTCGATGACGATGGCGAAGCACCCGGCGTCGTCGAGCGCGCGCGACTCGTCAACCAGGCGCTCGGCCTCCTCGACCGTCTTTCCGTGTTTGCGGTACCCGCCCTCGGCAGTCTGCGGCAGCAGGCCCACGTGGCCCATCACGGGGATTCCCGCACCGATGATCGCCCGCACCTCGGGGATGAGCGCACCCTCGAGCTTCACGGAGTGCGCGCCTGCCGCCACGAGGGCCCGCGCAGTTGCCACCGCGTGCTCGGGGGTGGCGTACGAGCCGGCGGGCATGTCACCCGTGATATGCGTGCGGGTGGCCCCATTGGCCACGGCGCGGACGTGGTGCACCATCATGTCCAGCGTCACCGCGCGCGTGGAGTCGTAGCCCAGTTCCACCTCGCCAAGGCTGTCACCCACGAGGATGATGTCGAGCCCCACCTGGTCGAGCGCCAGGGCGGTGGGGTAGTCGTACGCCGTGAGCATCGCCAGTCGGCGCGTGCCCTTCAGCGCACGGATGTCGCCGGCGGCGAGGATGGCTATTCGACCTCCCACATCACCGGCACCATGTCCTCGACCAGTTCCGTGACCTCGTTGCGGGAGTTCACGTGCACCACGGTGGGCTCATGCTCATCAGCCAGCTCGGCCTCCTCGTACTCGGCGTACGTGAGGATGATGACCAGGTCGCCGGGGTGCGCCAGGCGGGCCGCAGCACCGTTCAGGCAGATGTCGCCCCGTCCGCGCGGGCCGTCGATGGCATAGGTCTCGAAGCGCGCGCCGGTATTGATGTTGAGCACCGAGACCTTCTCGTACTCGCGGATGTCCGCGAGGTCGAGAAGGTCTCGGTCGACGGTGATGGACCCGACGTAGTTGAGGTTGGCGTCGGTCACCGTCGCGCGGTGGATCTTGCTCTTCAGCATCGTGCGTGCTCGTGGCACGGAAGTCCTCCGTTGGGTGGGTACGGGCAGCTCTCGGTTGTCGATCAGTCGTGCGGGTCCGACCCGCGCGGCAACGCACAGGAGGGACGGGCCCTCCAGGCGGTCCTGCTGGGCGAAGGTGTCCGGGTGGACCACCGTCGCGTACTCGGGCGCACACCGCGGCTCGGCGTCCAGCACCGCCATGGCGGCCGCCTCGATGCGCCGGGCATCACCCTCGCCCTCCTCGGCCAGCGCTGCGGCGGCGGCGAGCGCCCGCGACAGCGCCACGGCGGCCGCGCGGTCCTCCGGGCCCAGATAGGCATTGCGGCTGCTCATCGCGAGACCGTCAGCCTCGCGCACGATGGGCGCGACGATCATCTGGATGTCGTCCAGGTGCATGTCGGCCATGAGACGCCGTATGACCGCCACCTGCTGGGCGTCCTTCTGGCCAAATACAACGCGGTCCGGCCGCACCGCAGTAAGCAATTTGGCCACCACGGTGGCTACTCCCGCGAAGTGGTGAGGGCGGATCGCGCCCTCCAGCACCTCCGCGGGACCCGCCACCGCGACCTCCGTCGCGAAGCCGGTGGGGTAGACGTCCTGCACGGACGGGGCCCACACCACGTGGGCGCCGGCCCCGACGGCCAGCGCCAGGTCGCGCTCCTCATCCCGCGGATAGGCGGACAGGTCCTCGGACGGGCCGAACTGCGTGGGGTTCACGAACAGCGACACCACGACGGCGCTGCCGTCCTCGCCCGCACGCTGCATGAGCGAGAGGTGACCGTCATGAAAGGCCCCCATGGTGGGCACCAAGGTCACCGATCCGTGCCGCTCCCGCAGCTCCTCCACGGCGATGCGGAGTTCGGGGACCGTGCGGACCACGGCGGGCCGCGGCGGTGACGGGTGGGATGCGCTCTGTGGCTCGGTCATGTTCGATTGGCGCAGGACGGCATTCCCGCGATTCGGGGCGGGATACGCCGACCCGGACCTGCTCCGGTCCCCAATGCGGGGTACCGGGCGTGACGCCGTGATCGGCTTGGGAATCTAGACCCCCCGTACCCGATGTAACAAGTGCCGACGCGCGGGCACCGCGGCCGTCCGGACCCGCGTATAGCGTCGATCCCCGATGAGCGATGCCGCGGTGCGCGCCCAGGCGCTCGAGAGGTTGGCGGAGCACCTGCGCGGGTGCACGCGCTGCCCCCTGCACGAGGGGCGCACCACCGTGGTGGTGGGTGATGGCGACCCCGATGCCGACCTGATGTTCGTGGGTGAGGCCCCCGGCGCGAATGAGGACCGCAGCGGCGTGCCCTTCGTCGGCCAGGCCGGCAAGTTGCTCGACGGCCTGCTGGAGGGCATCGGCCTGTCGCGGGGCCAGGTCTTCATCGCGAACGTGCTCAAGTGCCGGCCCCCCGGCAACCGTGACCCGCGCCCCGAGGAGATCGATGCCTGCCGTGGCTACCTGGAGGAGCAGGTGGCGCTCGTGCGCCCGGCGGTGGTGTGCACCCTCGGGAACTTCGCCACCAAGTTGCTCTCCGGTCGGCCCGACGGCATCAGCACCGTGCATGGGCGTCCACAGCCCGCGGAGTTCGGTGGTGCGGGTGTCACGCTGTATCCGGTGTTCCACCCCGCTGCCGCGCTCTATACCCGCGCCATGCTCGGCACCCTGCAGGAGGACTTCGCCCGCCTCCCCGGCCTCATCGCCACGGCCAACCGGTCCGCGCCGCGGACGCCCTCCGCCGGGCCCCCGGCCGAGCAGATGGGCCTGTTCTGATGCCGGTGGAGATCCGGAGCGACGGGCCCACCACCACCGAGGCGGTGGGCGCCGCCCTCGCGGACATCCTCGCCCCGGGAGACGTGGTGGTGCTGCGGGGCGATTTGGGTGCCGGCAAGACCACCCTCGTGCGCGCGGCGGCGCGCGCCCTGGGGGTGTCCGGACCAGTCACCAGTCCCACCTTTGCCATCGCCAACTCCTACGAGGGTCGTGTGCCAGTCGCGCATCTCGATGCCTGGCGCCTCGGGGACCCCGACGACGAGGAGATGGGCCTTGCCCTGGAGGCGGTGGGCCCCGAAGCCGTGGCGTTCGTCGAGTGGCCGGATTCGGTGCTGCACGGCCTTCCCGCGCCGCGTGTCACGGTGGATATCGCGCACAGGGGCGGGGATGTGCGGCTGGTACGGTTGTTAGGCGTCGATTCCGCCACCGACGCTCTCCTGGGGGCTCTCCGTGACGACCTTCGCGCTCGATACCGCGACGCCTGACCCCGCCCTGGCGCTCGTCGGCCCGGACGGGATTATCGCCGAGGCGTGGCTGGGGCGCACGTCAGGTGGCGGCCGCCGCGTGCTGGAGTCCGCCCATCACCTGTTGGCAATGGCCGGCATCTCCGTGGATGCCCTGGATGAGGTGGTGGTGGGCGTCGGCCCCGGCGGGTTCACCGGCATCCGCATCGGAATCGCCACGGCGCTGGGGCTGGGCCAGGCGCTGGCCATCCCCGTGCACGGGGCGTCGACCCTCGAGGCGCTCGCCCTGGGTGCCGCCGTGGCCCGCCGCTCATCGGATGAACTCGTCGCGCCCGTCATCGATGCCCGCCGCCGCCAGGTGTTCGCAGCCGTGTATGCGGTGGAGGGAGAGGGGCACCTGCACGAGGTGCTCGCGCCCGCCGCATGGGACCCGGACGACCTCGCGCGGGCGCTGGACGGGCATGCCCCGGTGGTGATGGCCGGGGACGGTGCGGACCTGGTGCCGCCCTGCAGCGGCTGCCGTCGTGCTGCACCGGGGCCGCTGGATCGCGTGCGCGCGGCCGACCTGGTGGCACGGGTCCGTGCCGGGGGGCCGCTGCCCGTGGCTCCCGAGTACCTGCGGCTTCCCGATGCGGAGGAGAACCGCCTGCGACGCGAGCGTGAGGCGGCGGCCACATGAGCCCCGCCCGTTCACGCGTGCCGCTGCCCCGGCCGGTAGTGCGGCGCGCCGGCGCCGACGACATCCCCGCCATGCTGCGCATTGAGCAGCGCAGCAACCCGGTGCCGTGGTCGCGGCAGCTGTTCGCGAAGGAACTCGAGCGCCGTGAGGGCGCCACCATCGTCGCCACCGATGGTGATGAGGTGGTGGGGTTCCTCGCCTGCGCCGGCCAGGGCGACGCTTGGCACATCCTCAACGTCACCGTGGATCCGGATCATCGCCGCCGTGGGCTGGGCGGCATGCTGGTGGACGGCATCATCTCGTTGCTGGACGGGCGGCCGTACGACCGCTACACCCTCGAGGTGCGGGTATCCAACGACGCCGCAATACGCTTGTACCGCGGGCGCGGCTTCGTGGACTCGGGGGTGCGGCCGCGCTACTACTCGGACAACCGGGAGGACGCCCTCATCATGTGGCGTGAGCCCGGGGGTGGTGACGCTCCGTGAGTGATCTGGTGCTGGCGATCGAGACATCCTGTGATGAGACCGCGGCGGCAGTCGTGGAGGGTCGCGTCATACGCTCGAACGTGATCGCGTCGCAGGCCGACCTGCACGCGGTGTACGGGGGCGTCGTGCCCGAGGTCGCCGCGCGTCACCATCTCACCACCGTGAATGCCGTGGTGGACGAGGCCCTGGATCGGGCCGGTGTCGATCTGGTCGAGGTGGACCGCATCGCCGTCACGCGCCGCCCGGGGTTGATCGGCGCGCTGCTGGTGGGCGTGGCAACAGCGAAGGCCCTCGCGTATGCGGCGCGAAAGGACCTGGTGATGGCCGACCACCTGCACGGGCACGTGGCCGCCTGCTGGCTTGATCCGGTGGCCCTCGACCCGCCGTTCGTGGCACTCACGGCATCCGGCGGGCATACCCGCCTGGACCTGGTGGAGGACTACGCCCACCCCGTGCTGCTGGGGCAGACCCTCGATGACGCCGCCGGCGAGGCGATCGACAAGGGCGCCCGGCTGCTGGGAATCCCCTACCCGGGTGGTCCCGGGCTGGAGGCCCTGGCCGCGCAGGGTGATCCCACGACGTACGACTTCCCCGTGGGCCTGCGGTCGCGCGGCCCCGACGACCTCGACTTCTCATACGCCGGCGTGAAGACCGCCCTGCTCTACGCCACCCGGGAACTTGGTGATGATGGCGTGGCCGATCACCGCGCGGATCTCGCGGCGTCGTATCAGGAGGCCATCGTGCGGCCCCTGGCGGATCGCCTCATGCGCGCCGCGGATTCGGCCGGGGTGCCCGCGGTATCGATCGGCGGCGGGGTCGCCGCCAACGGGCGGCTGCGCGCGTTGGTGCAGGAGGGGGCAGAGCGCCGCGGGCTGCGGGTGGCCATTCCCGATCGCGCGCTGTGCACCGACAACGCGGCCATGATCGCCGCCGCCGCGCACTTCACCCCCGCCATCGCGTGGCCGGCGTTCGTGGGCGAGGACGCCATGGCCACCGCGCCGCCCGGGGGCATCGCCGCATGAGGGCCCTGCACATCGGCCTGGCCCTGGCCGGGGCCGCCGCGGTGGCCACCCCGGCGCTGCTGGTGGGGCAGGCCGCCTCGCCTGCG
>CALIKX010000077.1 GCA_938017905.1 uncultured Thermoleophilia bacterium | reverse complement strand
CCAGCACCGCATCACGTGCGCGCGCCGCCTGTCGGCGACCGGCGTCGGTGAGTGATAGCTGAGGGTCCACCACCGGTGGCACCACTGCGGGCACGCCCCGCGGCGGCCGGTGGCCGGCGGTGCCGGGCGGACCCTCGCGCGCGGTGCTGGAGCGCATCGCGTGGTGTGAGTCGCGTGGCAACCCTCGCTCCGTCGGCGGGGGCGGACAGTTCCGGGGCAAGTACCAGTTCATGCAGTCCACCTGGGAGGCCATGGGCGGCTCGGGCGACCCGGCGGCGGCATCCGAGGCCGAGCAGGACTACCGTGCCGCCCTGCTCTTCGTGAAGTGGGGCCCCGACCAGTGGCCGGTGTGCGCCGCCTTCGCGCGCTAGATCCCGAACGCCATCACAGGGTGGCGATGGTCGCCCCGTCGCCCCCCTGATCCGCCGGGGCGACCTCGGAGGACCTCACCAGCGGATGCCCGGCGAGCTCCTCGCCGATTGCCGCGCGCAGCGCGCCGGTGCCGCGCCCGTGGATCACGCGCACCGACCCCACGCCCGCCTGGGCCGCGCGGTCGATGTGCTCGCGCACGGCCCGGCGGGCGGCCTCGGCGCGCTGGCCCCGCACATCCACCTCGGGGGCCACGGCATCGAGCGCCGGGCGCACCTCGGCGACCGGGCGGGGGGCGGCCATGGCCGCTGGTGCGCGATCGGGCGCCAGGCGTGACAGCGGCACGCGCACGCGCGCCGACGGACCCTGCAATTCGGCCTCATCGCCCTCGATGGCGATCACCACGCCACGTACCCCCAGCGCCATGTCCACCGCGTGCTCACCCACCTCGGGCGCGCGCTCGGGCGCGGCAGGGGCGGCCAAGCCGGTGAGGCGCTCGACGGCGCGACGGGCGGCGTCGTCCGCGGCGCCCAGCCGACGGTCGCGGTCCTTCTGGCGATCCGCCGAGCGGCGGTCACGATCCTCCAGCCTGCGGCCGGCAGCGATCTCCTTGCGCAGGGCCGCGAGATCCGCGCGCAGCGCCGCGAGTTCATCCTCGGCCTCGGCGCGCATGCGCGCGCGCTCCTCATCAGCGCGCGCACGCAGCTTCTCGCGCTGACGCTCGGCATCGCGGCGCTCGCGCTCGGCCACCGCGCGGGCGGCCGCGGCCTCGGCACGGTCGCGCTCGGCCTCCGCCCGTGCGCGCTCCGCCTGCTCAGCCAGACCCGTGAGCGCGGCGCGCTCGGCACCCATGGCCTCGCGGGCGCGGGCCAGCACCGCAGGTGGCATCCCCAGGCGCTCGGCGATGCCGATGGCGTGGGAGCCGCCCGGGTCGCCCACCACCAGCCGGTAGGTGGGCGCAAGGGTGTCCGGGTCCAGGCCCACCGCTGCGTTGGCCGCCCCCGGGGCCTGCACGGCCCACGACTTCACCTCGGGGGAGTGCGTGGTGGCCAGCACCAGTGCACCGCGGTCCAGCAACTCGCCCAGCACGGCCTGCGCGATGGCGGCGCCCTCCGCCGGGTCGGTGCCCGCCCCCACCTCGTCCAGCAGCACCAGCGACGAGCCCCCGGCGCGGTCCAGCACGTCCACCAGCGTCCGCACATGGGCCGAGAACGTGGAGAGGCTCTCGGCGATCGACTGCTCATCGCCGATGTCGGCCAGCACGTCGTCGAACACGGGCAGGCGCACGCGGTCGGCAGGTGGCTGCAGCCCGCATTGGTGCAGCAGCGCGAACAGGCCGAGGGTCTTCAGCGAGACCGTCTTGCCGCCGGTATTGGGCCCGCTCACCACCAGCGCGCGTATCGAGCTCAGGTCGAGGTCGATGGGCACGGCCGTTGCCGGATCCAGCAGCGGGTGGCGCGCGCGCTCCAACAGCGGATCGCCCGGCTCCACCGGCGCACCCCGCCACGCCCGCGACAGCGACGCGCGCGCCAGGCGCAGGTCGATCTCCGCGAGGGCCTCCACCGCCGCGTCCAGCGTTCCGGCGTGGTCCTCCACCAGCGCGCGGAGGGCCGCCAGCACCGCCGCCAGTTCCTCGCGCTCGCGGGCCAGCGCCTCGCGCACGCGGTTGCTGGCCTCCACCACGGGCAGCGGCTCCACGAACAGCGTGCCACCGGAATCGGAGGTGTCGTGCACGATGCCGGGCACCGCCGAGCGTGATGAGGCCTTCACCGCAAGCACGGGGCGCCCCGCGCGCTCGGTGATGAACCCCTCCTGCAGGTGCGGCTTCACCGCGGCCGCGACCTCGCGCAGGGCCTCCTGCGCCTGGCGCCGGAGCTCGATGACATCCCGTCGCGCCCGCGCCAGGCCGGGCGAGGCATCGTCGCGGATGCCCCCGCGCCCGTCCAGCGCGCCGCCGAGGCGATCGGCCACCCGGCCGAGGGCCCCGGCATCGATCCACTCGCAGACCTCAGCGATGAGCGGAGCATCGTCCGCGTGCTCCGCCAGCGCCGCGTGCATCTCGCACGCCACCTCGGCCGTTGCCCGGATGCGCTCGAACGCGGTCACCTCGAGCGGCGCGCCCCGGCGCGCGTCGGTGACATCCGCGCGGATGTCGTGCGCCCCGCCCGGGCCGGCGAGCCCCCGCTCCCACAGCAGCACCGCCTCGGCCGTGACATCGCGCAGGCGGGCCACCTCGCGGGCATCCGGCGAGGGGGCCAGTTCGCGCGCGAGGTCGGCCCCGCCGTCGAAGGAGCACATGCCGGCGAGCCGGTCACGGATGGCCGGCAACTCGAGAAGTCCGATGGCGTGGGAGTCCACGCCCACATGGTGCCCGGTGCGGGCTGTGGTAGGAACCCCGCATGCCCGCATCCCCCGTTCCCCCGGCCATCGCCGACTTCCTGGACCGCCCCAACCTGTGCGTGATGGCCGTGCTGCGTCCCGACGGCTCGCCCCACACCACGGCCATCTGGTATCGCTGGCTGGGCGACGACCGCGTACTGGTGAACATGGATGACGTCCGTCCGCGCCTGAGGTGGCTGGCCCGGGACGGCCGGGTGGCGTTCACCTGCATCGACCCCGACTCGTTCTACCGCCAGGTGAGCCTGATGGGCGTGGTCGAGGAGATCTACGAGGACGTCGACCGCGCCGACATCGATGGCCTGAGCAACCTGTACACCGGCCGGCCGTACCCGCGCACCGCGCACCCGCGCATCTCGGTGCGCATCCGCGTGGACCGCTGGCACGGATGGGACCGCAGCCCGGACGAGGCCGAATCGCCCGACCGCCCCCGCCTGCCGGTTTAGTCACCAGCGGCATCGGGACGGCGGGATTTGAACCCGCGACCCCCTGCTCCCAAAGCAGGTGCGCTACCAAGCTGCGCCACGTCCCGTGCGGCGCGAGGCTACCAGCGGAACCCCGCGCGCCCGGCCCCCGCTGCGGGCGGGCCGGGACGCCGGCGCTCAGGAGCCGGTCGGGGTGATGCGCGTAACGGCGTGCCCCACGGGGAACGGCGAGTTGTTGCGGTCCGGAACCCACACCGACCCACCGGCGCTCGCCAGGGGACCGCTGAAGTTCTGGTTGCTCCACTGGGCGTCGACATCGAACGTGCGCGTCGAGGTGTTGAAGCGCACGACCTGCGCCACCCAGTTGGACGCCCACAGCCCGCCGGGCCCGGAGACGGCGCCCAGCCAGCCGCTCTCCGACGGCGGCATCGTGTAGCGGGCCGTCTGGCGCAGCCTGCGCGGGTCGTACCGGTAGAGGTACCGCTGGGTGAACACCCACATGCTCCCGCCGGCGCTCACCACGGCGTTCGGCGAGCCCACCACCCCGAAGACCTTCCGCTGCGCCCCGGTGGCGGTGGAGAACACGCGCACCGATCGCCCGCGCGTGCCCGTGGCCCACAGCGTGCGGGTGGCTGACGACACCGCGAGGCCCGACGTGTTGGGCGTGCGGATCTGCCGGATCAGCGAACCGCGGGTGGGAGAGAGCGCGTAGATGCGGCCGGCGTCATCTCCCAGCCACACGGCGCCCGCGCCATAGGCGATGGACTGCCCGCTGGCCGTGTAGGACGACACCGGTCCACGGAAGCGGTGGCGCACCGCCCCCGTGGGCGTGACCGCAACGGCAACGGCGGAGTGGTGGCCATTCGTGGAACTGGCCGACGACCCGGCGAGCCACAGGACGCCGCCGGCGGCCACGGCCGCGGCGGGAGCGGTGATGCCCGTGACGTTCACGATGGACCCGGGCAGGGACGTGACGGGGTCGACCGGCTGCAGGGCCGTGATGGCCGCGCCGGGCGCGCCGATGGATGACCCGGCCAGCCACACGCTGCCGAACGCGCTCACCGCCACGTCGGGGGCGCCCGCGCCCGCCCAGGCGCAGCCGGCCCAGTTGCCGTTCACCACCGCGGTGCCGGTGGCAATGGAACACGTGCCGAGGTCGATGGTGGACCACGTGGCGCCGGTGGTAGTGCCGTGCGCGGGGGGCACGATGGGCCCCGTCGGGGCCTGGGCCAGGGCCGCGCCGGGCACGGCGATGCCTGCGGCGGCTGCGATTGCCAGGGTGGACCTCGTGATCACGGCATGCTCCCCGATCGCCTGCGTAAGGGGAGCGTACCGGGGCACTCAGGCGGTGACCGACCTCCGCACCCCGGCCACGTCCAGGTCGGCCCCCAGCACCTGGTAGCCGCGGTCCAGGCGGGCCAGCACCACCATGGCCTCGCCCGAGCCGTCCGGACCGCTGATGAAGGCATCCACGGTGACCTGCCCCGGCCCGTTCCCGGCCGGCGGGGGCTGCGGGATGGTGACGGTGACCGGTGCGCCGATCATCTCGCGCACACCCGGATTGTTCGTGAGGAACTCCTCGGCCACCGGCCCGGGGCGCGTGCGCCGACGGCGCTCGGCCAGCCACAGCAGC
>CALIKX010000076.1 GCA_938017905.1 uncultured Thermoleophilia bacterium | reverse complement strand
GAGATGAAGGAGAAGAAGCACCGCGTCGAGGACGCCCTGCAGGCCACCCGCGCCGCCCTCGAGGAGGGCATCGTGCCGGGCGGTGGCGTGGCGCTCGTCAACGCCGCTCCCGCCCTGGAGAAGGTCAAGGCCAAGGGCGATGAGGCCACGGGTGTGGAGATCGTGCGCCGCGCGCTGGAGGAGCCCCTCCGCCAGCTGGCCGACAACGCCGGGCTCGAGGGCTCGATCGTGGTCGGGAAGGTCCGTGAGCTGAAGGACGGCCAGGGCCTGAACGTCGACACGGGCGATTACATCGACCTGGTCGACGCCGGCATCATCGACCCTGCCATGGTGACGCGCTCGGCGCTGCAGAACGCCGCGTCGATCGCGAAGAACATCATCACCACCGAGTGCGTCGTGGTCAACAAGCTCGACGACGAGGGCCCGATGGGCGCTCCGCCGCAGAATATGGGCGGCATGGGCGCCATGGGCGGGATGATGTAGGTCGAGCCCCACGGCTCAGCAGTTCCGCACCACGCGAGGGGCGGGCCGGATGGCCCGCCCCTCGTCGTATGCCCCATCCCGGGGACAGTTCCCTACGCGCGAACGGGGATGGTGACCGCCGTGCGGTTGCCCGCCGCATCGCGGGCACGAAGGCGGAGCCAGCTTGCGCCCGCGGCCGGGGAGCGCAGCGCCATCAGCTGATGACCCGCGGGCTTAACCGTCATCCCGAGGCGCTGCCACCCGCGGATACCGGGCTCTTTCGCGACGTATGCACTGAGCAGGGCGCGCTCGGAGAGGCGCATGCGGATAACGATGCGCGGGCCCGCGTCCCGTGCGACGGCGCCGGTGATGCGTGGCGCCGCGTGGTCGGGCGCAACCTGATCACCGGATGAGCCGCTCCCGGCCCCCGCCAGGGTGACGGGGGCTGGGAGCATGGCGTTCCACGGCGGAGCCAGTGCCGTGGCCGCAGTCGGCACCCCGGTGAGCATCAGCAGCAGAGCCAGTGCGGTGCGGGGTGTGCTCATGCGCACCACCGTATGCAGGCGCTTGCGCACGGCCATCACCTGCCCGGGTGGTTCCCTGCACACCCTCGAGGAACCCACACCGCGCTGCCTGCGCGTAGAGTCGGTCCCCACTCACGGGACAGGTGGTGGCATCCACACCCGCGGGTGTACCCACGTCGCCCGCGCGCGGGCGATCCTCGGCGCATGACCCACCCCACCGGACAGCCCAAGCGGCGCACGCGCCGCGCCGCCGCCGCCGTGGTGGTGGCTGTGGCGCTCGGCACCGGTGCGGGGATCGCGCTGGCTGCGTCGGCGGGTACCCGCGACGGCGGGTTCGCCCCCGTGGGCTCGGGGCTGAATGGAGCAGTCAATGCCCTCGCCGTCCAGCCCGATGGGCGCATCGTGGTGGGAGGGACCTTCACCGCATACGACGGCACGGGGCGGTCGCGAATTGCACGGCTCACGACGAGCGGCGCCCTGGACACCTCGTTCGACCCGGGGTCCGGACTCGACGGCCCCGTGGAGACGGTTGCGCTCCGCGCGAGCGGCGACATCCTGGTGGCGGGCGCGTTCTCCAAGGCTGACGGGCAGAACCGGGGTGGGCTTGCCGAGTTTGGCCCCATGGGATCGCTGGACATGGGTTTCAACACCGGCACGGGAACAGCGGGTGCCGCCAGCCGGGCCGTGTTGGCCCTGCCATCCGGTGGCGCGATGGTCGGCGGTGCGTTCACCACGTACGGCGGCGTCAGTCAGAAGGGCATCGCCAAGGTCCGTGCGGATGGCACGCTGGAGACCGGGTGGTTCGGATATGTCGATGGTGCGTCGCCCGTGGTGAACGCCCTTGTCCGCCGCTCCGACGAGGCGGTGATCGCCGGCGGTGCCTTCACGCTGGCGCAGACAACCGCCCGCGGGCGGATCGCGCTCTTTGGCACCTCTGGCACCGTTGATGCCGCCTGGGCCAATGGCAACGGCTTCGACGGGACGGTGGAGGCCCTGGCCCTGCAGGGCGACGGCAAGGTGGTGGTGGGCGGCCAGTTCACTGCCTACGACGGCACCAGCCGTCCGCGGATCGCCCGCCTCAATGCCGACGGCAGCCTCGACACCACGTTCGCCCCCGGTGCCGGGTTCGACGCTCCCGTCGCCGCCGTTGCGATGCAGGCCGACGGCAGTATTTCCGTGGGCGGGTCGTTCACCGCATTCGCGGGCGCTGCGACCCCCTTCGTGACCCGGCTGCTCGGCACTGCCACTGCCGACCCGTCCCCCGCGGCCCCAGCACCCCCGGCTGTGGCGCCGCCCGCGTCGCCCGCGGCTCCCCAGCCGGCTATCGGCCGCGACGGCGTGGCGCGCGCGGTGCGCGGCAGCGTGACCGTGCGCCTGCCCGGCACCGATGAGTTCGTATCGCTCGACCGGGGCGTCCCGCAGGAGTTGCCCGTGGGGTCGCAGGTGGATACCCGCCGTGGCGCGGTATCCATCCGCATCCGCGAGGGCGGCACGGCAGGCCCCACGCGCAATGTCGTCGTATCCCGCGGCGTCTTCACCTTCCAGCAGAACGTGCGAAAGGGCAAGCCGACGCTGACGGATATCCGGCTGTCGCAGCCACTCGCATGCGGAGCGTCCCGGAAGGAGGCGGCGAAGAAGCGGCGTGCCCGCGTCCCGCGCACCCGATCGCGCACGGTGCGCGTGTCGGTGGCAAAGACGAAGCAGCGGCGTAAGCGCGGCGTGGTGCGCACCCGGTCGCGCTACATCACCGGGACCGCCCGGGGCACGTCGTGGAGCGCCAGCGATACCTGTCGCTATAGCCGCGTCAAGGTGTTCCGCGGCGTGGTGGGCGTGCGGAATCTCGTGACCCGCCGGACCGTCACCGTCCGCGCGAAGCGCACCTACATCGTCCGGAAGCGGTGAGACTCCGCATCATCACGGCGCTCGTCCTGATGCTGGCGCCGGTGACCGGCCTGGTGCTGTGGGCCACCGGGACCCTGCAGCGGGTGGAGATCGAGAGCGAGCACTGGCGATTCCAGGTGCGCGGTGAGCGCGCAGATGCCGTGCCCGACGTGGTGTTCGCCGTGTTCGATGAGGGCACGCTCGAGGAGTTGGGCGAGCAATGGCCCCCGCCGCGTGCCGTGCATGCGGAGGTGATCGATGCCCTTCGGGCCCGGGGCGCGTCTGCCATCGGGTACGACATCGCCTTCACCGAGCCCTCGGCGTTCGGGGCGGCCGACGATCGCGCGCTATCGGACGCCGCACGCCGTGCCGGCAACGTGGTGTTCGCCGCCACCAAGGCCGCGCCCGACGGTGGGACCGAGACCCTCGCGTGGCTTCCGGGCGGTCGCGCGCACCTCGACCGCATCGGTGCCCGTGCCGGGTACACGGGGTTCCAGGTGAACCGCGACTGGCCGGTCAGCAGCATCCCCGCGCGCTGGAGCGGCCTCGACGCATTTGCGGTGGCGGTCGCGGCGCAGGCGGGCATGGCGGTGCCCGACTCCGTCTTCGCCGACGGTGACGCCAAGATCGACTTCGCCGGTCCGGCGGGCACGGTGCGCACCGTGCCGGTGGGCGACCTGCTGGCCGGGCGCGTGCCGGCGGTGGCAATCCGGGGCAAGGCCGTGGTGGTGGGCACCGACCTCACCACCCCGGTCGATCGCCTCACCACGACGGCTCCGGGCAACGACACCCTGCCGGGCGGCGAGGTGCACGCGCAGGCCGTGCAGAACGCCCTCGATGGGCGGTTCATGTCCACGTCGCCCTGGCCGGTCGACGTGCTGCTGATCATCGCGATGGGAATGGTGATCCCGGTCACCGGGCTCGCGCTGCGGCGCCAGCTGTGGGCCGCCACCGGTGGCGTCGCCGCCCTGTTGGCGTTCCTCATCACTGCGCAGTCGTCATTCGATGCCGGGGTCATCATCCCGGTCATCACGCCCCTCATCGCATTCGGGGTGTCCATCGCGGCCTGGCTGGTGCTCTCGTACGTGCGCGCCGATGCCGAGCGGCGTGATCTGCGCCGTCGGTTCGCCGCCGCGGATGAGGCTGCCGTGGACCAGGTGCTGCACGGCACGCAGGTTGGGGGAGACGACCCCGCCGACCTCATCGCGCCGGGATACCACCTCGTGGACGTGCTGGGGCGTGGCGCGGCCGGCGTCGTCTATCGGGCCGAGGAGATCCGCACCGGTCGCGCGGTGGCCGTGAAGGTGCTGGCGCCTGATGTGGCGGGTGATCCGGGGTTCCGCGAGCGCTTCCGCCGCGAGGCCCGGGTTGCCACCCAGCTTGAGCACCCCAACGTGCTGCCGGTGTTCGCCGCCGAGGACGACGACGAGGTGCTGTTCATGGCGATGCGCCTGGTGGAGGGCGGGGACCTCGCCGCGGCCATGCGCGCGGGGGGACCGCTGGGGCCCGCCGAGGCCCTGCGCATTGGTGATGCCGTGGCATCGGCCCTCGACGCTGCGCACGCCCGGGGCCTGGTGCACCGCGACGTGAAGCCCGCCAACGTGCTGGTGGACCGCGCCGCCGGTGGGCATGTCTACCTGACCGACTTCGGCATCGCACGCAGCACGCAGGAGGGCACCATCTCCTCGCATGGCGATGTGCTCGGTACCGCGGGTTACGCCGCGCCCGAGCAGATCATGGGCGAGGACACCGGACCGCCTGCCGATGTCTACGGCCTGGGCGCCGTGCTGTTCGCCATGCTCACCGGTGCCGCCCCGTATGCGCGGGGCACGGCGGGGGCGTCGCTGTCGGCCGCCCTGACGGAGCCACCGCCCGGCGTGCCGGGGTATCCGGCGCTCGACCCGGTCATCGCCCGGGCCCTGGCACGCGATCCCGCGGGGCGGTTCGCATCCGCCGCCGATCTCATGGCGGCCGCCCACCGGGCGCTCGGCGGGTAGGGTGCCGGGCGAGGTCACGCACCGATGACCGAACCCCGACACCCCAAGGCCGAAACCGTGGCCGAGTCGAAGGCCGTGATCGCGGCCGAGCGCGCGGGCAGCGCGTTCCTGTTCCTGCGCGATGGCGCCGATCAGTTCGTCGTGGTGCCGTTGGATGGCCGTGATCGCGTGACCCTGGGCCGCAATGCCGACAACGACCTGGCGCTGCCCTTCGACGGCCGGGTGTCCGGGGTCCACGCGGTCATGCAGTTGCTGGGCGGAGCCTGGGCCGTGGAGGACGACGGCCTGTCGCGCAATGGCACGTTCGTCAACGGCATCCGCGTCGCCGGGCGCACGCGGCTGCGCGATCGCGACTGGCTGCGGGCGGGAGACACCATCGTGGTCTTCCGCAACCCCGCCGAGGCAGCCGAGCCCGGCACCATCGCCGCCACCGATCATGCCCCTCCGGAGGTGACCCCCGCGCAGAGGCGCGTGCTGGTGGCGCTGTGCGGACCGCAGGTGCGCGAGCGCCGCGCCACCCCGGCCACCAACCAGGAGATCGCCGACGAGTGCGTGCTCAGCATCGATGGCGTGAAGAGCCACCTGAAGGAGCTCTACAGCCGCTTCCGCATGGACGACGTGCCCCAGAACGACAAGCGGGCCGAACTCGCCCGTCGGGCGCTCGAGACGGGCGTGGTCACCGAGCGCGAGGTGGGCGGCTGAGCAGCACTTCGCCCGCTGGCTAGGAGCGGATCGCCACCCGTTCCGCATCGCTCGCCCGCGCGGTGTCCGCCCGATGAATGGACCACATGGCGGCGTTCCGGACGGCAATGATGATGGCGGCCATGGCGATGGATCCCCAGGTGGTGGCGAGCGACAGCTTCAGCAGCCCCGAGGCCACCCAGAACTGGAGGCCGATCGCGATGCCCGCGCGCCAGTCCCCGCGCAGGGTGCACGCGATGAAGGCCGCGATGCCGATCACCAGCAGGGCGGGGAACACCCCGTAGTCGATCGCCGCTACCGACCAGTCGGGCACGGCGCTAGTGGCGCGGGGTGGGCAGGGGGTCCATCACCCTGCCCGCCGCCTCGAGTTCCGCCTTCTCGCTCTCGATCTCCTTCGTGAGGAAGTAGTTGAGCACCGTGCGGATGGCGGCGATGGCGGCGAGCTGGCCGATCTCTGTGAACGACGGTGCGATGGCCGTCTTGAGGATGTCCGCAGCCAGCTGGAACTCCAGCCCCAGCACCAGGTAGGAGCCCAGCACCAGCCGCACCCGGGTGAACGACGACGGGTGTGCCGGCCGGGCGAGGGCTCGGACAAGAAGCGCGATGCTGATGAGCACCCCGACCGTGATGACCACCACGCCAAGCGACTCGACGAGAAGGACGATCCAGTCGACGGCCTCGTGCACCGTGGATTGGGCCTGCTCCATTGGGGGGAGCGTACC
>CALIKX010000075.1:17500-31823 GCA_938017905.1 uncultured Thermoleophilia bacterium | reverse complement strand
CTAGGGCGTCCCGCAGCAACGCCGCATCGATCATGCGTCCTCCTCGATCCAGATGATTCCCGCCTGCCGGCCCGTCTCCCCGCCATCGCGGCGATACGAGAAGAAGAGGCCCTCCTCGCACGCGGTGCACCCGCCGATGTGGGCGATGCGATCGCGCGGCACGCCGGCCCCGGTCAGGGCCACCTCGCAGCACGCGCCGAGGTCCACCGCGGCGCCGCGAAGCACGCCGGGGCCGAACCGGTCCGCGAGCACGGCCCGCACGTCATCACCGACGGGGTAGCAGCACGGGCCGATGTGGGGACCGACCGCCGCCCGCACGCCGCCGACGTCGTCATCGTCGGCGATCGCCGCAATCGCGGCCTCCAGCACTCCTGCGACAAGGCCGCGCCATCCGGCATGCGCCGCCGCAACCCGGGATCCGTCGGCGGACCAGGCGAGCACCATGGGGCAGTCGGCGCCCATCACCGCGAGGGCGATACCCGGATGCCCGGTGGCGGCTGCATCCGCATCGGCCACCCCGTCCGCGGCGCCGGTGAAGGAGTCCCGGCCCCCGTGTCCGTCGGCCATGTACACGGCGGATCCATGGACCTGGCGCAGTGCCACGGCGCGGACCGGGTCGAACCCCAGCGCACCGGCAAGCCGGGTCCGGTTGGCACGCACATGGCCGGGGTGATCCCCCGTTGCCGCACCCAGGTTCAGCGAGGCGCGGGGTGCGGTGCTCGTCCCCCCTGCTCGCGTGGTGAACGCCGCCCGCACCCGCGGGACGCCTGTGCGGATGATGATGGGCGCGGGCCCGCTCACCCGTCCCGTCCCGCCTCGTGCAGGGCGATGGCAATCTGTTCCGCGCGCCCGGTGGCCGTGCCGTCGAGGACGGCGCGGCGCACCGCGCGCAGCGCGCGGCCGATTCCCGGCCCCGGCGCGACACCTGCGGCGACGAGGTCGGCCCCCCCCACCTCCGGAGCGAGGTCACGCCAGGTGTCCCACCACGTGGCGACGGACTCGGCGCCGCCGACGAATGCGCCGATCTGGGCGGCGGCGGGCATGTCGCCCAACAGGGCGTCCACCTCTGATGGACGCTGTGCGGCGGCCACGAGCCGGGCGCGCAGCACCCCATCCCGCACCTCCCGAGCCACGGCACGCGACCATGCGGGCAGGGCTGCGGCTGCCGCGGCATCCGGCTCGATGCCGAGGCCCAGCCGCAGTGCCCACGGGGACACCGCCGGGGCCCCGGGCCGGGTGAGCGCCACCTCGAGGGTCGCGAGGCGGTCCCCGCGCAGGGTGTCGGGGTCGGGCCAGGCAAGGCCAAGCGCCGCGCCCATCGCGAGCGCCACGGGCGCGGCGTCCTCCGCCAAAAGCCGGGCCAGTTCATCGGATACCCGGCTGTTCACCAGCGTGACGGCGGCGGCGGCATCCCGCGCAGCCGCCTCGGTCCCCTCCTCCATGCGGAAGCCCAGCCGGGCCGCATAGCGCAGGGCACGCACCACGCGGCTCGGGTCCTCACGGAAGGCATCAGCGCGCAGCGAACGGATGCGCTCGGCGCGGATGTCATCGCGCCCTCCGTGCGGGTCGATGATCTCCCCGGCGGTGTCCCCATGAAGGACGAAGGCGATCGCGTTCACTGTGAAGTCGCGGCGCGCGAGGTCGTCGGCGAGATCACCCGGCGAGACATCGGGCAGGGCCCCCGGGCGGGCGTAGGTCTCGCTCCGCGCGGAGACGAGGTCCAGGTGCCGCCCATGGGCAAGCTCCACCCGGGCGGTGCCGAACCGCTCGTGCGTCACCACCCGACCGCCCAGATCCCGGCCGATACCGGCCGCCAGGGGGATCGCCTCACCCTCCACCACCACGTCGACGTCCGGTCCGTGCGGCACGCCCAGGATGGCGTCCCGCACCGCGCCCCCGACGAGGCAGACGCGCGGTGCCGCGGCGGGCCACCGGATGCGCGAGAGGATCGGATCGCGCGCGACCCATGCGATCACCGCGCTAGCATCGGACTCGTGGGGGATCACGTCGCGCACAACCTATCCGCTGCGGCGCCGGTGGCGCTCGATGGACTGGCCGAGGCCATCGCACGGTGGGAGGGCCGCTCGCTCGACGAACTGCAGCGGGCCTCGGATCGCATGCGCGCCGACGTCCGCTCCTGGGCGGAGGACCCCGCCAACGCCGAGCGGCCCATCTCCGACTCCCCCGTCTACCTTGACCGGATGGCGGTCGAGGTGCTCATTGAGCGCCGCTTCTTCACGGAGTAGCCGTGCCCGCGCCGAGGAGCGCAATCGCCTCGATCTCCACGGAGGCGCCGGCGGGCAGTGCGGCAACGCCGATGGTCGCCCGGGCAGGTGGCGCCGACCCGAACCGGCTCCCGTAGGCCTCGTTCATCGCGGGGAACTGGGTCAGGTCGGTCATGAAGACGGTCGTCTTGACGACGTCCCCCATGTCCCCGCCTGCGGCGCGGACGATGGCGTCGATATTGGCCAGGCACTGGCGGGTCTGCTCGGCCACCCCGCCGGGGACGAGCTCGCCGCCCGGGGTGAGCGGCACCTGCCCTGAGACGAAGAGGAGTTGACCGGCGGCGACCGCGACGGCCTGGCTGTACGGCGCGCCCGCCACGGGGGCGGGGGCGTTCTCGGTGCGGATGATCCTGCGGGGCATGCTCTATCTCCTCACCGGCACGCCGTCACGTGCCATCGCCGCTTTGACCTCGCCCACCGTGTAGACCCCATCATGGAACACCGAGGCGGCCA
The DNA here is from genome assembly GCA_938017905.1 of uncultured Thermoleophilia bacterium. Lineage (GTDB taxonomy): Bacteria > Actinomycetota > Thermoleophilia > Miltoncostaeales > Miltoncostaeaceae > SYFI01. The sequence goes on along the minus strand of CALIKX010000075.1, from coordinate 29,085 downwards.
GCACGGCGTCTGCGTGGCCGCGGGTGACCGCCTCCGCGAAGTGCCCAAGCGTTCCGGCGCCCCCCGAGGCGATCACCGGCACGGGCGCCGCGTCGGCGATCGCCGCCAGCAGGTCGGTGTCGAAGCCCACCTGGGTACCGTCGCGGTCCATACTCGTCACCAGCAGTTCCCCCGCACCGCGCCGGGCTGCCTCGGCGGCCCATTCAACGGCCTCGATTCCCGTCTCCCGGCGTCCACCGGCCAGGTAGACCTCCCAGCCGGAGCCGTCGTCCCGCCTCTTGGCGTCAATGGCGACGACGATGCACTGGTCACCGAAGCGCATGGCGGCGCGCTCGACCAGGTCCGGATCGCGGACGGCCGCGGAATTCAGCGAGACCTTGTCGGCGCCTGCGGCGAGCACCGCGCGGATATCCTCCTCGGTCCTCAACCCGCCGCCGATGGTGAAGGGGATGAACACTTCCTCGGCGGTCCGCTGGACGAGGTGGATGATGGTGTCGCGCTCCTCGTGCGTCGCCGTGATGTCGAGGAACACGAGCTCGTCGGCGCCCTCGGCGTCGTAGCGGGCGGCGAGTTCCACCGGGTCGCCTGCATCCCGGATGTCCACGAAGTTGACGCCCTTGACCACGCGTCCGCGGTCGACGTCGAGGCACGGGATGACCCGGATCACGGCGCGGCGGCGGCCAGCGTGGCCACGGCGTCGGCCACGGTGAAGCGGCCCTCATACAGGGCGCGGCCCACGATGACGCCCCGGATATTCGGCAGCCCCAACCGGGACAGCGCCACGAGGTCGTCGAGTGACGAGATGCCGCCCGATGCCAGGATCGTCAGCGGCGGTGCGGCGTTCGACAGGCGCCGGAGCGCCTCGAGGTTGGGCCCGCCGAGCGTGCCGTCCCTGCCGATGTCGGTGTAGAGCAGGTGCCGCACGCCGGTGCGGGCCAGCGCGGCCGCGACGTCCACGGCGGTGCGGTCCGAGACCTGCGTCCATCCGTGCGTGGCCACCCGGCCGTCGCGCGCGTCAAGGGCCACGACGAGACGATCACCCAGGCGGTCGGTGGCCCAGCGCAGGAAATCCTCGTCCTCGATCACCGCGGTGCCCACCACCACGCGATCGACACCCGTGGCGATGGCGGTCTCCACGGCGGGCTGGTCGCGCAGTCCGCCCCCGAGCTGTACCGTTCCCGGGAACGTGGCGGCCAGCTGAGCGATGATCGGCGCGTGCACGGGGTTTCCCTCGAGCGCCCCGTCCAGGTCCACCACATGCAGGTTCGTCGCGCCCTCGCGCGCGAACGCCCGCGCCTGGGCCACCGGGTCGTCGTTGAACACCGTCGTGCGCTCGAAGTCGCCCTGCACCAGGCGGACGGCGGCGCCATCCCGCAGGTCGATGGCCGGGTAGAGCTCGATCACGATGCCAGCGCCTGGCCGGCCTGCACGCCGGCGAGCCAGCGGTCGAGCAGCGCGAGGCCGGCGGCACTCGACTTCTCGGGATGGAACTGGACGCCGCACACGCCCCCGCGCCCGACGGCAGCGGTAAACCCCACGCCATGCTCTGCCGTGCCGAGGACATCGTCCGCATCGGTCGGCACACAGGCGTAGGAGTGCACGAAGTAGTACGTCCGGTCCGCGGGACCCCCGGAGCCCGGCCCGAGCGCCGCGCCCTCGCGCCAATGCACCTCGCTCCACCCGATGTGCGGGACCTTCGCGGAGGTGCGGAGGCGCTCGACACGACCCGGGATAAGCCCGAGCCCCGCCACGCCCGGGCTCTCCTCGCTCTCATCCAGCAGCAGTTGCAGGCCGAGGCAGATTCCCAGCACGGGCGTACCCGACGACGCCCGCTCGCGAAGCATTCCGGTGAACCCGCGCTCGTCCAGTCGCTCCATCGCCGCGCCGAACCGCCCCACGCCCGGGAGCACCACGGCATCGGCGTCACCGGCCTCACCGGGCTCGCGGCACACCTCCACGCGGGCGCCGAGGCGCTCGAGTGCTTTCCCCGCGCTGCGGAGGTTGCTCATGTCGTAGTCAAGGAGGGCCACCCGCGGCCCGGCACCCGCTGGGGTCACAGGGTGCCCTTGCTGGATGGCACCCCCGTCACCCGCGGGTTCGGGGCCACGGCTCCGCGCAGTGCACGGGCCAGGCCCTTGAAGCACGCCTCGATCACGTGGTGCGGACCGCCGTGCTTCAGCACGTCCACGTGCAGGGTCATGCGCGCGGCGTTCGAGAACCCCCGGAAGAACTCGGCCACCAGATCGGTCTCGAACCCCCCGATGACCATGGGCGGCAGGTCGGCGTCGAACGACAGGAAGGGGCGCCCGGACAGGTCGATCGCCACCTGCACGAGCACTTCGTCCATGGGAACGAGCGCGCTGCCGTAGCGCTCGATGCCGCTGCGGTCGCCCAATGCGGTATCAAGTGCCTGCCCGAGCGTGATGCCAGTGTCCTCCACCGTGTGGTGGCTGCCGGTCTCCAGATCCCCGCGCGCGCTGACCGACATGTCGATCAGCGAGTGCCGGGCCAGCAGCACCAGCATGTGGTCGAAGAAGCCGATTCCGGTGACCGCCTCGGCCACCCCGGCACCATCGAGGTCAATGCGCGCCTCGACGTCGGTCTCCCCGGTGGTGCGGCGAATGCTTGCTGTTCTGCTCATCACGACGACCTGATCTCCGCCGAACGGCGGTGCTCGGGAAATCCCTCCGCGTCCGCCAGCGCGGCGAGGTGCGGGGTGAGGATATCTACGGCCTGCTGCGGAATATCCACCAGCGCCATCCGGCGCATGTAGGTGGTGGGCCCGACCGCGGATGCGTGGCGTGCTGCGCCCCCGGTCGGCAGGATGTGGTTGGACCCGGCGACGTAGTCGCCGAACGCCGTTGCGCCGAGCGGCCCGAGGAACACGCACCCCGCGCGGCGGATCCGGGCCGAAACGGCCTGGGCGTCGGCGAGGGCGAGCTGCAGGTGCTCCGGCGCAAAGGCCTCGGCCAGGACGATGGCGTCCTCCTGCGACGGGCAGTCGACGAGCGTGATGGTACCAACGGGGGCGCCCTGGACGGCCAGCGCGGCGCCCACGGCGTCGTTCACGCCCGGGTCCCAGGTCAGGCAGGCGGCCGGGGAGTCCGGGCCGTGCTCGGCCTGCGCGAGGAGATCGGCCGCGATGGCGTGCGGGTCCGCACAGCCATCCGCGAGCACGATCAACTCACTGGGTCCGGCAATCGCGTCGATGCCCACCGTGCCGAACACCTGCCGCTTCGCCTCCTGCACCCACGAGTTGCCAGGACCTGTGATCACGTCCACGGCGGGCACCGTCCCGGTGCCGTATGCGAGTGCCCCGATCGCCGCCGCGCCCCCGGCCGCGACCACCTGATCCACGCCGAGCAGCCCGGCGGCGGCCAGCACCACCGGATTGGGCGCACCCGATGGGCCCGGCGGGCTCGCCACGACGATGCGCCCCACGCCGGCCACCTGCGCCGGCACCACGCCCATGATCAGGCTCGACGGGTAGGCAGCGCGCCCGCCCGGCGCGTAGATGCCCGCTGCGCCCACCGGGATCGCGCGCACCTGCACCGACTGACCGGACGGCAGATCAACGCCGTAGCCGTCGGGGCGACCGGCCTCGGCGACGGTCCGCACCTGTTCGGCCGCGAACAGCACGGCGTCCCGCAGGCGCGGGCCGAGATCCCGGGCGGCGGCGTCCACCTGCGCGGGCTCCACCACCGGGGATGTCCCCTCGAAATCCGGGGCATCGAATCGACGGATCGCATCGATCACCGCGGCATCGCCGCGCACGCGCACGTCGGCCAGCGCCTCGGCGACGGCCGCCTCGGGTGCCGTTGCGGAGCCGGCGCGAAGACGCGCGCAGTCCCCGGCCGGGTCGGCCGGGTCAGCCGTGATCCGGCTCACCGTCACGCCACCACCTGCTCCATCCGCCGGACCAGGTCGTCCAACTCCGCAGCGCGCATCTTGTGGCTCACGCGGTTCGCGATCAGCCGGGCAGTCGACTCGAAGATCGCCTCCCGCTCCACCAGGCCGTTCTCGCGCAGGGTCCGACCGGTGGCCACCAGGTCCACGATCCCATCGGACAGGCCGACCAGCGGCGCCAGTTCAACGGAGCCGTTCACCTTCACGATCTCCGCCTTGCGCCCCGTGGATTCGAAGAAGCGCTCCGCGCAGTTCACGTACTTCGTCGCGACCCGCACCACGCCGAAGCGCGCGACGGCGTCCGCCGTCGGGTCGTCCCCGGCGGGGGTGCACCACGACATGCGGCAGCCCCCGAAGCGCAGGTCGGCGAGCTCGTACACGTCGGGCTGGCGCTCGAGCAGCACGTCGCGGCCCACGATCCCGACGTCCGCGGCGCCGCTCTCCACGTACGTCGGCACGTCGCTGGGGCGGGTGGTGATGTACGTCGGCCCACCGGGCACCTCAATGATCAGGCGCCGCCCGGCATCACGGAGCGGCGCCACGGGCAGGCCGACGGCGTCGAGCACCTCCAGCGTGTCCCCGAACAGGGCGCCCAGCGGCACGCATACCCTCAGGTCCACGGGCCGGCCCCCAGGTCGCCCAGCTCTGAACGGGTACCCGAGATCACATCGCGCACCATCCAGCCATCCCCTTCCCGTCGCACGACGTGCCGTCGCCCATCCGCCAGGGCAACGGCATCCGGATCGGGACAGTCCCGGGGAACCCCGACCACCGTCACGCCGTCAGCACGCAGCCGCGTGGCCTCCTCGATCAGATCATCCGCGCCGCCGACCAGCACGACCCCGGCGCCCTCCCTCTCCGCTGCCCGCCCCACGGCGTGGTGCAGGAGGTCCAGAGCCACGGCAACCCCCACCGCCGGTCGCGGGCGCCCGAAGCGGGCCCCGAGGCCGTCGTAGCGACCCCCCACCGCCACCGGGACGGCCACGCCCGCTGCGTAGGCCTCGATCACCACGCCCGAGTAATAGGACCAGTCCCGCACCACGCCCAGGTCGACCATCGGCACGGGTCCGCCGTGGCGGCCGGCCAGCGCGAGCATCTCCTGCATCCGGCCGCACTCGGGTGCCGCGGTCGGCGCGGCGCCGGCAACCCGGTCGAGGACGTCGGGGCCGCCGCGCAGGGCGGGCAGGTCGGACACGATCGCCCCGAGGGGGCCGGTGCACCCGAGCTCAGCCGCCGCACGGCGCCACTCGACCACGCTCCGCGCGTGCAGGGCATCCCAAAGGGCGGCACGGGCCACCTCGGACGCCCCGGCCTCATCGAGCACCGCGGACACCAGCGCCACGGAACCCACCGCGATCCGCGCGTCGGGCACGCCGGCGGCGGCGAGGGCGCGCGCAAGGGCCGCGACCACCTCGGCATCGGCATCGGGGCCGGCGGCACCCACCAACTCGATGCCGGCCTGGCGCTGCTCTGCCCCCTCGATCTTGCCCGAGGTAGGCGGGCGCACGGCACGTGCGTCGTAGGCGATGCGCACCGGGTCGGGGTGGTCCGCCATGCGCGTCGCAACCAGGCGAGCGATGGGGATGGTGAGGTCCGGCCGGAGGACCAGCACACGGCCCTCATCGTCGAACAGCCGGTACGCGCGTCCCGCGGCCTGGTCATCGGCCCGCCCGAGGACATCTGCCAGTTCGATGAGCGGGGTCATCACCTCGCGGTACCCGAAGGTGCCGAAGGCATCCGCAAGGGCCTGCCCGAGCGCCCGCAACTCCGCCGCCTCCACGGGCAGCACGTCGCGGACCCCGGCTGGGAGAAGCGCGGGATCGGTCATCGCGTCAGTCGTCCACCCGCTCGATGCGAGCGCCCACCGCCCGCAGGCGCTCGTCGATGCGCTCGTATCCCCGGTCGATCTGCCCGATGTTGCCGATAGTCGTGGTGCCGCTGGCCGCGAGCCCGGCGATGAGCATCGCCATGCCGGCGCGGATGTCCGGGCTCTCCACCCGCTCGCCATACAGCTGCGCCGGGCCGCTCACCACCGCCCGGTGCGGGTCGCACAGGATGATGCGCGCCCCCATCGCGACCAGCTTGTCGACGAAGAACAGGCGGTTTTCGAACATCTTCTCGAAGATCATGACCTCGCCACGCGCCTGGGTTGCGACGGCCGTCGCGATGGACGTCAGGTCCGCGGGGAATGCCGGCCACGGTCCGTCATCGATCTTCGGGATGGCTCCCCCCTCGTCCTGCACCACCTCCAGGGACTGGTCGGGCGGGATGCGCAGCGCCGTGTCGCCCACCCACTCCACCTCGATGCCCAATCGGCCGAACCCCAGCAGGATCATGCGGAGGTCGGCGCGGCGGGCCTCGGAGATCGTCAGATCGGACCCGGTGATGGCGGCGAGGCCGATGAACGATGCGATCTCGATGTAGTCGGGCCCGATGCGGAAGCGGCCGCCGTGCAGGCGCTCCACCCCGTCGATCACGAGGCGGTTGGTGCCGATTCCATCGATGCGGGCGCCAAGGACGACCAGGAACTCCGCCAGGTCCTGGACGTGCGGCTCGCAGGCGGCATTGAGGATCGTGGTGCGGCCACGCGCGAGTACCGCTGCCATCAGCACGTTCTCGGTGGCGGTGACCGACGCCTCATCCAGAAAAATCTCGGCGCCGGCGAGGCCGTTGTGCGACATGCCGTACGCGCGATCGGCCTCATCCACGGCCGCGCCCAGCGCGCGGAACGCCATCAGGTGCGTGTCGATCCTGCGTCGCCCGATGAAGTCGCCGCCCGGGAGGGGAAGCGTCACCGCGCCGGCACGTGCCAGCAGCGGTCCCGCGAACAGCACCGACGCCCGGATCCTCTTGCACAATTCGGGGTCGAGCACAGGGCTCCGCACGTCCGCGGCCCGGAAGGCCAGGGCGCCATCGGGCTCCTCGCGCACGGCCACGCCGAGGTCGTCGAGGATGGCGAGCATCGCGTGGACGTCGAGGATGTCCGGGACATTCTCGAGGATGACCTCCTCGTCGGTGAGGAGGGTCGCGGCGAGGATCGGCAGGGCGGCGTTCTTGTTACCGGTCGGGGTAACGGTGCCGGCCAGCGCGTGCCCGCCCTGGATCACGAACTGCTGGCTCACGGCCGGGCACGCTAACACGCCGGAAGCCCGGCCAAGGCCTCCGCGAGTCGGTCGATATCCCCTGCGTTCGTGAAGAACCCGCACGATGCCCGCAGCGCCCCGGGAGCCGGTAATGGGCGCACGATCACGCCGCGCTCAGCGAGCGCGATGGCCACCTCGTCCGGGTCGCGCCCCGGAACCGAGAAGGCCACGAGCCCCGACTCCGAGGCCAGGGGCGGATCGAGGCGCACGCCCTCCACCCCGTCCAGCGCCTCGCGGCACGCGCGTGCCGCGCGTGCGGTATCCCGGGCGACCCTCTCCCATCCGATGCCCTCGAGCCATGCGAGCGAGGCGGACCACCCCGCGATGAGGATCTCCGGGAAGGTGGAGGCCTCCAGGCGGCGGCAGTCGGGGTGCAGCCCGAGCGACCCATCCCACCCGTGGTCCTCCCCGGACTCGTACCCCATCATCGTCGGGGCGATCTCCCCGAGGCACCCCGCGCGCACCCAGAGGGCCCCCAGCCCCTCGGGACCCAGCAGCCACTTCTGTGCCGGCATGGCATAGGCGTCCACGCCCCACGCCGCGGGATCCGCGCGCACCGCACCCGCCGCCTGTGCCCCGTCCACGAGCGTCAGGGCCCCCACCGCGCCGGCCGCACGCGCCGCACCCGCCACGTCCAGCACCGCACCGGTCATCCACGACACGTGCGACAGGGCCACGAGCCGCGTGCGGCCCGTGCAGGCCGCGCCAAACACGGCCTCCAGATCCGCGCTGCCGTCCCCCACGTCCGCCGCCACAACGCGGGCGCCGGCGGCCTCCGCCGCGGCCCGGAGCGGCACCGCGAGACCCGGATGCTCCATGCCCGTGGTCACGACCTCATCCCCGGGGCCGAGCCGCACCCCCCAGATGACGGCGTTCATCGCATGCGTGGAGCTCTGCATGATCGCCACCTCGGACCCGGGGCGGCCCAGCACCCCGCCGACCGCGGTGCGCAACCCCGCCTGCCGCTCCCGTGCCGCTTCCACCCCGGCAGCACTCATCCGGCCCCGGGCCAGTTGCTGCTGCATCACTGCCTGCATGGCCTCGCATGCGAGATCCGGCAGCGGCCCGGCCCCGCCGGTGTTCAGGTAGGCCTCCGCACCGAGCGCGGGCAGGCGCGCGCGGACCGCGCCCCGGCCCGCATCCCAGCGGGTCGCACCCCCTGCCACCGTGTCAGGCCCCGCCCGACGACCGCGTCGCGGCCACCATCTCGCGCGCGGCGCGCGCAGCCCGCTCCCCCGCCACCACGGCACCCTCGATCGACGGGTGCGCCGTCACATCACCGGCGATGAACACGTTCCCCACGGCCGTCTGCGGCCCGGGCAGCGCGTCGCGGACGCCGGGCGGCACGGCGAACTGCGCCCACGGCTGCCGGATCACCTCCACCAGGCGCGCGCATCGCGCCCACGGGAAACCCGGATTCCAGCGGCCGGCGAGCGCTGTCATCGCCTCCTCAAGTGCACCCGGGTCCGCCCCGCCATCCGGCCCGTCCACGCTGGTCGCGAGCAGCCGGGCACCGGCATCGGCCGGAGCGGAGGGCAGAAGGTTGGACTCCTGGCACACGAGGTCGATTCGCGCGGGCCCCGTCTCCGCCTCACCGTTGAGGATGATGGTCCGCCCCGAGTGGAACGAGGCATCTAACTCGTAGGCGAGGCTCGTGACCCCCCGTGGGCGCACATCGAGGGCGCGTGCGCACTGGCGATCGAGGTCCGCGAGCAGATTCCGCGCCGCAGGCGCCTCGGTCGCAACCACAACCGCGGCCCCAGCCACGGCCCCCACCCCATCAACCGTCACCCCGCGGGCGTGCCCGCGATCATCCGGCGCGGTCACGATCCCCGCCACCCGGGCGCCCATCCGGACGACACCGCCCAGCTGCCGCACCCGGGCGGCGGCCCATCGACTGATCATCCCGTGCCCCTCCACCGGGATCACGGCCGGGCCGCGCAGCATCATCTGGACCAGGAAGCGAAGGTACGCGGCATCGCTGCCCAGATCGCGATCCGCCGTGATCACTCCGAAGAGTGGCCGGAAGAAGCCATCGATCGCACGCTCCGTGAACCCGCGGCCTTGCAGGTACTCCAGCGCGGTCGCATGGCGCTCATCCCCCGCGAGTACGCGGGCGGACGGCGCCGCAGCAACCTCGGAAGCCAGGGCCGCGAGCCGACGCACGTCACCTGCGCTGAAGGCCGGGAACCGCATCACACCGCTTGGCGACGCAGACATCCGCACCCATGACGCGCCGTCGTGCACGACCGCACCGCGGTCGAAGGGGACAAGGTCGCGGCGCCGTATCCCCACGTCCCGCAGCAGACGCGCGGTGCGGGGATACGCCAAGAACAGGGATTGGAATCCCCGGTCAAGGGGGTGTCGGCCCACCGACAGCGTCCGCGCGCGCCCCCCCACCTCGTCCGCAGCCTCCAGCACCGTCACCGGCACCCCGCTCTCCGCCAACCGCAGGGCGCACGTGAGCCCCGACAGGCCCGCGCCCACCACGATCACGGGAGCCCTCTCCCGACCGGTCATCATGGCGGCGATCGTACCGGTCGCGAAACGGCGAAGGGCCGCCTCTCGGCGGCCCTTCTCGATGAATCCCGGCGGCGACCTACTCTCCCGCGGACGTGAGTCCGGAGTACCATCGGCGCTGAGCGGCTTAACTACTCTGTTCGGAATGGGAAGAGGTGTTTCCCGCTCGCCCTGACCACCGGGAACGCGTGAGGGCGAACCCTCAAAACTGCACAGCGACGTAGATATAAAATCAAGCCCTCGGAGTATTAGTACGGGTCTGCTCCACGCATTGCTGCGCTTCCACATCCCGCCTATCAACCAGGTGGTCTCCCTGGATCCTTACTCCCTCAAGGGGATGGGAGATCTCATCTCGAGGTGGGCTTCCCGCTTAGATGCTTTCAGCGGTTATCCCGTCCAGACGTAGCTAACCAGCAATGCCGTTGGCACGACAACTGATGCACCAGAGGTCTGTTCATCCCGGTCCTCTCGTACTAGGGACGACTCCTCTCAAATCTCCAGCGCCCACCGCAGATAGGGACCGAACTGTCTCACGACGTTCTGAACCCAGCTCGCGTACCGCTTTAATGGGCGAACAGCCCAACCCTTGGGACCAACTCCAGCCCCAGGATGCGACGAGCCGACATCGAGGTGCCAAACCCTCCCGTCGATGTGGACTCTTGGGGAGGATAAGCCTGTTATCCCCGGAGTACCTTTTATCCGTTGAGCGACGGCAATTCCACTCTTGACCGCCGGATCACTATGACCAGCTTTCGCTCCTGCTCGACTTGTAGGTCTCGCAGTCAAGCTCCCTTGTGCCATTACACTCTGCGCACGATTTCCAACCGTGCTGAGGGAACCTTTGTGCGCCTCCGTTACATTTTAGGAGGCGACCGCCCCAGTCAAACTGCCCACCTGACACTGTTCGCGACCCGGATCACGGCGTCGCGTTAGAAACTCAGAACATCCAGGGTGGTATCCCAAGGGTGGCTCCACCGAGACTGACGTCCCGGCTTCCCAGCCTCCCACCTATCCTGGACAGGACATCCCAAGTCCCAATATCAAGCTGCAGTAAAGGTTCACGGGGTCTTTCCGTCTTGCGGCGGGTAGTCGGCATCTTCACCGACACTACAATTTCACCGAGTCCCTCGTTGAGACAGCGCCCAACTCGTTACGCCATTCGTGCAGGTCGGAACTTACCCGACAAGGAATTTCGCTACCTTAGGACCGTTATAGTTACGGCCGCCGTTTACCGGGGCTTGGATTCGAAGCTTCGCCGAAGCTAACCTCTCCTCTTGACCTTCCGGCACCGGGCAGGCGTCAGCCCCTATACGTCGTCTTTCGACTTAGCAGAGACCTGTGTTTTTGGTAAACAGTCGGTTGGGCCAATTCTCTGCGGCCGCCTCGAGCTCGGGGAGTAAATCCCGTCACCCTACCGCGGCGCCCCTTCTCCCGAAGTTACGGGGCCATTTTGCCGAGTTCCTTAACGAGGGTTCTCTCGATCTCCTCGGTATGCTCTACCTGCCCACCTGTGTCGGTTTTGGTACGGGCACGTTCCAACTCCCTAGAGGATTTTCTTGGGGGCATGGAATGGGCGACTTGCCGGCCGAAGCCAGCTGACATCCCCTCTCGGACTTAATGGATCCCGGATTTTCCTGGGATCCGTCCTACAGGGTTGTCCGTGGACTACCAACGCCACGGTTCGCTTATCCTTCCCCGTCCCCCCATCGGTAATAACGCTGGAGACGTGGTACAGGAATATCAACCTGTTGTCCATCGCCTACGCCTTTCGGCCTCGGCTTAGGTCCCGACTAACCCTGAGAAGATTAGCTTTACTCAGGAAACCTTGGGCAATCGGAGGAGGAGTTTCTCACTCCTCTTTCGTTACTAATACCGGCATTCTCACTTCACGCCGCTCCACGGCAGCTTCCGCGGCCGCTTCACTGCAGACGTGAACGCTCCCCTACCACTCCACAAAGTGAAGTCCACAGCTTCGGGGGTTGACTTGAGCCCCGTTACATTATCCGCGCACGAACA
>CALIKX010000075.1:0-12500 GCA_938017905.1 uncultured Thermoleophilia bacterium | reverse complement strand
CACCCAGGCCATGCGTGGGCTCGATGGCGCGGATCAGCACGGCGGCGCCCCTCCCCTCCTCCTCGGTGACCAGGTTCAGGCACCAGTGGATGCCATGGATGAGGTACACGTAGAGCGTTCCGGGCGCGCCGAACATCGCCTGGCATCGCGGGGTGGGACCCCGATGGGAATGCGACGCCGGGTCGTCCTGGCCGTACGCCTCCGCCTCCACCACCACGCCACCGGCGCCGTCGAAGGAGATCTCGCACCCGATGATGTCCTCGGCCACCACGTCCGGTGGCCGGTCGAAGAACGCCCGCCCCACGGCGCGGGCGCGCGGGCTCACCAGTCCGCCACCCGCTGCTCGATGACATCGGCCTGGGCAAGGACCCGCTCCCGGGCGGTACCGCCCGGCACGTCCTTGGCCTCCACCGACGCGCGGGCTCCCAGGTCCGGGATCGCCACGTCACCAAGGCCCGCGGCCGCCAGGTCCTCGGGGGTCGCGCCCACCAGGCCCGTACCCCGCTCGGAGCATGCGCGCACCAGCGCGCCCACGGCCTCATGGGCACGACGGAAAGGCCAGCCCTCGCGCACCAGGTGATCGGCCAGATCCGTGGCAGCGAGAAAGCCCTCGTCCGCCGCGGCGTTCATGACCTCGGCCCGGAAGGTGGTCGTCTGCACCATGCCCGTCATGGCCGGCAGGAGCAGATCCAGGGTGTCCGCGGCATCGAACACGTAGTGCTTGTCGTCCTGCAGGTCCTTGTTGTACGCGAGGGGTAGGCCCGACAGGACTCCCAGAAGGCCCGACAGGTCGGCGGACAGGCGGGAGGCCTTGGCGCGGGCCAGTTCTGCGGCATCGGGGTTCCTCTTCTGCGGCAGCATCGACGACCCGGACGCATAGGCATCCTCCAGGACGACGAAGCCCACCTCCTCCGACGACCACCACACGAACTCCGCCCCCAGCCGCGAGAGATGCACCCCGAGTTGCGCGGCGAATGCCAGGTAGTCCAGCAGGGCGTCCCGGCTTCCCACGGCGTCCATGCTGTTCTGCGTGATGCCGCGGAACCCGAGCTCGGCGGCCGTCATGTCGCGGTCGATCGCGAAGCCGCTTCCGGCCAGCGCCCCGCTGCCCAGGGGGCTCTCGGATGCGGACTCGATCGCGAACGCCAGGCGCCGGTGATCACGGTCGAGCATCCATGCGTATGCGAGCAGGTGATGCGCCAGGCGAACGGGTTGCGCCCGCTGCAGGTGGGTGTAGCCCGGGACGAGCGTGTCCACGTGCTCGCGGGCGCGCGCGATCAGCGCCCGGGTGAGGTCGGCCAGGGCCGCCGACTGATCCTCCGCGCGGGTCCTCAACCAGAGCAGCGTGTCGGTGATGACCTGGTCGTTCCGGCTGCGACCGGTGTGCAGCCGCCGGCCGGCATCACCCGTGATCTCGGTGAGACGCCGCTCCACCGCGGTGTGGATGTCCTCGTCTCCGGCGACGAACCGGAAGGTGCCCGCGGCGAGCTCATCCACCACCTGTTGGAGACCCGCATCGATGGCCGCCGCGTCGTCAGCGCTGATGATGCCGGTTGCCCCCAGCATGCGGGCGTGCGCACGCGACCCCCGGACATCCTCCTGCCACAGGCGCCGGTCCACAGGCAGCGAGGCGTTGAGTGCATCGAAGGCCTCCGCGGAGGACCCCTCGAAGCGTCCGCCCCACAGCCGGCCGCCCTCGGTGCTCATGTCGCCCTGGCCCCCACCGCACCGGTGGCCCCGGCGCGCTCCGCCTGGATGGCGCGCTGCACGGCATCGCACACACGGTCCACCTGCGCATCGGTCATCTCGCAGAAGAACGGAAGGGCGATGGTGGAGGCGCTGATGGCCTCGGTCACGGCGAGCTCCCCGGGTCGGTGGCCGTGCTCATCGCGATAGTAGGGCTGCAGGTGGATGCACGGCAGGTAGGGCTTGGCGCTGATTCCCTCCGCCTCGAGGCGCCCGATTATGGCGTCCCGGTCGAGGTCGGGCGCGAGACGCGGCGCGTACACGAACCACGAGCGGCGCTGCGGACCCTCGTACATGGGCGTGACCCCGTCGATGCCGGCCATGCGCTGCTGGTAGAGGCCCGCGATGCGGGCGCGGGCGTCCTGCATCCAGTCCAGGCGCTCGATCTGCGCCACGCCGATGGCCGCGTGCACGTCCGAGAGCCGGTAGTTGAAGCCCAGGCGCGAGTGCACCAGCCACGCCCCGTCGTCGGAGCGCCCCTGATTGGTCAGGCTCTTCAGTAGCCGGTACAGGTCGTCGTCGTCGGTGAGGATCACCCCGCCCTCGGCGGTGGTGAGCTGCTTGTTGGCGTAGAAGCCGTACACCGCGGGGTGGCCGAAGGTGCCGAGCTTCCGGCCGTCGTAGTCACCGTCGATGGACTGGCAGGCGTCCTCCACGATGCCCAGGCCGTGGCGCCGCGCGATGTCCACCAGCGCGGGGACCTCCGCCGGATAGCCGAAGATGTCGACGATGAGGATGGCCTTGGTGCGCGGCGTGATGGCCGCCTCCACCGCCGCGGGGTCCATGTTGAACGTGAGGGGATCGACCTCCGCGAACACGGGCGTGGCACCGGTGTAGAGGATGACGTTCGCCGACGCCACGAACGAGAACGACGAGGTGATCACCTCGTCGCCCGGCCCGAGGCCCAGGGCATGCAGGCAGCAGTGCAGGCCGGCGGTCCCGGATGAGCAGGCCACTGCATGCCGCGTGCCGATGCGCTCGGCCCACATCTCCTCGAAGCGCGTCACCGTGGGCCCCAGCGACAGCTGCCGGGACCGCAGCACGGCGTCCACCAGTTCCCGCTCGCGATCGCCGATGACCGGCCGCGCGAGGGGGATCGGCTCGTCGGCGCTCACGCCTCCCGCGCCCCGGAGGCGCTGGGCACCGCAGCCCGCCGCACCCCGTAGTCCAGGCTGTCCACCAGGGCGTCCCACGACGCCGCGATGACGTTTTGGTTCACGCCCATCGTGGACCAGGTGGATGTGCCATCTGTCGAATCGATCAGGACGCGGGTCGTGGCGTCGGTCCCACGGCCCTCGTCGAGGATGCGCACCTTGAAGTTGACCAACGAGATCGCGTCGAGTTCGGGCACGCGACCGGCCAGCGCCCGGCGGAGCGCCTTGTCGAGCGCGTTGACCGGGCCGTTCCCCTCGGCAGTGGCGACAAGGCGCTCGCCGCCGTGATGCACGCGCACCGTGGCCTCGGTGATGACATGGCCGGTCTCATCGCGCTCGGTGATGACGCGGAACGACTCCAGCGCGAACACCGGCTCGTGCACCCCGGCCTCACGCTCGAGGAGGATGGTGAACGACGCGTCGGCGACCTCGAAGTGGTAGCCCTCATGCTCGAGCTCCTTAATGCGGGCGAGGATCCGCGGCGCCAGGTCGGCATCGGCCTCCACATCGATCCCCGCCTCGCGCGCGCGCTCCAGCACCACGTGCCGGCCCGACAACTCGCTCACCTTCATGCCGCGCTCGTTGCCGACCAGAGATGGGTCGATGTGCTCGAAGGTGCGCGGATCCGACACCATTCCGGCCACGTGCATGCCGCCCTTGTGGGCGAAGGCATTGGCGCCCACGTATGGCGCCCAGGCGTCCGGCGGGAGGTTGGCCGTCTCGGCCGCCCAGTGCGAGAGCCTCGTCAGTTCCTCCAGGCCGCCGGGCCGAAGCACCTCGAAGCCCATCTTCAGCGCGAGCGACGGCGCGATGGAGATGAGGTTGGCGTTGCCGCACCGCTCGCCCCACCCGTTGATGGTTCCCTGAACCTGCCGGGCCCCCTGCTGCACCGCCGCCAGGGAGTTGGCCACGGCGCACTCGGCATCATTGTGGGTGTGGATGCCCACGCGCGCGTCCGGCAGCGCGGCCACCACCTCGCCCGTGATGCGCTCGACCTCCATGGGGAGCGTGGCGCCGTTGGTGTCGCACAGGATCACCCACGTGGCCCCGTTGGCGTGCGCCGCGCGGAGGCACTCGATCGCATAATCGGGGTGCTCGCGATAGGCGTCGAAGAAGTGCTCGGCGTCGTAGAAGACGTCCTTGCCCTCGGACAGCAGGAACGCCACCGACTCGCCGATCATCGCGAGGTTCGCCTCGCGCGAGACCTTCGTCACCTTCTGCAGGTGGAGGTCCCAGGTCTTGCCCACGATCGTGGAGACCGGGGCGAAGCAGTCCACCATGATCCGCAGCCCGGGGTCATCCGATGCCGCCGTGCCACGCCGTCGGGTCATGCCGAATGCGGCAATCCGGGTGGCGCCCAGGTCCTCGCGCTCGAGGAGGTCGAACAGCTCGGAATCCTTCGGGTTGGACGACGGGAAGCCGGCCTCGATCACGTCCACGCCCACGTCCGCCAGGCGCAGGGCCACCTGCAGCTGCTCGCCCACCGACAGGCTCATCCCCTCGCGCTGCATGCCATCGCGAAGGGTGGTGTCGTAGAGGTCGATCCGCTCCATCAGCCCGCCGGCGCCGGGGCCGTCACGTAGTCGAGCCACTGCGACCACCGCGGGTCGCGGCCGTGCACGGCATCCTCGAACACCTGCTGCAGGCGGCGCGTGATGGGGCCGGGCGGCCCGATGACGTGGTCGTCCACCGACCGGATGGGACACACCTCGGCGGCCGTGCCGGTCATGAACACCTCATCGGCGTTGTAGAGCTCCGACCGAGCCAGGTCGCGCTCCACCACGTCGTATCCCTCGGCCCGGGCGATCTCCATGATGGAGTTCCGCGTGATGCCCTCGAGGATGGCCGCCGACAGCGGCGGCGTGCTGATGAGCCCGTCCTTCACGACGAAGATGTTCTCGCCGGAGCCGTCGGCAACCATCCCCTGCTCATTGAGCAGGACCGCCTCCGCGTAGCCGGCCTTGTGGGTCTCGATCTTCGCCAGGATCGAGTTGAGGTACTGACCGCCCGCCTTGGCCGTCGCCGGAATGGTGTTGTTCCCGATGCGGCGCCACGACGACACCTTGGCGTCGATGCCGTTGCGCAGCCCGTCCTCGCCCAGATAGGCCCCCCACACCCAGGCGGCGATGCTCACGTCCACCGGTGCCTCCAGGGGATGCAGCCCCATCACGCCGTAGCCCCGCAGGACGATCGGGCGGATGTAGCAGGCACCCAGGCCGTTGGACGAGATGACCCCGTGCACGCCCTGGCGCATCTCCTCGCGCGGGTACGGGACGTCCATGAAGTACTGCGCGGCCGACCGCTCCAGGCGGGCCAGGTGGTCGTCCAGGCGGAATACCGCCACGCCCCCCTCGGCGTCGTATGCGCGGATGCCCTCGAAGACGGACGAGCCGTAGTGCAGCCCGTGGGACAGCACGTGGATCTTGGCGTCGTGCCAATCCACGAGCGATCCGTTCATCCAGATCTTCTCGGCTTCCTGCATTCGTAGGTGCCCTTCCCGGTCGGAACAGGCGCCGGGTGCCCGGCGTCCGGGGGAGTCTAGCCCGCGGCGGACATCAGCAACTCGCCCATTTCGTGCGTGGAGCACGTGCCGCCGAGGTCGCGGGTGCTGTGGCCCATGCCCAGGACCTCGTCGACCGCGCGCTCGATGGCCGATGCCGCATGCGGGGCGTCCAGCGAGTAGCGCAGCATCATGGCTGCCGACAGGCAGGTGGCGATGGGGTTGGCGATGCCCATATCGGCGATATCCGGGGCGGAGCCGTGCACGGGCTCGTACAGGCCGGGCCCGTGTCCGCCGAGGCTGGCCGACGGCAGCAGCCCGAT
Source organism: uncultured Thermoleophilia bacterium (assembly GCA_938017905.1). Classification (GTDB taxonomy): domain Bacteria; phylum Actinomycetota; class Thermoleophilia; order Miltoncostaeales; family Miltoncostaeaceae; genus SYFI01. Next base: position 6,777 of record CALIKX010000075.1, on the reverse strand, counting down.
GGAGCCGGAGATCATGGCCGCCTCATCGGACAGGATGTCGCCGAACATGTTCTCGGTGACGATCACGTCGAAGTCGGCAGGGCGGCTCACCAACTGCATGGCGGCGTTGTCCACCAGCATGTGCTCCAGCTCCACGTCGGGGTGCTCCTCGGCGACGCGGATCACCTCGTCCCGCCACAACCGGGAGCTCTCGAGCACGTTGGCCTTGTCCACCGAGGTCACCTTGCCGCGACGGGTCAGGGCCGACTCGAAGGCCACCTCGGCCACGCGGCGGATCTCCTCGCGGCTGTAGGTGCAGGTGTCGAACGCGCTGTCGCCCTGGCGCCCGCTCTCCCCGAAGTAGATGCCGCCGGTCAGTTCGCGCACCACCAGAAGGTCGGTGCCCTCGATGCGCTCGGTGCGCAGGGGGCTGCTCTCGTACAGGGACGGGATGGGCTTGACCGGGCGCAGGTTGGCGAACAGGCCGAGCCCCGCTCGCAGCGCGAGCAGCGCCTGCTCAGGCCGGGGATCATCCGGGTTCGTGGTGTCCCACTTCGGCCCGCCCACAGCGCCCAGGAGCACGGCGTGCGAGGCGCGGCAGGCCTCCATTACGCCGTCCGGGAGCGGCGTTCCGTACGTGTCGATGGCGCACCCGCCCACCGCGTGCGACTCCCACTCCACCTGCATGTCGTCGATCGGGGCAACGTGGTCCACGAGGCGCCGGGCCTCGCCGATCACCTCCGGGCCGATCCCGTCACCGGGCAGCAGCACCACCTTGACCTCGCGCATCGTCCCTCCGGGTCGATATGGACGCGGGGCAACCTACCATCGGCAGGGCAGGCCGCGGGGCGTGGGGCAATCCCCATTCGCGCAGGCGCCGGGCGTGACACGTCGGCAGACCCACCCTAAGGTACAAGAGGTTTTCCGACGAAAGGCTCTTCATGTCCTCCCGCCGCTCCGCCGGGATTGCCGGTGCTCTACTGGCATCGATTGCCGTCGGCGCACCCGCGATCGCGGTGGCTGCCCCCGACGAGCGCCCGAACGTCCTGGTGATCCAGACCGACGACCAGACGCTGGCCGATCTCGACGTGATGCCCAACGTGCGCTCGCTGATCACCGCGCAGGGCGTCAAGTTCACCTCAGCGGTGACCCCGTTTGCCATCTGCTGCCCGTCACGCGCGGCGATGATGACGGGGGCATACCCGCACAACAACGGGGTGAGTGCGAATTTCCCGCCGGACGGCGGGTTCGTGCCGTGGGAGAAGCAGGCCAAATCATCCGTCGGCTCCTGGCTGAAGGACGCCGGGTACCACACCGTCCACATCGGCAAGTACATCAACGGCTACGGGTGGTTCAACAAGCCGGCGCCGACGCCCACGGGGTGGTCGGAGTGGTACGGAACGGCCGACCCGTCCACGTACCAGATGTACGGGTACCGGGTGAACCACGACGGCGGGCAGACCCGGTTCGGCGTGTTCGAGGTGGAGAACCCGAAGAAGTACCAGGCAACCGTCTACACCAACATCGCCCAGGGGGTGCTGCGCCGCGAGGCCGCGCGGCCGGGGCCGTTCTACATGCAGGTGGCATACCTCGCACCGCACGTGGAGACGATCCCCCTCCGTAAGACCATCAATCCGCGCGATGTGGACATGGACGACACCAGCGAGTCGTCAGCCATCCAGAGCATCCCACCACGCCCCCACCCCATCGACCGCAACAAGATCCCGAACCTGCCGCTCGACACCATGGCCTCACCCAGCTTCAACGAGGCCGACAACAGCGACAAGGGCACCTACGTGGCCAGCCTGCCGAAGATGACACGCGAGGACATCCAGGACCTCATCGAGGACAACCGCCAGCGCAAGCGCTCGCTGATGTCCGTGGACCGCGGCATTGCACGGCTGATCGCCACCCTGAAGGCCACCGGGCAGCTGGACAACACGGTCATCATGTTCATGGGCGACAACGGCTACATGCTGGGCCAGCACCGCATCAAGAAGGGCAAGTACTTCCCGTATGAGCCCTCGCTCCGCATCCCGCTGATCGTGCGGGGGCCGGGTGTCACGCCCGGCACGGTGAACAAGTCGTTGGTCTCCTTGATCGACGTGACACCGACCGTGCTCGATTTCGCCGGCGTTGCGCCAACCGGGCGGGCGCCCGATGGCGTGTCGCTGAAGCCGGTGCTCACCGGGCAGGCCGCGGCACCCGCCCGCACCATGCTGCTTGAGAGCGGACCGCAGCAGGCGCCAAACGGGGACAACCTGCCGCTGTTCGATGGCGTGCGCACGCCCCACTGGTCGTGGTGGCGGTATGAGGATGGCAGCGAAGAGCTGTACGACCTCGTGAGCGACCCATTCCAGCTCAACTCGCGCGCATCCGACCCGGCGTACCGGCGCACCCGGGCCGCCCTCATCCGTGAGTGGCAGCGGCTCAAGGACTGCTCAGGCGCCGAGTGCCAGGTCCGCACCACGCGCATCCCGCGCCCGGCGCGGGGCTGACCGCGTGCTGCCGCCCCGCCCCGGACCATGCGTCCGGGGCGGGGCGGGGCGCTACAGCAGGATCGTGGTGACCGGGCCCTCGCGCTCGCGATCGGCCTCGTAGGCATCGATCACCTCGGAGCGACGGAGGGTCAGGCCGATGTCGTCCCAGCCGTTCAGCAGGCGGTCGCGCACCGAGTCCTCGATGTGGAACTCCACCGTGCGCCCGTCGGGCAGGGCCACTGCGCACTCCTCGAGGTCCACGGTCATCTCGATGCCCGGCTGGTCGAGCGCCTCGCGCATGATCGTGCGGACGTCGTCCTCCGGCAGCACCACGGGAAGCATCCCGATCTTCGTGCAGTTGGTGCGGAAGATGTCGGCGAACGACGGGGCGATGACCACGTCGAAGCCGAAGTCCTGGATGGCCCACGGGGCGTGCTCGCGCGAGGACCCGCACCCGAAGTTGCGCCCGGCCACGAGGATGCGGGCGCCGGCGTACTCGGGACGGTCGAGAAGGTAGAAGTCCTCCTCGCGCCAGTCGAAGAACAGGAACTCGCCGAACCCGGTGCGCTCGATGCGCTTGAGGAACTGCTTCGGGATGATCTGGTCGGTGTCCACGTCGGCCCGGTCCATCGGGGCGACCTTCGACTTCACGATGGTGATGGGTTCCATGTCGGCGACCTCCCCTAGGCGCCCGCGAGGGCGGCGTCGAACGTACGGACGTCCACCAGGTGGCCCGTAATGGCCGCGGCGGCGGCCATGGCGGGGCTCACCAGGTGGGTGCGGCCGCCCTTACCCTGGCGGCCCTCGAAGTTGCGGTTGCTGGTGGACGCGGCGCGCTCCCCCGGCTGCAGGATGTCCGGGTTCATCCCCAGGCACATTGAGCACCCCGCGTCACGCCACTCGAAGCCTGCGCCGCGGAAGACCTCATCCAGGCCCTCGTCCTCGGCCTGGGCCTTCACGGCCATCGAGCCGGGCACCACCATGGCACGCAGGCCGTCCTTCACCGACTGGCCGCGCACGACCTCGGCGGCCGCCCGCAGGTCCTCGATGCGCCCATTGGTGCAGGATCCCAGGAACACGGTGTCGATGGCGATGTCCTCCATGGCCTCCCCGCCATGCAGGCCCATGTAATCCAGCGCGCGGCGCACGGCCTCCTGATCGGTGGGGTCGTCGTACTGCTCGGGCGTCGGCACGCGACCGGTGATGGGCGCGACCATGCCCGGCGTGGTCCCCCAGGTCACCTGCGGGGCCAGCGACGGGACGTCCACGTCCATCTCGCGGTCGAACTGCGCGTCGGCGTCAGACGGCAGCGTGCGCCAGTGCTCCACGGCCTGCGCGAAATCGCGCGGCGCGGCCATGCGCCCCTCGACGTAGGCGAACGTGGTGTCGTCGGGGGCCACCATGCCGGCACGGGCACCGCCCTCGATCGACATGTTGCACACGGTCATGCGGCCCTCCATGCTGAGCCCGCGGATGGCCTCGCCTGCGTACTCCACCACGTGGCCCTGCGCACCCGACACGCCCATCTGGCCGATGGCCCCGAGGATCAGGTCCTTCGCCACCACGCCGCGGGGCATCTCACCCTCGAAGTTGATGCGCATGGTGCGGGGGGTTCCCTGCGGCAGCGTCTGGGTGGCGAGCACATGCTCCACCTCGCTCGTGCCGATGCCGAAGGCCAGGGCGCCGAAGGCACCGTGGGTGGAGGTGTGGCTGTCACCGCACACGATGGTCATCCCCGGCTGGGTGAACCCCAGCTCCGGGCCGATCACGTGCACGATCCCCTGGCGCGGACTCGTGAGCGAGAAGAGCGGGATGCCGAACTCGGCCGCGTTGCGCTCCAGGGCCTCCACCTGCAGGCGGGACAACTCGTCCTCGATCCCGCGCTCGCGGCCGACCGTGGGCACGTTGTGGTCCACCGTCGCCAGCGTGCGATCCGGCCGCCGCACGGGACGACCGGCCATCCGGAGGCCGTCGAAGGCCTGGGGCGAGGTCACCTCATGCACCAGGTGCAGGTCGATGTAGAGGATCGCCGGGCCCTCAGGGCCATCCGGCACGACCTCGTGCAGGTCCCACACCTTCCGGAACAGGGTCTTCCCCACGTCCAACTCCTCCGTCGTCGTCGGCCGGCGGCTACACGCCGCTCTCGGCCATCCTCTCGGTCGCATCGGCATTCCTGCTGGCGGTCACGGCGCGAAGGTACGCGATTGCGCTCGCCTCGAGCACGTCCGGTGACACGCCCTGGCCCGTGAACTGCCGGCCGTCGATCTCGCACAGCACCCGCGCCTCACCCAGCGCATCCGGACCATCGGTGACCGCCGACACCGAGTACTCCAGCAGCGTGCCCGCCGACCCGACGGCCGCGTCGATGGCGCCGATGAGGGCGGCCACCGGGCCGTCACCCGTGCCCTCGCCGGTGAACTCCACCCCGTCTGCCCCGCGGACGATCACGCGTGCGCCGGCCTTCGCACCCGACTCGCCCGAGAACGCGATCTCGCGCAACTCGAGGGAATGCGCGTGGTCCACCCGCATCTCGTCCTCCATCAGGGCCTCGAGATCCATCGCGGAGAGCTCGCCCTTGCGATCGGCGACCTCCTTGAACCGCCGGAACGCCTCGTCCAGCGAGTCCCGGTCCAGTTCGTACCCGAGGTCGGTGAGCGCCTGGCGCAGGGCGTGGCGACCGGAATGCTTGCCCAGCACGAGCTCACTCTGCGTGAGGCCCACGCTCTGGGCATCCATGATCTCGTAGGTGAGCGGGTTGGCCAGCACGCCGTGCTGGTGGATTCCTGCCTCGTGCGCGAAGGCGTTGCGGCCCACGATCGCCTTGTTCGGCTGGATCTCATAGCCGGTGAGGCGGCTCACCATCCGGCTGGCCCGCGTGATCTCGGTGGTCTCGATGCCCGACCACAGCCCGCCGAGGTCCTCGGCGCGGGTACGCAGGATCATGGCCATCTCCTCGAGGCTGGCGTTACCCGCGCGCTCGCCGATGCCGTTGACGCACACCTCCACCTGGCGTGCGCCCACCTCGAGGCCGGCGAGGGAGTTGGCGACAGCCAGCCCCAGGTCGTTGTGGCAGTGCACGGACAGCGTCACGCCCTCCAGCGACGGCGTGCGCTCATACAGCTCCAGCAGGAACCGCTGGAACTCAGTCGGCATGGTGTATCCGACCGTGTCGGGGATGTTGATCGTCCCGGCGCCCTCGGCGATGGCCGCCCCGATCACCTCGGCCACGAAGGCCGGGTCCGACCGGGTGGCGTCCTCACACGAGAACTCCACGTCGGGCGACAGCGAGCTGGCCTGGCGGACGGCGTCGATGGCCGTGGCCAGCACCTGTGCCCGGTCCATGCGCAGCTTGTGGGCCATGTGGATGTCGGACGTCGCGATAAACGTGTGGATGCGGGGCTTCGCGGAATCCCGCACGCCCTCCCAGGCGACCGCGATGTCCTTCTCATTGGCGCGGGCGAGCCCGGCGATCGTGGGCCCCTCCACCTCGCGCGCCACGGCCTGGACCCCCTCGAGGTCGCCGGGCGACGAGATCGGGAAGCCGGCCTCGATCACGTCCACCCCCAGCCGCGCGAGCTGCTGGGCGATCTCCACCTTCTCCCGCAGGTTCAGATGGATGCGCGGGGACTGTTCCCCATCGCGAAGGGTCGTATCGAAGAACGTGACGCGGTTGGCGTCGTCTCGGCTGGCGTCGTCGGCCGGCACGGGGGCTTCCTCCTGGCTCGTGTGGACTGATCCGGTTGCCGGGCGCATCCCGGCGTGGGTGTCGGTTTGCTCCCCCTAGCGGGGGAGGAGCAGAAGGGCGCCCAGGGTGCCGCGGCCGGCCAGGAGGTACGTGTTCGCGGTGGCGCTCATCGCTGAGCAGCGTAGCGCACGGCCCGCGGGGGTGCCATCAACCCCTGCCAAAAAAAGCGCGAGAGGCGGCTGGCCCCGGTGTATCGGTTAGCGACTACCGCAGGCGGGCCATCCGCGTGAGCGCACGGGCGGAGCCCGTTCGCACGCGGCGGCGTCGGCGAGTTGTCGCCAACCGATACACCGGGGCCAGCCGCACTGCTGTGATTATCGCCGGGGGTGATGGCACCCCCGCGGGCCGTGCGCTACGCTGCGCGTCGATGAGCGCCACCGCGAATACGAACCTCCTGGCCGGTCGCGGCACCCTGGGCGCCCTTCTGCTCCTCCCCCGCTAGGGGGAGCGAACCGACACCCACGCCGGGATGCGCCCGGCAACCGGATCAGTCCACACGAGCCAGGAGGAAGCCCCCGTGCCGGCCGACGACGCCAGCCGAGACGACGCCAACCGCGTCACGTTCTTCGATAC
>CALIKX010000074.1 GCA_938017905.1 uncultured Thermoleophilia bacterium | reverse complement strand
AGGTCGGGGGCCAACTTCACCAGCATGGGGATGGGGGGCCGTCCGTCGTAGCGGCGCATGGCGGCGTCCTCGTCGCGCAGGGCGCCCAGGATGGACGTGAGGTGTGCGCGGTCCTGCAGTTCGCGCAGCCCCGGCGTGTTGGGCGACGACACGTTCACCACCACGAAGTCCGCCACGCCGCGCAGCAGCCGGAACGACGCCAGGTGATCGTCGGCCGCACGCTCCAGCGGCGTCACCTTCGACTTGCCGATGTTCACGCCAATGGGGATGCCGGCCCCGGCGCCACGGCGGGCATCGGCGATGCGCCGGGCGGTGACCGCGGCTCCGTCGTTGTTGAACCCCATGCGGTTGACGATGGCCTGGTCGTCGGGCAGCCGGAACAGGCGGGGCTTCGGGTTACCGGGCTGGGGACGCGCGGTGACGGTGCCGATCTCGGCGAATCCAAAACCCAGCCTGCCCCAGGCCCGCACGGCCCGGCCGTACTTGTCGTATCCGGCCGCCAGGCCCACGGGGCCCTCGAATGGCAGGCCCATCAGGTGCTGCCCCACCGTGGCATCGCGCCGCGAGGTCCACGACGATGCAGCCGCGAGGCCGGGGCTGCCCACTTGCAGCGCGCGCAGCGCGGCCTCGTGCGCGCGCTCGGGATCCATGCGGAAGGCCGCGCGACGCAACAGCCCCGCGGCGTCGATGGTCAAGCCAGGGCCAGTCGATCGCACTCGGAGGCCAGCGCGGTGTCCTTCTCGGTGATGCCGCCCTCGTCATGCGTGGCCAACCGCAGCGTGACCGCGTTCCATCGGATGTCGATATCCGGATGATGATCGGCTGCCTCGGCCGCGACGGCTACGCGATCCACGAACCCGATGGCCGCCATGAACCCCACAGGGAACACGTATCGCTTGGCCAGCATCCCGTCTTCAAGCCCCCAACCGGGCAGCAGCGCGAGTGCGGTGGCGAGGTCATCGTCGCTAAGAACAGTCATTACTTAACCCTACCGACGACACTTGCGGGAATGAACGCGAGCCGCACCCCACGGAGCGACCCGGCACACGCACTACGTCTGGAGGGTCGGCGCGCGCGGTGGCTGGCCCGGCGCCTGCTGGGTCCGGGCGTGGGCCGGCCTGCGCCTCTGGGCGCCCTCCGAATGGCCCTGGCGCTGTCGGCACCTCTCGCGGTCGGCATCGCCATGGGGCGGCGCGACCTGGCAGTGCTGGCGACGCTGGCCGCTTTCTTCACCTCCCTAATGGAGCCGGGCGGGGGGTACGGACGCCACCTGCGTGTGTACGCGGTAATGACCGCGCTGAACGTGATGGTGCTGATGCTGGCGCTGGCATGTGCGGGCCATGCGGTTGCAGCGGGCCTGACGATGCTGGTGCTGGGAATCGCCGCGGGCGTGGCGACGGCCTGGGGATCGGTGCCCGCATCCGTCGGCCCGGCCGTGCTCATCCTGTTCATCATCGCCCAGGCCTTCTCACCCGCACCGGCGCTGGGGCCGTCCGTGGCGGCGGTGGCACTCGGGAGCGCCTGGGTGGTGCTGTTGGCCGTCATCCCATGGCCCGTGGCGCCCTTCGCACCGGCCGACCTGGCGGTGGCCACGGCGTGGCTGGCCGTGGCCGACCTGGCCGCGCACCCCGACGTGGACCGCATGCGTGTGTCTGCGCTCGCCGCTCTGGAGCAGGCACGCGACACGCTGTCGTCCATCCGCAGCAGGCGCCCCGGGTGGTCGGGCAGGTCGGCGCGCTTGTGGGCGGTGATCGTGGCGGGGTCACGGGTGACATCCCTGGTCAGCGCCGTGGAAGACGAACGCCGGCGCGAGACCTCCGACCCCGCGGTGCGCGCCGCGATGGACGATGTGCTGCATGAGGTGGGGCACCTTGCGCGCGGCATCGCCGCAGGTGTGGTGGACGCCCGCCATGCACCGGACTCGCGGGCACTCGACCAGGCCGTGGACCACCTGCGTGCCCTCGCGCCCGACCCGGACGGGCTCACCGGCCCCGCCCTGCACGACGCGCTGCTGGCACGCAGCCGTGTGCGGTCCACACGCCGCCTGCGGCGACGGCTGCACGACGCCATGGATGCCCTGTTGCTCCCCGATCCCCCCGATGCGAAGCCGGACCGGCCACGTCGGCCCGTGGCACGCCCCACGCTGGCTGCGGCGCTCGATCCGCGCTCCACCGCGCTGCGCCACGGACTCCGCCTGGGAGTGGCCGCCGGGCTGTCGGTGGGTGCCTTCACGGCGCTCGCGGGCACGCCGGTGTTCGGCATCACTCACGGCCAGTGGGTGTCTATCGCCCTGGTGGGTGTGCTCCGCCCCACGCTGGGCGACTCCATTCAGGTGACCGCCCAGCGCGCCGCGGGGACGGCCCTGGGGGCGGTGCTGGCGCTGGTGCTGTTGGTGGCGCTGACCGGGAATGCGTGGGCACTCGCGGGGGCGATCGTGGTGATCGGCGCCCTGGCCGCCTGGCTGCAGCCCGTCAACTACTTGTGGTTCGTAGTTCTGTTCACGCCGCTTTCGCTGATGCTTGCGGTGCTGGGGTCCCCTCTGGACGCGTCCATCGCACTGGAGAGGCTGATCGCTACGGGCATCGCCTGCGGGGCAGGTCTCGCGATCGCCACCGTTCTCTGGCCCAGCCGCGGCGGGGCGCAGCTTCCGCGCGCGCTGGCCCGCGCCCTGCGGGCCGCGGCCCATGACCTGGACGGGGCGCTGGGCGTGGCCGAGGGCCGGGTCCCGCGCAGCCAGATGACCGAGCGCAACCGGGCGGCCCTGCTGGCCATGGACGACGCCGCGCGCATCACCCAGGCACGCATGGCGGAGTCGATCGAGGCGTTCTCCCGGCCCGATCCGCTCGCGGCCCTCGAGGCATCCACCATGCAGTTGGTACGCGACATCGGCACCCTGGCGGGCCGCATTCCTACCGAGGGGGTGACGATTCCGGGCGCCGGGCACGTGCGCACCACACTCACGAGCGCCCTGGACACCGTGGCGGCGGCGCTCGAGGCCGGCACGGTACCGCCCGACCCCGGCGACCTCACCACATGCCTGAACACCGCGCACGACGCCCTCACCCACGACGAGACCACGGGCAGCGTCCCGATGGGCCTCGCAGGGACGCTCGACATGCTCGACACCATCGCAACGTCGATCACGCGCATCGCCGACGAAGCTGGACGGTGGGCAGCGCCACGTCCGACCACGCGACATGCGCGCTGGCGCAGAATGGCTGCAGCAAGTTCGTGATGACTCCTGCACCACTGCGAGTCGGGAAATGCATGCCCTGCGGGGATTCGATCAGCAGGCGAGATGCGCCAGTGCGCCACCGGGGCGGCGGGGTCGCGGCGCACCGTTTCCAGCGATGAGGCGTAACAGGCGGCCGCTACGCTGCATCTGGGCCGTTAGCTCAGTTGGTCAGAGCAGGGGACTTTTAATCCCAAGGTCCTGGGTTCGAATCCCAGACGGCCCATCCATCCGGGTGACGCGCGACGGAACGTCGCGGGCCGACAGCACAAGGGCACGTCGGCCCCTTTTACCCCGTCGGCAAGGCCGCCACGATTTCCCCGAGGGCGGTGAAGCTGTCGGTCATCTGGAAGTTGGATGTCACGGCCACGGTCATGCCCGCGTCGATCATGTGCGCGGCATTCGCCGTGAAGCCGTCGATCAGCCCCTCGTGGCCCCACCCCGTGCCCCGTCGTTCGACCTCGTAGCGGAAGAGCCCGAGGCCGGCGCCCGTCCAGCGAAGGTTGCCGAAGGCGGGAAGGGTACGAAGCGCCGCGATCGACTGAGGAGTCGCCGTCGTCATGAGGGCCCGACGGCGCGAGTCGAGGACGTTTCCCGCCACGAGCGCGCGCATCCAGCGGGCCACGTCCGCAGGAGTGGACACCAGGCCGCCGGCCGACCACGCAATGGTCCAGTCAGGCCCATCGGGGATCGGGATCAGCGCGAGGCCACTGCGCGCGGGGTCGCAATCTGGTTCTCCCGCGGCCCCGCACGCCACGCGGGAACCGTCGACTGTTCGGGGCCGTGCGCGGCCCTGCCAGAGATACGTATCCGTGAGCCCGAGTGGCGTGAGGAACCGCGCCTCAACCTCCTCTCCCCAGGAACGCCCGGTCACCTGCTCGGAGACCACACCGAGCATCGTGTAGTTCGTATTGCTGTAGGCCCAACTCTCTCCTGGCGCGAAAACGGGTGGGAGGCGCGCCGCGATGGAGATGAGGTCTGCCGGCTCCTGCTTCGCGCGGTACCCGGGGTCATCGGTGAAGTCGGCGATGCCGCTCGTATGGCCCAGCAGCATGCGAACCGTGATCCGATCACCCCCCGGAAAGTCGAACCAGGTGCTGATGGGATCGTCGAGGGAAAGTCGGCGTTCCTGATCGAGTTGCAGGATGAGGGCAGCTGTGAAGGTCTTGGTGATGCTGCCGATGTGGAAGCGATCGCGCACGTCAAGTGGCCGCGAGCCGGGCGGGTCGGAGGATCCGGATGCGGCAACGCCGGGGCGACCGTCCGGCCCCACGGTCGCTGCAGCGGCAAGCCCCGGGATGGGCAGGCCCCATGGGCGACCAAGTGACTCACGTAGCTCACCGACCGAGCGCTCCAGCACGTCGGACACCATCGACGTCCCGTCTGGCTCAGTCGCGCCGCATCCTGCGCCGAGCATGGCCGCGCATGCCAACGCGATGGCGGGAACCGTGCGGGCCGCGGAACGGGACATCCTGAAACCCGGCCGGACCCGACGAGGAGGGCTGGGAGCATCAACTCCGTCATCGTCTGCGGGGATGGTGGATGGACCCGAGATGCGGATGCGGCCTAGAGCCCGAAGCCGGGGGCCTCGGGCAACTGCGAGTCCTCGCCAAGCACCAGGCCGATGACGTAGCGAAGCGAGATGAACCCGACCACCTCAGAGCCATCGATCACCACGCAGTGGCGGACCCCCAGCCGCAGCATGGTGCGCGCCGCTGAGTCCAGGGTGGTGTCGGGGCTGATGCTCGCGACGTCGTGGCGCATCCACGACTCCACGGTGTCGTGCGCGGGGTCGGCGCCCGACGCGATGGCTACGGCCAGGTCACGCTCGGACAGCAGGCCCGGCCCGGGCATGGAGGGGTCGAGCACGATCACCGAGCCGGCGCGCTCGGCCACCATCACACGGGCAGCGTCCACCAGGTGGTGCATGGGCCCGACCACGGCGGTGAGTGGCGACATGTAGTCGCGGGCAAGCTTGTCGGAGAGGGCGGTGAGCGTCATGCCTGTTTCGTACCACCTGCGCGGTGTGCGCGCCGGACAGGCGCCGCGATCGGGTTAGTGTCTGTGTATGAGGGCCCTTACACGCCGCCAGCTCCTCGGACGCGCCGCATTTGCGGCGGGGGGAGCCACCGCGATCGGCCTGGCCGGGACGGGTACGGGCGCTGCAGCGCCATCCCCGCGCCCGGCATCGTCCTCTCCCCTGCCCTGGACCGTGTTCCGGTGCCCCGCGTGGAACGACGAGACCCTCTTCGCCTTCGGTGCGGCCTCATCCGGTGCGGCCGAGGTGGGTGAGGTGATGGAACTGGTGCGGGTCGTGAAGGAGCGCACTGGCGACCCGGTGGACCCCACAACCTCCGACTTCGACGTGCTGGTGGGCGAGTGGCAGCGGCTGGCTGCACGGCTGGAGCGCCGGGCGGCCGAATCGAAGGCCGCGGGCAATACCACAAGCGCCCGGCAGCAGTACATGCGGGCATCGTCGTACCGGGCCCGGGCGCTGTTCTTCATCCTGGCCACCTCGCGCCCGGCGCGCGAGCAGGCGGCCTTCAGGGCGTGCGAGCAGGACTGGCTGAACGCCATCGCGCTGTGGGATGTGCCCGTCGTCCAGGCGGGCATTCCCTATCAGGGGCTCTCGCTGCCGGCGTACCTGTTTCGCCCCGCCGATGATGGCCGGCGGCGCCCCACGGTCATCGTGTGCAACGGCAGCGATGGCCAAAACGTGGACGTGCTGTGCGCAGGCATCACCGCGGGGCTCGACCGCGGGTACAACGTGCTGACTTTCGAGGCACCCGGGCAGATGACACTGCTGTTCGAGCAGCAGCAGCCCATGCAGGCCGACTGGGCACCCATCATCAATGCGGTCACCGGCTGGCTGGCCGCGCGACCGGATGTGGACTCACGGCGAGTCGCCGCCGTGGGCATCAGCCTGCTGGGAATGGTGATCGCAAGCGCGGGTGCGGGATCGCCCGGGCTATCGGCCATGGTGATGGAGCCGGGGGCGTACTCGCTGCCGGCAATCTGGGGGGACAAGCGATCGCTTGCTGCCGTGGTGGAGACGCAGGATGCGCCCCCCGCCGTGCAACGGAAGGTGGCAGCAGAGGTGAACGCCGGGCTGGCGATGGCATGGCGGCGGTACATGACCCCGCTCGAGCGGTTCACACTGTCGAAGCGCAGCGAGCTGTACACCCGCGATGCCCTGGTGCGCGCACGCCAGGGCCGCCCGCCCAGCGATTATTACGGCCTCCTCACGGCCGTCCTTGCATTCCAGTACCAGGACACCCTGCCGAAGGTCGGCATCCCCACGTACGTGTGCAACAACCAACTGGATGAGCTCTTCGGCCCCCAGGCCCGAAAGGTGCCCTCGATGCTCACCGGCCTCACGTCGGACCAGAAGTTCCTGCGCAGCCTCACGCTGGCCACCGGCACGCAGTTCCACGACCAGCCCCTGGGCCCGCAGGCATCCCAGGAGTTCATCTTCGACTGGCTGGGCGCGGTGCTGGGCGCCTAGCCGTCCGTGCCCACCCTCTGCCGGATCTCGGCGACCGCCTGATCGGTGGTGATAACGCGCGCATAGCGATCACGAAGGGTGACGATGGACGCGTCATGCAGGTTCGGCGTCACGGTGGTGCAGGCATCCTCGACCACGGTCACGAGGTAGCCCAGATCGCAGGCCTGCCGCACCGTGGTATCCACGCACTCATTCGTGTAGACGCCACACACGTAGAGCGTGCGGATATCGAGGTTGGTCAGCACGTAGTTGAGGTTGGTGGATGAGAACACGCCGCTCGCGGTCTTGTCGATGACGATCTCGTCCCCCTGTGGAGCGACCTCGGGCACGAACTCGGCCTCCTTCGACCCGGGGGCGGCGAGAAGGCCCAGCCTCTTGTGGGCGGCCCCGCGATCCCGGCCGTCGGCGGTGAGCGCGCGTATGCGCGTATGGATCACCTCCAGGCCCGCGTCGCGGAAGGCATCCTGAAGGGCGCGCACGTTCGGGAGCACCCACTCGCGCAGGCTGGAGAAGTAGTAGCGGCGTCCTGCCATGG
>CALIKX010000073.1 GCA_938017905.1 uncultured Thermoleophilia bacterium | reverse complement strand
TGGACCGGCTCACTGCCCACGCGGCAGCGGGGCTGGCCGCGGGCCGGCGATCCCGGCACGCAACGCGGAACGGGCACCGCCATGCCGCGTGAGGCGCCGGGCATGGCGGGGGCCGACTGGCTGCCCATCTCCGAGGCGGCCCGTGCGCTCGGCGTGAGCCCCGGCACCCTGCGCGGCTGGGCGGCGGAGGGGCGGGTGCCCCACGTGCGCACCGCCGGCGGGCACCGGCGGTTCCACCGCGCCGTGCTGGCCGAGTGGGTGGCCGGTCGGCCGCCGGCACCCCGCTCCCGCGCGGAGCGCACCACGCACATCGCCGTGGCGCCACGCGCAGCCGACACGCTGGCACGGGGCGCTAAGGACATCGACGGGGCCGGCGATGCGCGCCAGTGGGCGCACGAGGTGGCGCGGGCACTCGCCACCGGACACCTGGGTGGTGCGTTGGAGCGCGCCGGGGCGCATGGGCGCGCGCTCGGCGCACGCGGGGCCTCCGCGACACAGGCGGTCGCGGGCATGGTGGCGATCGAGCGCCGCGTGGATGCCGTGCTTGCCTGTCCGGATCACGCGGTACCCCGCTCCGAGCGCGACCACGCGGTAGCGGTCATCCACCGGCTGGAGGCGCGGCTGGTGGACGGGTGGGCGTCCACCACGCCCGACGGCGCGCCCGGCGCCTAGCCCGGAACGGGGGCGCGCACCGGCACGCGGACGTCCTCCAGCGTGCTGCCGTTACGCCGGACGGCGCGCACGCGCAGGGAATCGTCGGTGGCGTCCACCTCCAGGAAGTGGTACTCGGCCTCGCACGTGCGGAGGCCGGGGGCACGCCGCACGCAGGGGTACAGGCCGGCGCCACCACCGCCGGTGACCACGTAGGTGATCCCCCCCGTCACCATGCGCTCGTATGCGTGGTTGTGGCCGCTCAGCACCAGCGACACGCCGTACCGGCGGAACAAGGGCACCATCAGGCGCTGCTGGGTGCGGCTGGGGGCATGCAGGCCCGCGGTGTACGGCGGCTGGTGGATGGACACGATGCGCACCGGTTCCGTGGCACGCCCGAGGGTGGCGCGGAGGAAGCGAAGCTGGGCGCGGGACGACGGGTTGTTGCCATCCAGCACGATCACCCGCACCGGCCCGCGGGTGAAGGAGTACCACCGGCGCGGGCTCGCGAGCCGAGTGGCCGTGGAGCGCCCCCCCAGGTCATGATTACCCCACGTGGCGCGCCAGGGAATGCCGGCCCGCAGCAGGCACGCCTCGGGACGGTCAAAGTTCGCGCGGGTGGCGCGTCCGTCGGGCGAATAGAAGTTGTCGCCGGTCGTCAGGATGAGGTCGGCGGGCCGCGCCGCGTGGCTGCGGCACATGCGTCGGCTGATGGCAGCCTGTGCGGTGGTGCCCGCGCCCCAGTCACCCTTCACCAGCATGCGCACCGCGTCGGGCGACTGCGCCGTGGCAGCCCCGGGGGCACCTGCTGCGGCGACGATCGCGGCTCCGATGACGGCAGGGCGCATCACCCGGCGCATGCTGACACGGGTGGCCTCAGGCGGTGTGGCCCGGTGTTCCGTCCGCCGCGGCACGTGCGCGCAGGCGCGCGCGGGCCTCGTCGATGGAGCGCGCGACCTGGGCGGGGTCAGGTGCCCGTGCCGGCAGCGCACGCACCGGGCGCCCCGGCCTGCGCGCCGCGATGGCGGCCGCACCCGCGGCGCCCGCGGATACGAGCGAGGCGATGCCGAGGAAGGTGCGCATGGGGCCGGATGCTAGGGCCGGCATCCGCTGTCACGGTGCGGCGCGCACGGCGCCACACCACGTGCCGAACCCGATCGTCGCGTTGTTATAGTCTCCCGCCTGCCGCGGCCGGGAAGGGCCTGTCCATTGGCCCCTGCCCTGCTGCGCGCGACCCGATGCACACCTGAGACCGACACCGGAGGCCCGGCGATCACCCCGTACCAGATCATGATGATCCTCAGCACCGAGGCGGATGGCGAGAAGCACGCCGAGGCCATCTCGCGGGTGCGCTCCCTGGTCGAGGATGCCGGCGGCACGGTGGACGACGTCGCCGAGTGGGGCCGCCGGGCCATCGCCTACCCGGTGCAGAAGCAGTCCGATGGCGTGTACGTGATCATCACGTGCCAGACCACCCCCGAGTCCATCGACGAGATCGGCCGCGTGATGGCCATCAGCAAGGACGTGGTGCTGCGCGCCATGCCCTTCCGCCTCAGCGAGGCCGAGCTGGCCACCGTGCAGGCCAACGGCGTGCCCGAGCCCGTGGACGAGCGCCCCGAGCGCGAGGAGCGCCCCCGCGGCGGTCGTCGCGGCGGTGGCGGCGGCCGCAGGCGCGACCGCTAGCGACCCGAACGACGCCGAGGAGCCACCGTGCCCGCCGACCTGAACCGCGTGACCCTGATCGGTCGCCTCACCCGTGACCCCGAGCTGCGGCACACGCGTGCCGGCGACGCCATCGCGTCCCTCCGCGTGGCGGTGAACGGCCGTGCGCGCGACGAGGGCGGCCAGTGGGTAGACAAGCCGAACTTCTTCGACGTCAGCGTGTTCGGCCGCCAGGCGGAGACCGTGGCCAACTACATGGCGAAGGGCCGCCGCATCGGCATCGATGGACGCCTGCAGTGGCGCGAGTGGGAGGCGCAGGACGGCACCAAGCGCCAGAGCGTGGACGTGGTGGCGAACGACGTGTTCTTCCTCGATTCCCGTGGCGACGGCGATGGCGGAGGCGGCGGCTGGTCGTCGCAGGCCGCGCCCGCGAGCCCCGGTGGCGACCTGCCGGTCGACACCAGCGACATCTCCTCACCCGCCCCGGCGCCCGCCGGGGACGACGACATCCCGTTCTAGGAAGCAGCTGATGCAGGCAATCCTCATCGAAGACATCAAGGGCCTCGGCGAGGCCGGCGCCGTGGTGAACGTGGCGCGCGGCTACATGCGCAACTACCTGGAGCCGCGCGGGCTCGCGGAGGTGGCAACCCCGGCGCGCATCGCGGAGGTGCAGCGCACCCAGGAGCAGCGCGCGGCCGCCCGGGCGAAGAAGCTGGCCGAGGACCGCGAGCTGGTGGACCTGCTGGGCCGCACCATCCTCACGCTGAAGGCCAAGGCGGGCGGCGATGGGCGCCTGTTCGGCTCCATCACCTCGGCGGACGTCTCGGAGGCCATCCTCGAGGCCCGTGAGGTGCGGATCGACCGTCGTCACATCACGGTGGACCCGCCCATCCGCTCGACGGGCACGTACGTGGTGCCCGTGGACCTTGGCGAGGCGGGCACTGCCGAGGTAAAGACGATCGTCTCCCCGCTGCTGGACGAGTGAGTTCCGACGCCGGAGCGGTCGCGCGCCGTGACGCGGCGCCTGTCGCCCCGGCGCCCGGCGGGCACATCGCCCCGCCGCAGAACCAGGAGGCCGAGCACCTGCTGCTGGCCTCGCTGATCGACGGGCCGCAGAACAACATCGCCGAGGCCATGGCCCTGGTGACGCTGGACGATTTCTACCGCGAGGGCAGCCGGCGGATCTTCAACGCCATCACCGAGCTGTTCGCGGTGGGCGAGCCCATCGAGCCCATCACCGTCATCGAGCAGCTCACGAAGACCGGTGACCTGGACATGGCCGGCGGACGCGACGCCGTGCTGGACCTGATGACCACGCCGTACATCTCGGCGTCGTACCGGGCCTACGCCGAGATCGTGCGCGACACCGCCACCCAGCGGCGTCTGCTGCAGGTGGGGCAGGAGATCGAGACCCTCGTGGCCGAGCGCGAGGGCGAGACCACCGACATGGTGCAGCGGGCCGAGGATCTGATCTACGACCTCACCCAGAAGCGCACGCGCGGCGACTTCGTGGGCACCGATGCCCTGGTGATGAGCAGCATGGAGCGGCTGGTGGCGGCCAGCGAGCACGGGTCGGAGGTGACCGGCCTGCCCACGGGCTTTGAGGACCTGGACCGCCTGACGGGGGGCTTCCGGCCGTCGAACCTCGTGGTGGTGGCCGCCCGGCCGTCGATGGGCAAGACGGCGCTGGCCCTGTGCGTGGGCGAGCACGTGGCCCTAACCGAAGGCAAGCCCGTGGCCATCTTCAGCCTGGAGATGAGCGGCGAGGAACTGACCCAGCGCATGCTGTGCTCGGTGGCGATGGTGGATGCCTCGCGCATGCGCAGCGGGCGGCTGTCCGCCGACGACTGGCCCCGCGTGAGCCAGGCGGCCGACCGGCTGTCGAAGGCGCCGATCTTCATCGACGACTCCGAGGGCATGACCGTGACGGAGATGCGCACGAAGGCGCGGCGCCTGAAGGCCCGTGCCGGGGACTTGGGGCTGATCATCGTCGACTACATCCAGCTGATGGAGGGCGCCCCCAACCTGAGGCGCCGCGACGAGAACCGCGTGCAGGAGCTGTCGGCCATCTCGCGTGGCCTCAAGATGATGGCCCGCGACCTGGACGTGCCGATGATCGTCGTGTCACAGCTGAACCGGTCACCCGATGCGCGCAATGACAAGCGTCCGATGCTGTCGGACCTGCGTGAATCCGGTGCCATCGAGCAGGACGCCGACATGGTGCTGCTGATCTACCGCGACGACTACTACGAGCCCGACAGCGAGAGCAAGGGCATCGCCGAGGTGAATGTGGCAAAGCACCGCAACGGGCCGACCGACCGGGTGAAGCTGGCCTTCATGGGGACCTACGCGAAGTTCGCGAGCCTGGCCTCCGACCACGACGGCAGATAGATGGATCCGCGGGTAACCACGATGCTCAGCCGGCACAACAGTGCAAGACCGGGCCGGTGCCGCTGGCCCGGGGCGGCAGCGCCGGTGCGGCGCGGGGGCTCCATCTCGTGACGGCCGGGACGATCAGCATCAATACTG
>CALIKX010000072.1 GCA_938017905.1 uncultured Thermoleophilia bacterium | reverse complement strand
TCAGGCGTACTCGGTGAATGGCGGCGCTGCTGCTGCCGTGGCGTACCCCGCCACCGTGGGCACCATGGCCAACCCCATCCCCGTTCCCGCCGCGGGGCCGGTGAGCGTCACCATGACGTACTGGCGCCCGCAGCGCGCGGGCATCCCCGCCACCGGTGAGGCGGCGTGGATGGACATCGGCCGCCTCAACTACAGCGCCGACGTGCCCAACGGCCCATCCGCCTCGCCGGGTGCACCCACCATGGGACCCGGCCGCTGCGCGATGAGCGCATACAGCACCAGCGACCCGGACCTGTCGGCGGCCGGTGACGGTCTCCAGGACTCCCAGGGCGACCGCGCCGCAAGCCCCGCGAATACGCTCACGTTCACGATCGACCTGACCGCGTGCCTCGGTGCCACTCCGTGGGCAGCCGGCCAGAACCTGCAGGTGGACATCCAGGCACGCTCGCAGTACGGCGACAACGCGGCCCAGAAGATCGTGTTCCGCCGCGTATAGGCCGGGCGATCAGCGATACCACCTACAACTGACCACGCGAGGAGCGAATTGCGATGAGCATCCCCCGACGTCCTCGTCGTCTCGGCCTGACAGCCTCGCTCGCCGCAGTGGCCGTGGCGGGCCTCGGCGCGGCCGGGGTCGCCCAGGCCGGCTCGTACAACTGGGGCGACAACGGCTACGGCGCGTGCCAGAACAACGACGGCGTGAGCGATTGGACCGTCACGAATAACTGCCTTCAGTCGCTCTCCGGTTGGGTGACGGTGAAGCCCTGGACGATCTACAACGCCACGGCCACCTGCGAGGACATCCTCACCGGCCCGTATCCCACGGCCTCGAACTTCGGCGGCGGGTATGTGTACTCCGGTCAGGCATTCCTGGCTCTCGACACGACCGGTACGTGGCCGAGCAACGGCGCAACTGTGAGCAGCAACGCCAACGGTGCGGGCTCGCACGGCATCGCCTGGCAGGGGGGCTCCGACATCGGATCCGACGTGGCCGAGGTGAAGACGATCCAGCTCGGCAACTGGGACCTGGATGTTGCCAACGCCCCCACGACCTGGGGCACGGCGGTCATGGCCTTCGGCAACTCTGACCTGTTCGAATCACAGAGCGCTCAGTACGCGATGGCCTGCTTGGCAGCCGATGACGCCGTCGGCCAGAACGACTACTACTCCGGTGGGGGCGTCTATACGCCGAACGAGCGCACCCCATCAGGTGCGCGTGCCATGGCGCGCGAGCACACCGGCACCGTGCGACACAACCCGCGCCCCGCAGAGCGAAACCACGTGGTCCGCCACGCCGACGCGGCCACACCGGCGGTCACCCGTTGGCGGCGCATCACGCTCCAGCGGAACGTGCAGCGCACGGTTCGCATGGCGTGCCCGGGGGGCTACCGGCGAACCGGACAGGTAGAGATCACGCCTGAGCACGCGCCAAAGAACATGAAGCCACCGACCGCCGCGCAGGTGCGCACCACGAAGTTCTCGCTGCTTCGCCGCTCGCACGACCGACGGGGTGCAACCGTGCGCGTGAAGGCATCGCGACTGCCCGTCACCACCATGCTCAACATGCACCTCACCTGCGTGAGGACGTAGGAGGCCGCGCACATGCCATCACCCCCTGCCCTTTCACCATCCGCCGTCGTCGGTGACGCGCTGTCGCTGTATGGACGCTTCTGGAAGCACTTCGCAGGCGTGGGCGTGACCATCTTCTTCACGGTCGCCATCGCCGCACTGCTGCTGTCATTCGCCGGGGCAGCGGGGCTTGTGATCGCCTCGGTCATCTCGCTGGCCGGCAGCATCGTGCTGACCGGGGCCCTCGTGACCGCGGTATCCGACGCCCGCGACGGTCGCATTGACCTTTCCGTCGGCGAGACCATCTCCCGCGCCTGGCCGTTCATCCTGCCCCTGCTGGGGGCCGGGATCCTGGCGTCTATTGGACTGCTCATCGGGTTCATCCTGCTGATCATCCCGGGCCTGATCCTGATGACTTTCTGGTTCGTCCTCGGGCCATGCATCGTGCTCGAGAGGACCGGGGTGCTGGATGCCTTCAGCGCGAGCCGCAGATATGTGCGCGGTCATGCGTGGACCGTGTTCGGCGTCGCCCTCCTGTCGCTGCTGGTCGTGGTAATCGCGGGGGCAGTCGTCGGCGTGGTCCTTGCCTGGCTGCCGGTGTGGCTGTCGCAGTTCCTGACCACGCTGGTCCAGGGCGCAGTATTCGCCCCGTTCTATGCAATCGTCGTGACGCTCACCTATTTCTCTCTCGCTGATGCCCGGGCGCCGGAACCGCCCGCGTCAACCAGCTGACGCTGCAGCCTGCGTAGCAGCACGGACATGATGACCGTGGCCTGCGCCACGAGGGGCGCCTGCCAGCCAGGCGCCGCGGACCCGGGGCAGCAGCCGTGAGCCGACGCTCTCGTCCATCAGGCAGGAGCGCTTTCAGCGGGTTCATCCGCTGGGCTTTTCTGTCACTGCCCGTCGCATTCGTCATCTGGCTGGGGCTGAGCATTCTGGACGGCTTCAGCGACTGGAGGACGGTTCTGTCGTATGCCGTGGTGCCCTGCGCCGCAGGTGCGATCGGCGCCTGG
>CALIKX010000071.1 GCA_938017905.1 uncultured Thermoleophilia bacterium | reverse complement strand
TCTCTCCGCAGCCCACACACACCACGTTGTTCAGCCATGAATAGCGCTCGTCGCCGGTGGCGTGGGTGCCCGACACTACGATCTGCCGCGGCGATGGCGGCGCTGGCCGGGCGAAACCGTGCCAGTCGAAGATGATCGTGGCGCCGTCGTCGGTGGTGATTGCCCCCTGGATGTTCGGCAAGGCGTTTTTGTCTACGCGCGAACGCGGATGGTTGGCTGCCTGCATTCGACCGCTGATGCGACCGGACACCTCGCCCTCGGCGACGAAGAAGTAGTGGCCTTCGCTGCCGGCCTCGCCCTCAATCACCGTCCCGTGTCCCCCGTCAGGGTAACGGAACACAACGCTGTATAGGGTCTCGAGACGCATTCGTTATCTCCTCGGACGTTCAATCACGCTAGACCGTGTGACTTTAGAAGTGGGGTCAGCGGTCGTCAGAGCCAGAGGACCTGCGGGGCCGGGTCTGGGGGAATTGTGCAACGCGCAGGGCTCCTCCTGGGTTGCCGATAGCGCTGTTGTACGGATCGGCGCGACTACGGCCAGCAAAGATTCCTAAACAGGTGCGGGGCGCTCCGCCCTTGCGCTGTGGCCGGGGGCGGGGGCTGGCCCCCAGGGGGGTTTGGGTAGCCTCCCGGCATGATCTCCCGCCGTCTCGTCCTGACCATCACCGCCGCCGTCGCCCTCGGGGTGGCGGGGAGCGCGACCGGGTACGTCGGCAGCCTGCCGAACGGGGAAGTCTTCGACGTCGCTACCGGCACGTGGGACAGGACCCACACCTACGGCGTGAACGGCAAGAAGCGCACCTGCACCCTCACCCGTGGGGCGAAGTGCGTGGGAGCCAAGCTGCGCGGCAAGGTGAAGCACCACGGCGATCTGCGAAACGCGAACCTGCGCCGGGCGGACCTTCGGCACGCTGACCTGCGCGGCGCGAACCTCCAGGGGGCTGATCTTCGCAGCGCCAACCTGAGGTACGCCGACCTTCGCGGGGCGAACCTGAAGGGGGCGAAGTTCCAGTACGCCCCGCCGGTGCACGGGAAGAAGGCGAAGCGGGGCAACGCGACGCCCTCATGTGCGCCGAACTGTCTGGGCGCGAACCTTTTCGGCGCGGACCTGACCGACGCGAACCTGTCCTACGCGAACCTGTCCTACGCGAACCTGCGGATGGCGGACCTGTCCTACGCGGACCTGTCCCACGCCAACCTGACCGGCGCGAACCTGTCCTACGCGAACCTGACCGGCGCGAACCTGCTCGCCGCGAACCTGGCCTACGCGAACCTGACCGGCGCGAACACAACCGGCGCGAACCTGACCGGCGGCTATTGGAGCAACACCATCTGCCCCGACGGCACCAAGACCAACACTGGCTGCCCGACCTAACGGGCTTGCGGGGCGGACTTCGGGGGGAGTCGGGTCCCCAGGGGCCGATCCCAGGAGTGCGAACGTGGACGATGCTCAGTGGTCCCGCATGGCGTGCACCACGTGCGTGGCGTCCGATAACACCGCGCCTCCGGCCTCGAGGCCTGGCTCCTGCTGATCAACCGCTAACGCCTGGCAGCAATTGCCCCAATGACGCTTGCCACAGCAACGCCGGCGACTGTAACCCCCAGCATGAGCCACAAGCTCCCCGGGCTATCAAGCGATTCAAAGATGCCGTGATAATCGAGCACCGTGGCAATGCCAATGCCCGCCATGGCGCCGACGACAAGTCCGCCGAACGCCCAAATCATTGCTTGGACCCAATCCACGCAAGCCTCCTTGTCTCCTACCGCTGGCTATCCAGCGCACCCCGGGCGCCAGGCCTCATCGGCAAGCCCGGTAGCAGCGAGAAGCCACACCGGAACGCGCGATACCGGTCGGGGGATGCAGGTCTTGCCCGCGAGCCGATTCATGGCCGGCATCATCCACGGCGTGTCCGGACAGCTGTTGCCGCGTGAGATCTCCATGGGCGGGCACCACATGCTCCGGTTCAGGCCGCTGCCACGCGGTTGAGCAGCACGCGGTCGATCGACCACCGAGTGCCGCCACTCCACACGAGGACCAGCATCAGCACCAGCAGTGCCGGTGCCACTCCGAGGTGGAAGGCGCCGCCCTGCACGCGACCGGCGGTGCCGATGGCGAGCGCCATGGTCACGGCCAGGGCCAGGGCCGCCGGACGCACCAGCAGGCCCAGCGCCAGCACCACGCCACCAATGATCTCGACGATGGCGGCCAGCACGACTGCAGCGGTGGGCGCGGGGATTCCGAAGTCGGCGAAGTGATCCACCTCTGCCTGAAAGGTCACGAACTTCCCCACGCCCGTCGTGATGAACAGCAGCCCGGCGGCAACGCGCAGTACCAGCAGCGCCGTGGCCCACCCGGAGTCGCCTCCCCGGGGCGTGAGGATCGACCGCGCCATGGCGTCCCGTGTCATGGCGTGAGCATACGTGCCTCCAGCGGGGCATCTGCCGGGGGCGGTTCGCGCTAGGCGGTGGCCGCCCGCTCGCGGCAGGCGTGGATGATGTCCAGAGCCTCCTGGCGGTCCCCGTAGCCGCGCACGCTGGTGTCGCCTGACTCGAGGTCCTTGTAGACCGTGAAGAAGTGCTCGATCTCGTTCAGCAGGTTGGGGTTGACGTCACCGATGTCCTGCACGCCAGACCACTGCGGGTCCTTCAGCGGCACCAGGATCACCTTCTCGTCGGGGCCCTTCTCATCGCTCATGTGGAAGACGGCCACGGGGCGGGCGCGGATCCAGCACCCGGGGAAGGTGGGCTCTCCCACCAGCACCAGGGCATCCAGCGGGTCGCCGTCCTCGGCGAGCGTGCCCTCGATGAATCCGTAGTCGGCCGGGTACCGCATGGCGGTGAACAGCATGCGGTCCAGCATGATCCGGCCGGACTCCTCATCCAACTCGTACTTGTTGCGGGACCCACCGGGGATCTCGATGAGCACCATCACGTCGTCGTCTCGCTGCATCGAGCGGCACTGTGCCACACGGGGCGGGTGTCCTAGCCTGAGCGCATGAGGCGTCATGGGCCACGAATCCGCATCGTGCTCGTAGCGCTGGTCGCTGCCGCTGTCGGGGCACTCGGGGTGGTGGTGGCAGCCGTCGCCGGCAGCCAGGTCACCGGCGCCGAGCTTCTGCCCGACCTGCGGCAGGAGGTGCCGTCGCAGGTCGCGGTGCGCCGTGACCGCGGGCGCGCCGTGCTGGTATTCCGCTCGGCCGTGCAGAACGTGGGCGCGGGTCCCCTCGTGGTAGACGGTCGGCGCCCGCGTGGCACGCGCACCATGACCGTGCGGCAGCGGGTCACGCGCGCCGACGGCTCCGTCGGGGAGATCCCCCTCAACGCCCGGATGCGCTTCCAGCCCGGGTGGCACGACCACTGGCACCTGCTGGGTTTCGACCGCTTCGACCTGCGCCACCCCACCACGGGCCGCCGCGTGGCCCGATCCAGGAAGGTGGGCTTCTGCCTGGGCAGCCGCTACCGCGTGGACACGCAGGTGGCGGGGGCACCCCACACGCCCGTCTTCAACCATAACTGCGGCCGGTCGCTGCCCGGTCTCATGCGGATGAGGATGGGCATCGACGTGGGGTACGCGGACGACTACGCGGCCTTCGTGGAGTTCCAGTACATCGACATCTCCCGCGTGCGACCGGGGCGCTACCTGCTCACCCATGTCGCGGACCCGGATCATCGCCTGCTGGTGGGTGACCGCTCGGACGACTCCGCCCACGCGCTGATCGTCCTGTCGCGTCCGGCGCGCCGGGGTGGCCTTCCACGGGTGCGGGTGGTCGCCACGTGCGTGGGTGATTCCTCGGGCTGCGTGGCCCAGGCGACGTCCTGATCCCCGGGCGGGTGGCGGCGCTACCGCCGACCCGTCGTCGCCCGGCGCCCAACTGGCACAGGCACTCATCGCCCTGGACGTGCCCTCGCCGTACGGCGGCACGTGGGCCAGCCGCGTGCACGTGTACATCGCCCCGGCGGTCACCTCGGCCATGGCCGCGGGCCCGGGGCCGGGGGCCGGATCGCAACCTGGGCCGCGACGGCAAGGCCCGCTTTCGCACCTATCGCACCGTGATGACCGGGCTGGCCCGTGCGGGAGCCGTGTGGATCGAGATGTACCACGGCATCACTGCGCGGCCGTCACCCTTCACCGTCACCGAGTGGCGGCCCGCCCCCGCGGCGTTCCGCGCCGAGTACCGCCGGGCGGGGGGTGACCCCTCGCGCCTGCACTTCCTGCTGACGGGCACGGACCGCTATCCGCGTGGCCGCCTGCCCGCGGGCTGCGTCACGCCCCAGGCGTGCCAGTGGGAGCTGGCGGAGTCCACGTCGGCGGGGCGTGCCATCCTCAAGAACGGGGTGGGCGGCTACCGGCTGGGCGCCCAGGCCCGCCCGTTTCTCGCCGAATGGCAGGCACGCGTGCCCTAGGCTTCGGGCGTGCTCGACCGCATCGCGCGCGTCTCCGACGCCCACCCCATACGGGTGATCCTGGTCGCCCTGGCGGTCGCCGCCGCGGCGCTCGGCATCGGCATCTCCCTGATCGGCGGCCTCTCGGCCAGCGGGTTCAACGACCCGGCGTCGAACGCCGTGGTGGCGCAGGACGAGATCGTCGCCGCAACCGGCGCCTCCGCGGTTCCGTCGCTGATCGCGGTGGTGGATCCCGCCGCACCCATCGCCTCGCCCGAGGGCCAGGCCGCGGTGGCGCGCGTGGTGGCCGCCATGGACGACGACCCGGACGTCGCACGGGTGCTCGTCCCATCGCCCCGGGCACCGCAGCTCACGTCCACCGATGGCAGCAAGGCCAGCGTCGTCGCTTACTTCGGCGACATCGACGAGGACCAGTCGCAGGCCGCCGCCGCGCGGCTGGAGGATGACCTCAGCGCCATCCCGGACGTCACGGTGGGTGGTCCGTGGACCGCGGCGGCGGAGACCAGCAGCATCGTGGGCGAGGACCTCCTGCGCGCCGAGCTGATCGCCTTCCCGCTGCTATTCCTGGTGTCGCTGTGGGTATTCCGCGGCCTCGTCGCGGCGATGCTGCCCCCGTTGATGGGCGCCCTGGTCATCTTCGGGGGATTCTTCTTCCTTGGGGTCGGCAACGAGGCCGTCGGCCTGTCGGTGTACGCCCTCAACCTGGTCACCGGGCTCGGGCTGGGGCTGGCGATCGACTACAGCCTGCTCATGGTGTCGCGCTATCGCGAGGAGATCGCGCGCTCCGGCCCCGGGCGCGAGGCGCTCGCCGTCACCATGCGCACCGCAGGCCGCAGCGTCATCTTCAGCGCCATCACGGTGGGCGCGGCGCTTGCAGCGCTCATGATCTTCCCGCAGGACTTCCTCTTCTCCATGGGCTTCGGCGGCCTGGTGGTGGCGCTGGTCGCGGCCGTGGTGGCGGTGGGCGTGCTTCCCGCGGTGCTCGCGTTGCTGGGCGCCCGCGTGAATGCCCTCGCGCCGCGCAGGTGGCGTGAGCGCACCGAGGCAGCGGACCGGGTGGAGCAGTCCGGCGGCTGGTACCGGTTGTCGCACCTGGTGATGCGCCGGCCGGTCATCGTGGCCATCGCGAGCGGGGCCTTCATGGTGCTGCTCGCCCTGCCGGCTCTGGGCGTGAAGTTCACCACCACCGATTCCGGGGTGCTGCCCGCCACGGCCAGCGCACGACAGGTGGACGATGTCCTCACCCGGGAATTCCCCGGCAGCAACGCCACCCCCATATTCCTGGCCGCCCGCGCACCGGACACCCCGGAGGCCGCGCGCCGCCTTGACGGGGTCTCCCGCGAGATCCGTGGGATGCCCGCCACGGCCACCGCCACGCCGCCGCGCTACGTCGGCTCGGGCACGTGGCAGATCGACGCCACCTCCCGGTACCGGGCACTGGACGACCGCACCCTTGCGCTGGTCGAGGACATCCAGGCGCTCGACACGTCCTACCCATCCAAGGTCGGCGGGTTCACTGCCTTGTTCGTGGACCAGCGCGCCAGCCTGGCGGCGCACCTGCCGTGGGCAGCCCTCATCATCGTGGCGGTCACCATCGTGGCGCTGTTCCTGATGACCGGGTCGGTGCTGCTGCCCATCAAGGCCGTCATCATGAATCTGCTGACCCTCGGGGCCACTCTGGGCGTGCTGGTGCTCATCTTCCAGGACGGCCGGCTGGAGGGGTTCCTGGGCTATGACAGCCAGGGAGCGGTGGACCTCACCCAGCCCATCCTCATCGGTGCGCTGGCCTTCGGGCTCTCCACCGACTACGCGGTGTTCCTCCTCTCCCGCATCAAGGAGATCCGCGACGCGGGCGGGGGGGAGCGCGAATCGGTGGCGCTGGGCCTGCAGCGCACCGGGCGCGTGGTTACTGCCGCGGCACTGCTCTTCTGCATCGCCATGGGCGCGTTCGCCACGTCGCGCATCGTCATCATCAAGGAGCTGGGCATCGGTACCGCGCTTGCCGTTGCGCTCGACGCGACCATCGTGCGCGCCCTGCTCGTGCCATCCCTGATGGCCCTCCTCGGCAAGTGGAACTGGTGGGCGCCAGCCTGGCTGCGCAAGGTGCACGACAAGGTGGGGCTCACGGACTGAGCAGGGGCGCTCTGGCCCTCAATGTCCCGAACGTCAACACCGCCGGACAGTTGCAGTGGGTAACGGCGCGCGGCGCCGACGTCCGGGGCACCCGTACTCCTGCCGCTAGGGTGCAATGCATGAATGCCATCCCCCTCAGTCACGAGGCTCAGGAACTTCTCTTTCTCGAGGCTCGGAGCGCGAACACCTTCACCGACGCGCCGGTCACTGATGGTCAGCTGCATGCGATCTGGGACCTCATGAAGTGGGCGCCCACCTCAGGCAACATCAACCCGCTGCGCATCTTGTTCCTGCGGTCGCCCGAGGCCCGCGAGCGCATGGTGCAATACATGTCGGAGGGGAATCAGGGCAAGACCCGCAGCGCGCCCATGGCCGCGCTGCTGGCGGCCGACCGCGATTTTCACGAGTTTGTTCCGCAGCTGTTCCCCGACCGGGCTGACCAGGCCGATTGGTACGCCACATACGAGGGGCGTGGGGAGATGGCCACGTTCAACGCCACCCTGCAGGCGGCGTACTTCATCATCGCGGTGCGGGCTGTGGGGCTGGCGGCAGGACCTATGAGCGGGTTCGACTATCGGGCAATGGACGCAGAGTTCTTTCCCGACGGGCGCCACTCATCGGTGCTCGCCGTGAACCTGGGGAGTCCGGGCCCGGACGCATGGTTCCCGCGCCTCCCGCGCCTGGACTTTGCGCAGGCCGTAACAGTGCTGTAACTATCTTTCCCGCGTAGAGATCAAGTACGGCGCAAGTTTGCCGAGGAGGGATGTCCTTGCTCGGTTCTCTTTCGGAATAGGAGATGCGGCGTAAACCGTCGCGAAAGAGGGGTCGGTGGCACCGCCAGGCCCGCGGCGGCCACGCGTATGGACAACGCCGCCAGCCGGTCGCGCTCGTCCGGCGGGAAGTCTCCGCAGGCCCCCTTGGGCATCAGCGACGCTCGACGCTACGCCATGGGCCATGCCCCACGTGGAAACCTCTGCACCGGGCCTGCAGGCCTCATGCACCGCCTCGGCGGCGACCACCTGGTCGAGGACCTCAGAGATGATGAGGTAGGGGCCGCGCACCACGGTGCCGTCCTTCGTGTGCATCGCAGGCAAGTGGAACTGGTGGGCGCCGGGGCCTCTCCGGAAGCTGCATGAACGCATCGGCGTGAGAGAGGGCGGCTGAATCGCTATTGTCCGCCGTCGGTCCGGACCAGTCCTCGGAGGATTCACCCGATGTCGCAGCACGTTCCCCTTATCGTCACCATGCGCGAGGCGCGTGGGAGCGCGGCGACCCGCCGCCTGCGGAACGCCGGTCGCGTGCCGGGCGTCCTCTACCAGCCCGGCGGTGACTCGCTGGCGTTCGACGCCGATGAGTACGAGGTGCGCCGCCTCATCCGGCGCGGCGGCATCCGCTCGGCAGTGGTTGACCTGACCGTGGGTGCCGACTCCCCGCGCACCGTGCTGTTCAAGGAGTGGGACACCGACCCCGTGCGCGACCAGATCACGCACCTCGATCTGCAGGAAGTGGACCTCACCATCGAGGCCGAGGCCGACGTGCCGGTCATCCTGGAGGGCACCGCGGTCGGCGTGCGCGAGGGCGGCATCCTGGACCAGACCGCGCTCACCATTCGCGTCAGTGCCCTTCCGGACGCCCTGCCCCGCGCCATCGAGTTCGACGTGTCGGAGATCGCCCTGGGCGAGTCGGTGCATGCCGGCGACCTGCAGATGCCCCCGGGCGTCACCATGGTCACCGAGCCGGAATTCGGTATCGCCTCGGTCACGATCACCCGCGCCAGC
Organism: uncultured Thermoleophilia bacterium; assembly: GCA_938017905.1. Lineage (GTDB taxonomy): Bacteria > Actinomycetota > Thermoleophilia > Miltoncostaeales > Miltoncostaeaceae > SYFI01. The sequence goes on along the minus strand of CALIKX010000071.1, from coordinate 11,895 downwards.
CTTGTCGAGGAGGATGAAGCCGTCGAGGGCGAGGAGGGCGTCGAGGGCGAGGAGGGCGCCGCGCCGTCCGAGGACGGCGAGGCCGCGGAGACCGAGGGCGAGTAGCTGCCGGTGGCGGACGCGGCAGCCGAGGCGCCGCCGGTCCGCCTGGTGGTCGGCCTGGGGAATCCGGGCTCCCGGTACGCGCGCACGCGGCACAACGCCGGCCAGCGCGTGGTGGAGGACCTCGCGCGCCGGTTGCAGGCGCCGCGCATGGCCGCGCGGTATGCAGGAATGTTCGCCGACGCCCGGGGCCCGCACGGGCCCGTGGGGCTGCTCGTGCCCACGACCTTCATGAACGAGTCGGGAGGCTCCGTGGGGCCGGCGGCCGGCGCACTGCATGCCTCGCCCGCGCAGGTGCTGGTGGTGCATGACGAGATCGACCTGCCCTTCGGCGAGGTGCGCGGAAAGGCCGGTGGCGGACATGGCGGGCACAACGGCCTGAGGTCGGTGGCCCGCGGCCTCGGCAGCACGGACTTCCTGCGCATCCGTGTGGGAGTGGGGCGCCCGGGCCCGGGCTTCCGCGGGGATGAGGCGGCGTGGGTTCTCCGTGCGTTCGACGAGCCCACCGCGGAGGTGGATGCCCTCCTCGGCCGTGCGCTCGCGATGACCGAGGCGGTCCTCGCGGATGGCATGGCCACGGCCATCGCGCGCTTCCATGCACGTCCGGCGGGGGAGCGTGCCCGCGCGCGCGCCGCGCGACGCGAAGCGCCGGATGCCCCGGCCGGGGAGGACGGCGAGCCGGCGTGAGCGAAGGCCCGCATCCCATCGACCGCATGGTGCTGGAGTCCGCTGCCGTCGCGGAGACTGCCGATCGCCTCCTGGCGGGGCATGCGGCGGGCGAGGTCCGCGTGGGCCGGGCCGCCTGGGCCGTGGTGCTCGCGGCCATCACGCGGCGGGCCGGCCATCCGCTGCTGGTGGTGCCCGCGCGCGATGAGGAGGCCCGCGACCTCTCCGCCGACCTCGCGGCCCTGCTCGGCGACAACCGCGTGGCGCTCTGGCCCTCGCGGGGTGCGGTCGCCGGTGGCACGGTGGGTATCTCGCCGCACATCACCGGCCAGCGCGCGCGGGCGGTGGGCATGCTGGGGGCGCCCGGGCAGGTCGTGGTGGCCTCGGTGCCCGCGCTGGCCGAACGGGTGCCCGCGGCGTCCGCGCGGCGCGGCGCGGTCATGGTGGAGGTCGGACAGCGCCTGGACCTCGACGCCTTCGTCGACCGGCTTGCCGCCATGGGCTACGAACGCGTGCCGCAGGTGGAGGAGCGCGGCGAGATGGCGGTGCGCGGCGGCCTCGTGGACCTGTACCCGTCCACGGCCGACGGCCCCGTGCGCATTGACTGGTTCGGGGATGAGGTCGAGCAGATCCGGGCGTTCTCTCCGTTCACCCAGAAGACGATCCGGCCCCTGCGGGCCGTCGAGGCCTGGGCGGCCGCCGAGGATCCGGATGCCGTACTCGTGGACGCTCTTGACGACCCGGGGCCCGGCGCCGCGCGCATCGTGCGCCTCGGCCCCGCCGACTACGGTCGCGCCATGCGCGACGCCCTGGAGCGCTTCGAGGATGAGGCCGCGGCCGGGGCGCTCGCCGACTCCGACAGCACTCTGGAGCGCCTCGCCGGGGCATCGGCGCTCGACCTCGTCGTGCCGGCGGGCGCGGATGACGCCGCGTTCGATGCGGTCGAGGCCCGCTTCCCCACGCGTGGCATGGCGGAGGCCGAGGCCGAGATGGCGCGGCTCTCGTCCGGCGCCTCGCGCCTGGTGGTGTGCTTCGCGCGCCGCGGTGACATGGAGCGCACGCAGGGCCTCGTGAGCCGGGTATCGCCGGTCATCCTCGACCCCTCGGGGCGGCTGCCCGGGCCGGGGACGGTGTCGTTCGCGCACCTGGGGTTGCGCACGGGATTCGTCTCGCGCGGCCTGGGCCTGTCGGTGGTTCCCGAGGCCGCGCTCATCCGCCGCCGCCGCGTGGCTCCCCGTGCGCCGCTCACGGCGGGCCGCCGCATCCAGTCGTTCCTGGACCTGCGCGTGGGCGATCACGTGGTTCATGAGGACCACGGCATCGGCCGGCTCGAGGGCTTCGAGACCCGCACGGTCGCGAACGTCACCCGTGACTACCTGGCACTGGTGTTCGCCGGCGATGACCGCCTGTACGTACCCCACGACCACCTTGACAAGGTGTCGCGCTATGTCGGGGCCGACGGCGGCGACCCGGCCCTCTCGAAGCTGGGCGGCAAGTCGTGGTCCACCATGAAGGCCCGCGCGCGCGAGTCGGTGCGCGAGCTGGCCGGCGAGCTCATCGCCCTGTACGAGGCCCGCGGCCGGGCCGAGGGCTTCGCATTCCCGCCCGATGACGACCTCTCGCGCGAGCTCGAGCGCCGGTTCCCGCATCAGGAAACGCCCGATCAGTTGCGCGCCATCGATGAGGTCACCGACGACATGGAGCGCGCCACGCCCATGGACCGTCTGGTGTGCGGTGACGTCGGGTTCGGCAAGACCGAGGTCGCGATGCGCGCGGCCTTCAAGGCAACGGCCGGCGGCAAGCAGGTGATGGTGCTCGTGCCCACCACCCTGCTGGCCCAGCAGCACATGGCCACCTTCCGCGAGCGCTTCGGCGACCTGCCGGTGGGCGTGGACATGGTGAATCGCTTCCGGAGCGCGGGCGAGGCCAAGCAGGTCCTCGCCCGCTTCCGCGACGGCGACCTCGACGTGCTCATCGGCACGCACCGCCTGCTGTCGATGGACGTGCAGCCGAAGGACCTCGGACTCGTGATCCTCGACGAGGAGCAGCGCTTCGGCGTGGCGCAGAAGGAAGCCCTGCGGCAACTGCGTCTGAAGGTGGACGTGCTGGCCATGAGTGCCACGCCCATTCCGCGCACTCTCCAGATGTCGATGTCGGGCCTGCGCGATATATCGGTCATCGAGACGCCGCCGCCCGGGCGCCGCCCCATCGCGACGCACGTGGGGGAGTTCGACGAGCAGTTGATCACCCAGGCACTGATGCGCGAGAAGGAGCGCGGGGGACAGGCCTTCTACCTCCACAACCGCGTGGAGACCATCGAGGACGCCGCGGAGCGCGTGCGCCAGATGGCGCCGGACCTCACCGTGCTGGTGGCCCACGGGCAGATGGCCGAATCCGCGCTCGAGGAGGTCATGCTGGCTTTCGTCCGTGGCGAGGGCGATGTGCTGGTGGCCACCAGCATCATCGAATCGGGAATCGACATCCCCCGTGCCAACACGCTCATCGTGGAGCGCGCGGACCAGCTGGGCCTGAGCCAGCTGCACCAGATCCGCGGGCGGGTGGGGCGCTCCGAGGTCACCGCGCACGCCTACCTGTTCTACCCGGATGCGGGGAGCATCACGCGCGACGCGGCTGCACGGCTGCGCGCGGTGTCGGACTACACCGACCTGGGCAGTGGCCTGCGCATCGCCATGCGCGACCTGGAGATCCGCGGCGCCGGAAACCTGCTGGGCGACGAGCAGAGCGGCCATGTGGCCGCCGTCGGCTTCGAGATGTACGTGGAGATGCTGCAGGAGGCCATCGCCGAGGGCCGCGGTGAGCCGCCGCCGGAGGAGGAGGTGCGCGTGGACATTCCGGTGTCGGCGTACATCCCGGCCGACTACGTGCCGCTCGAGTCCGCGAAGATCGACCTGCACCGGCGCATCGCCCTGGCGCCGGACGCGGATGCGCTTGCCCGCGTGGGCGCCGAGGTGGAGGACCGCTTCGGCGAGCCGCCCCCGCCGGTTGCGGCCCTGCTCGAGGTGCAGCGCCTACGCCTGCTCATGCGTGCCACCGGCGCCCGCCAGGCCGCGGCGCGCTCGGGGCGCGTGGTGATCGGGCCGATTCCGCTGGATTCCGCCGGCATGCGCGCGCTTCGCGATGGCGTGGACGGGGCGCTGTTCTCCACGGCCGACAACCTCATCAGCGTGCCCGCCCCGGCCGAGCCGGCCGAGCGCATCGCCGCGGCCATCGCCGCGCTCGAGGCCATCGCCGCCCCGGCGGCACAGGTGGCGTGAGCTACCTCATCCTCTTCCTCGTCACGGCGGGGTTCGCGATGGTGCCCTTGCCGCTGTTCCCGTCGTGGGTGGTGGTGGCGTACATGGTGGTGGAGTTCGACCTGCGCCTGTGGCTGGCCATCCTGATCGGGGCGCTCGGCACCACCCTGGGTCGTGTGGTACTGGTGGCGTTCTCGCGCGTGGCCGGGCACCGCATGCTGGGGCGCTGGTCGCAGCAGAACCTGGAGTACCTGCACGGCCGCCTGGAGGGTGCGGCCGGCGACCTGGGCATCGGGGTGCTGCTCGCGGCCTCGCCACCGCCCGCAGGGGTGCTGTTCATCCTCGCCGGCCTCATGCGCATCCAACTGTGGCTCGTCGCGACGTCGGTGTTCATCGGGCGCACCATCGGGTACTGGATCAGCGTGGGCGGAACCAGCCTGGCGGCCGAGGCGCTGGCCGACCGGCTGCGGGGCGTCGTCGGACCGTGGTCGGTGGTGCTGGCCGTCGCGATCGTCGCGGGGGTCCTGGTCCTCGCGCTGCGCATCGACTACCGGGCGTTGATCGAAGACCGGAAGTTCCGGCTGCATCGCGGCCGACGCTAGAGTCCCCCGCCGTGATCCGACCCCGCCATATCGCCGCCATCGCGCTCTCGGCCGTCGTCCTGGCCGGCGCCGGCCTCGCCGGGTGCGGGGGAAGTGGCCTGCCGGACGGCGTGGTGGCCCAAGTGGGCGGGCAGGACATCTCCCGCGCCGAGCTCGACCAGCTCGTGAACCAGCAGAAGTCCGCCGCGGAGCAGCAGGGGCAGGGGTTCCCCGAGCCGGGCTCAGACGAGTACGTGGCGCTGGAGCGCCAGGCACTCGAGGGGCTCGTGTTCCAGCGCATCGTCGCGCTCGAGGCCAAGGAGTGCGGCACGCCCTGCGTGGCCACGGCGAAGCAGGTCGCGGCCGAGCGGAAGAAGGTGATCGCGGACAACTTCAGCGGGGACGCGAAGAAGTTCACGGACTTCCTGGAGGAGCAGGGGCTCACCAACGCGGATGCCGACCGCATCCTGCGCGCGGGGATCGAGGAACCGCGCGTGACCGCGCGTGTCACCAAGGGCATCACGTTCACCCCGGCCCAGGCACGGAAGTACTGCGAGGCCAATCCTGACGAGTTCACGCAGCCCGCCAGCCGGGAGGCCTCGCACATCCTGGTCAAGACCAAGGCCGAGGCCGACGGCATCCGCGCGCAGGCGAGCACGGGGAACTTCGCCGACCTCGCCCGCCAGTATTCGACCGATCCGGGATCGAAGGACCAGGGCGGCGACCTCGGCACCGTGCAGAAGGGGGCACTGGTCCCCGAGTTCGAGAAGGTCGCGCTGGCCCTCGGCGACGGCGAGATCTCCGACCCGGTGAAGACGCAGTTCGGCTGGCACATCATCACGGTGCGCCTCACCCCGGCCCGTGACATCCCCTGCGACGAGGCCGAGGCCGGGATCATCCGTACCCAGACGCAGGCGAAGAAGGACGCCGCCATCGCGAAGTGGCGTGATGAAGTCATCGCCAGGTGGGAACCGAAGACGATCTACGCCGACTCCGCGCTGGAGCCGGTGGAGACCAGCACCACCGGGTAGCGCGGCGGTGATCCGCATCGTCGCCCTGGGCCCCGGCGACCCCGACGCCGTCCCCGCCGCGGCGCTCGCCGCCATCGATTCCGCACCGCCCGGGGTCATCGTCGCCCCGCCGCTCGAAGACGCCCTGCGGGAGGCACTCGGGGTCGCGCCCGGGCCGCTTCCCGACCCGGTGCCGGACGGCGCGGTGGTGGTGGCCCCCGATGCCGAGGCCCACGCGATCGCCTGCGCCCTGCCGGAGGCCTCGACGCTGCCCTCGCGCGATGCCCTGCGCGCCCGGGCCATCGGCGCCCGCGTGGCGGAACTCGCCGTGGTGGCCACGCGCCTCCGGGCCGAATGCCCGTGGGATCGCGTGCAGACGGCGGCGACCATCGTGCCCCACACGGTCGAGGAGGCCTTCGAGGTGGCCGAGGCCGTGGCATCGGGCGATCCGGCGCACCAGGCCGACGAGATCGGCGACCTGCTGTTCCAGTCGGTGTTCCTCGCGGCTCTTCTCGAGGAGGACGGCCACGCCGATCTCGCCACCGTCGCCCGCGGCCAGGCCGACAAGCTGATCAGCCGTCATCCGCACGTGTACGGGGACCGGGCGGCCGCTGATGCGGGCGCGGTGGTCGACATCTGGGAGCAGCGCAAGCGCGCCGAGCGCCCCGATGAGGGGATCTTCCACGAGCTCCCGCCCGGACTCCCCGCGCTGGCCTTTGCGGCGAAGGCCCAGAAGCGTGCCGCCAGCGCGGGCTTCGCGTTTCCCGATGTGGCGGCCGCCCTCGACAAGCTGGACGAGGAGGTCGGGGAGGTGCGCGCCGACCCGGGGCAGCACGAGGTGGGCGATGTCATCTTCGCCGCGGTGGCCGTCGCCCGCGCCGCGGGGGTGGATCCCGAGATCGCCGTGCGGGCCGCCGCATCGCGCTTCCGCGCACGCGTCGAGGGCGCCGCGCGCATGGCCGCCGAGGCGGGGGAGGACTTCGAGGCGCTGCCGCCGGATGCGCAGCTCACGTGGTACGCGAGGTTCCGCGCGCGCCCGTAGTATCGGGCGGTCACCCAACCCTGACCCGGAAAGGTCCCATGGCCCAGATCACGCGCGTCCACGCCCGCCAGATCCTCGATTCCCGCGGGCAGCCCACCGTCGAGGTGGAGGTGGACCTGAGCAGCGGTGCCACCGGGCGCGCGGCCGTGCCATCGGGCGCGAGCACCGGCATGCATGAGGCCGTGGAGCTCCGGGACGGCGAGGCCTCGGCCTACGGGGGCAAGGGCGTGCTGAAGGCGGTCGCAAACGTGGAGGACGAGCTCTTCGGGGCGCTCGTCGGCCTCGACGCCGACGATCAGTCCACGGTTGATCGCACCATGACCCAGTTGGATGGCACGCCCAACAAGGGCCGCCTCGGGGCCAACGCGATCCTCGGGTGCTCGCTGGCCGTCGCCCAGGCGGCGGCGAACGATGCGGGCCTACCCCTGTACCGCTACATCGGCGGCGCCCGCGCGCACCGGATGCCGGTGCCGCTCATGAACATCCTCAACGGCGGCGCGCATGCCGACAATTCGGTGGACTTCCAAGAGTTCATGATCGCGCCAGTGGGCGCCCGCACCTTCGCCCAGGCCCTGCGCATGGGGTCCGAGGTGTACCAGGCGCTGAAGGGCGTGCTGCGCGACCGCGGCCTGTTCACGGGCGTGGGCGATGAGGGGGGGTTCGCGCCCGACCTCCCCAGCAACCGTGCCGCGCTCGACGTGGTGATGGAGGCCATCGCCGCCGCCGGCTACCGCCCCGGCGAGGACATCGCCATCGCCCTGGACCCGGCCACCACCGAGTTGTACCGCGATGGCGCCTACCACCTCGAGGGCGAGGGCCGCGTGCTGTCGTCGGACGAGATGGCCGCGCACTGGGCCGAGCTGTGCGACGCGTTCCCGATCGTCTCGATCGAGGACGGCATGGCCGAGGACGACTGGGACGGCTGGAAGCTGCTCACCGACGCCGTGGGCCAGGACGTGCAGCTGGTGGGGGACGACCTGTTCGTCACCAACACCGCGCGCCTGCAGATGGGCATCGATCGCGGCGTCGCCAACGCCATCCTGATCAAGGTCAACCAGATCGGCACGCTCTCGGAGACCCTCGCGGCGATCGAGCTGGCGGCCCGCCACGGCTACCGGTCCATCATCTCCCACCGGTCGGGCGAGACCGAGGACACCTTCATCGCCGACCTCGCGGTGGCCACTGGCGCGGGCCAGATCAAGACCGGCGCGCCGTCGCGGAGCGAGCGCACCGCCAAGTACAACCAACTGCTGCGCATCGAGGAGCAGCTGGGGCCGGCGGCGTCGTACCCCGGCACGTCGGCCTTCTCGCATCACTGATGGCAGGAAGTCGCACGCGCAGCGCGTACCCCGGAGGTGAAGGGGCCCATCGGGGGCCCCGCACCGCGCGGGAACGGCACGCTGCTCAAGCGACTGCTCATCATCGGACTCATCGGCGGCCTGGTGTTCGCCTACGTGGGACCGGTGCGGGACTACCTGCGTCAGAAGGACCAGTTGCGTGCCGAGCAGCTGGAGTTGATCGACGCCCGCGCCGTGCGCGATGGACTGTCGCGGCAGATCAAGGCCCTCGGCCGCGACGACGTGCTGGAGGCCCGTGCCCGCGAACTCGGCATGGTGCGGCCGGGCGAGACGCCCTATGCGGTCCGCGGCATCCGAAAGCCCGACCCCCCGCCGAAGGCCGCGCCCGATGAGCCGACCGGGGTCTGGGGCTTCATCAGCGGCCTCATCGGCTGACGCCGATGCAGAGGCCATCCGCCGCCTGATCGGTCGCGATCCCCACGCGGGATTCCGGGTGGCGGTCCGGTGCCCGTTCGGAGCGCCCGCGGTGATCGAGAACGACCCTCGCGATGCACGCGGCTATCCGTTTCCCACCCGCGAGTGGCTGGCGTGCCGGGCTCTCGTCACTGCCGTCAGCCGGCTCGAGGCGCAGGGCGGGGTGCGCATGCTGGAGCAGGACCCCGACATGGCCGGACCACTCGCCGATGCCCACGCACGCCATCAGGCGCTGCACGACGGCCACCGCGTTGCCGGGGCGGGTGACCCCGACCACGTCAAATGCCTGCACGCCCACCTGGCATTCGCGTTGGCGCAGGGCGGGAGCCCGGTGGGGGACTGGATCATGGAGCGCAGCGGGGCGGCATGGCCCGCGCAGTGCTGCGCGGGGGGGCCCGCATGAGGGGCATGCCCCCCGGCATCGCGAGCGCCCTGATCGAGTGGGACGCCGGTGAGCGGCGTCTGGACGAACCCGGTCCCGCCCGCGACGCCCGCCTGCGTGTTGCGGGGGCCGTGGACGACGAACTGCGCCGCCGCGTGGGCGCAACCTATGCCCTGGCAGATCTGGTGACGGCGTACGGGGAGTCCTCGCGCTGGTTCCTGGAGGTCGCCGAGCGCGCGGCCCCGTCCGTGCCCGCGGCCTGGGACCCGGCATGCACGCTCGATGCGGTGTTCGCCCGGTGGGCCCGCAATGCCCGTGATGCGGTGGCCCGGTGAGCACCGCCCGCGCCCGTGGCGAGACGCCCGGTGGCCGCACCCCCGGGTCGGTCAGCCGACGCGTCGCCATCATCGCCGCCGCGGTGGCGCTGGTGGTCGGCGGGGTGCTCGGCTACGTGGCACGCGGCGGGCCGGATCCGCCCGCGGAGATCCAGGTGACCACACCGGTCCCCGTGGTCACCGTCACCGTGCGGCAGTAGGCGCCGGGGCGGTCCACTCCGCGGCGAGCCCGGGGTCGGACGTCTCGCCGCGATCGATGAGGGCGTGGATGGCGGGCAGGGCGTCGCGCCGCAGGTACACGTGCCGCTGGCCCACCGACGGCTTCTCGCCCAGGAGGCCGGCGCGCACCAGCGCCTCGCCCACGGCCAGGGCGTCATGACGGTCCTCGGGCGCGGCGCCGCGGTACAGATGGTCGAACTCCGTGTGGTACTGGGCGCCCACCTTCCCCATCCGCAGGAGGCGGCGCAGCACCGTGCGGGCATGGCGCCGACGGGGACACGGATCGTCCTCCACCTCCAGGCTCGGCGCATCGGGCGGGGGCGGCGCGCCATCCAGGCCCCAGCGACGCAGTTGGCCGATGATCTCGGGCGGGTAGGCCGCGGCGTCCATTGCCTGTCCGTGGGCGGACAGAACGAGCGCCACGCGCACGGGGTGCGACCACGTGGCCGTTGCGGCCTCGCTCAGGGGGTGATCGGGATCGAGTCGCGCCGGTGGGCCGGACAGCAGCACCTCCGGTCCATCGGGCCGCACGTCGGGCGGCAACGGCGCCAGCACGCCGCGCGCCGGGGGAATGAATGCCTCGGCGAATGCCAGACCGGCGATCTCCTCATCCAGCCCGGGCAGCGTGAGCAGCGCCAGCCCATGCCAGTCGAGCACGGTGATGGCCTCGGCCACCGCGCCGGCCTCCACCGCCGCGCCCAGGCAGCGCATCAGCACCTCGGCCGCCCGCCGGGGCGCCATGTCGCGGGCCTGCTGGGCCGAGACCGGCAGGATCCAGGCGGCGCAGCGGTCCGGGGTCTCGCCCGCCCACGCCCACGCCACGTGCGCGCGGTCATGCAGGTGCTTCTTGGAAAGCCCGAGCGCCTCGCGCACGGCCTCGTCGTGGTCCCCGCGCTCCCAGGCGGGGAGCGCGCGCACCACCTCACCGGGGTCCCGCGCCAGGTCCTGCACGCCGAGCGGCGTCACGGGACCGGCGCGGATGCCCCCGCGCTACTCGGTGTCGTCCAGGGCGGCGTCGACGTCGGCGTCCGCGTCGTCATCGCCGGTGTCGTCGGCGGACTCGCCGTCCACGATGCTCGCGTCGGTGGCGCCCTCCACCGTCTCGGCCTCGCCCGAGGCCACGGCCTCGAGGGCCTCGACCAGCGTGGTCGCCACGCCGGCCGCGGCGGCGTCCTCGGCCTCCATGGCCTCCTCGTCCTCCAGTTCGAGGAGGAGGGGGTCGGCCTCGAATGCCGATGCGTTCGGCAGCTCGCGCTCCTCGGGACTGCCATCCGGGTTCCAGTGCACGTCCACCTCGCCCGCCAGGATCTCCGCCTCGGAGAGGGCCACGGGATCGCGCGACGACAGCTCGCCGGGTGCGGGCGGCGGGGCGTCCTCCGAACGCAGCTCGGCGGGGTCGGCCGTGAGCCAGAGCGTGATCTGGCGCGCGCGCTTCGACACGGCGTGGACCAGCGCGTAGCGGCTGCCATCGACGTGCTCGAGTGCGTCATCCAGCCGGCGTCCGTAGAGCATCAACCCTCCAAGGTCATCCCAAAGAACAGCCTTGAAGTGTAGCGCCCCGGCGGCGCGCGCGGGTTGACGGCGCCCACGCCGATTGACACAATCCGCACATGAAACAGGTCAAAGACGCCATGAGCGCGCTGAATGCAATGGTCGGACCGACGCATACGCTGCGCCAGGCATCGGAGAAGATGGTGCAGCACCGCACGGGTGCCGCCGTGGTGATGGATCACGACCTGCCCGGGCCCTGCGTCATCACCGAGCGCGACCTGCTGAAGGCCCTCGCGTCGGGAATGGACGTGGACAGCGAGGTCGTGGGCGACCACATGACGGGTTCGCTCATCACCGCCGCACCCGAGTGGCCCCTGCAGGCGGCGGCCGATCAGATGGTGCGCCATGGCATCCGCCATGTCCTCGTGTTCGAGGGTCCGGAGCTCGTGGGCATCCTGTCGATGCGCGACGTGATCCGCGTCGGTGGCCTGGCGGACGGCGCCGGCTCCGGCGCCGCCTAGACCAGCCGCGCCCGCCCGCCCGTGGGCATTCCCGACCTGGTGTTCGAGACGCCGCTGTGGCTGGCGCTGGTCACAGTGGGCGTGGCCTCCATGGAGGGCGCGGTCAGCGGGCGGGAATCCCGCACGCCCCGGTACGACCTCGTCGGTGCGTTCGTGCTCGCCGTGGTGCTGGGCCTGGCCGGGGGAATCGCCCGCGACGTGCTGATCGGCAACCTGCCCGTGGTGGCCGTGCGCACGCCCTGGTACTTGGCCACCGTTGCCGGCGTCACCGCCCTGGTGCTGCTGGGGCACCGCTTCATCCCCCCTCTCACGGGTGTCTGGTTCGTGGTGCTCGACGCCCTCACGCTCGGCCTCTACACCGCCGTCGCCACCGGCTACGCCCTGCAGGCCGGGGTGTCGGTGGTGGGCGCCCTGTTCGTGGGCGTGACCGCGGGCGTCATCGGCGGCGTGCTCGTGGCCCTGCTTCGCGGTGTGACCCCCGCGGTGCTGGTGCCCGGTGTCTTCTACGCGTTCATCGCCC
>CALIKX010000070.1 GCA_938017905.1 uncultured Thermoleophilia bacterium | reverse complement strand
CACCGAGACCGGCCGCACGGTGCGGACCTCCCTTGGCGGGCCGGGGAACCAGGGCGATCTGCCAGCGCTGCTCGCGGTGGGTGACCTCAGCCCCACCGCCCGTGCAATGTGGCCGGGGGCCGCCCGGGCGGCGCGCACCGGCAACCCGGCGCCATTGCTGCGGCTGTCCACGCTCGCGGATGCCGGCACGGCCGCGCCGCCGTCCGAGCTGTCATCCGCGCTCTTCTACGCCACCACCTGCGCGGACATGGCCCTGCCATGGACCTCCGCCACGCCCCTGGAGGCACGACCCGCGCTGCTCGCGGCGTCCGCCGCGCAGGCGGGTCCCGCGGCGTTCGCCCCGTTCACCGCCGCCAATGCCGTGCCGGGCGGATCGGCGGAGAGCTGCGCGAGGTGGCCCGACGCCGCCATCGATCCGCTCGCCGCCGGCCCCCTGCCGGCGGTGCCGACGCTGCTGATGGACGGTGGCCAGGACCTGCGCACTCCCGTGGAGTCCGCGCGCGCGGTGGCTGCGCGCGCACCGCTCGGGCAGGTGCTGGTGGCGCCGGGGGCGGGGCACTCACTGCTCTATACCTACGCCTGCGCCCGGACCCAGTTGCGCAACGTCCTCTCGGGCCGACGCGTATCAACCGCGGCGTGCAACCGCGAGGCGCCGGTCCCCACGCCCATCCCCGTCCCACCGGCCACCCTGGGTAGGACCGCGCCGAGCGGTGCGCCGGGCACCGCCGGTCGCGTGGCGGCCGCCGCGCGCCGCGCCATCCAGGACGGCGTGCTCGCCATGGATGCCGCCACCGAGGCCGGGTTGGATGCACTGCCGGGCATCCGCGGCGGACTGGCGCGCCCGCGCGGCGTATTCGGCGAGGCGATCGCGTTCTCGCGCTTCAGCGCCGTGCGCGGCGTGTCGATCACGGGAACCCTGCGGTTCAACGGCAGCACCTTCCAGGGCGCGGTGCGGGTCAACGGCCCGGGGACGTGGGACGGCACGCTCACCCTCGCCCGCGGTGGCGAGCGTGCCTACACGGGCACCATCGGCGGCGTGCCCATCCGGATACCCCTGGGCTAGTGCGCCCGGGCGCCTACCGGTCCCCGTCCCCCGAAGCGTCCAGGTCCAGCCCGTTGTGGTGCAGGATGTGCCCCATCTTGTCCCGCTTGGTCTGCAGGTAGCGGGCGTTGTGGTCGCCGGGCTCCACCTCGATGGGCACGCGCTCCACCACCTTCAACCCGTAGCCCTCGAGCCCCACGATCTTCTTGGGGTTGTTGGTGAGCTGGCGGATGGTGGTGAGCCCCAGGTCCACGAGGATCTGCGCCCCGATGCCGTAGTCGCGCAGGTCGGGCGGGAAACCCAGCTCGAGGTTGGCTTCCACCGTGTCGCGCCCGGCGTCCTGCAGTTCATAGGCGCGGAGCTTGTTGATGAGCCCGATGCCGCGCCCCTCCTGGGCGATGTACAGCAGCACGCCCTGGCCCTCGGCCTCGATCATCCGGAGGGCGGCGTGCAACTGGTCCCCGCAGTCGCAGCGGAGCGAGCCGAAGACATCGCCGGTCATGCACTCGGAGTGCACGCGCACGAGCACATCCTGCTTGCCGTCCACCTCGCCCTTCACCAGCGCCATGTGGTGCTTGCCGTCCACGAGCGACGTGTATCCCACCGCTGTGAAGTCGCCGAACTCGGTGGGTAGCGGGACCGCCGCGCCGCGCTCGACCAGGCGCTCGGTGCGGCGACGGTGCTCGATCAGGTCGGTGATGGTGATCATCCGCAGCCCGTGGCGCTGCGCGTAGGCGATGAGGTCGTCCACGCGGGCCATCTCGCCATCGTCCTTCATGATCTCGCAGATGACGCCCGCGGGGATGAGGCCGGCCATCCGCGCGAGGTCCACCGCCGCCTCGGTGTGCCCGGCGCGCTCGAGCACACCGCCGGGCTTTGCGCGCAGCGGGAAGACGTGCCCGGGCTTCACGAGGTCGCTGCCCGTGGAATCGGGATCTACCGCCACCATGATTGTGCGCGACCGATCGGGGGCGCTGATGCCGGTGGTGATCCCCTCGCGGGCCTCGATGGACTCGGTGAAGGCCGTGCCCAGGGGGGTCTCGTTGCGCTTCACCTGCTGCATGAGGCCCAGGTGCTCGCAGCGCTCCTCCGTGAGCGCCAGGCACACCAGGCCGCGGCCGTGGGTGATCATGAAGTTGACGGCATCCGGGGTGGCGAACTGGGCGGCGATCACGAGGTCGCCCTCGTTCTCGCGATCCTCGGAATCCACCACCACCACCATCCGCCCGGCGCGGATGTCGTCGATGGCCTCCTCGATCGAGGAGAACGGCGTGGTCTGGGTGCTCAGGAGGCTCCTCCCCCGTCGAGGTGCGGGCGCGCGAGCGCCTCCACGTACTTTGCCACCACATCGGCCTCGAGGTTCACCCTTCGGCCGACGACATCGGGCGCGAGGGTGGTGGCGGCCATCGTGTGCGGGATGAGCGCGATGGTGAACCCATCCGCCTCGCGGGAGGCCACGGTGAGGCTGACGCCGTCCACCGTGATGCTGCCCTTCTCCACCACGTACCGCAGCACCGCGTCGGGCGCGGCGATGGACATGAGCACGCCGTCGCCCTCGGGCGTGACCTGCCGGACCGTGCCCGTGCCGTCCACGTGCCCCTGCACGATATGGCCGCCCAGACGATCGCCCATGCGCATCGCGCGCTCGAGGTTGACCCGGTCGCCCGGCTCGCGGTCGCCCACCGAGGTGCGGCGCAGGGTCTCCTCCACGCAGTCGACGGCGAAGGCCCCATCGGGAAGGTCGACCACCGTGAGGCACGCACCGTTCACGGCCACCGAGTCCCCCAGCGCGAGCCCATCGCGCACCAGGTCACACGCGATGACCATACGCGCGCCAGCGGCGCTCGGAGCCCGCTCGCGCACCGTGCCCGTCTCCTCCACGAGTCCCGTGAACATCCCTACCCCCCGTCCGGCACCGGTCGCAGGCGACCCATCACCAGCACATCATCCCCCAGCCGTTCGATGCGGGGCGAGTGGATCCGCGGGGCGTCTGCGATGACGTCCGCCCCGACGCCCCGCGCAGCGGTCGGAGCACCATCGCCGCCGATGACGATGGGCGCGACCACCCAGGCGAGCACGTCCACCAGGCCGGCGTCGAGCAGCGCGCCCGCCACCGTCGGTCCGCCCTCCACGAGCACCGACTGCACCTCGCGCCTGCCGAGTGCATCCAGCGCGCCCTCCAGGAAACCCGGGCCATGCGCAGCGGGGACCACATCCACCTCGGCTCCGGCGGCGCGGAGCGCATCCACCCGGCCCGCGTCGGCGCCCGATCCCGCCACCACCAGCACCGGTGCCTCGTGCGCGGTGGCGAGCAGCGCGCGATCGAGGGGCAGCCGCGCGTGCGGATCCAGCACCACGCGCAGGGCGGTGCGCCCCTCCGGCACCTCCACGTCGCGCGCCGTCAGCATGGGATCGTCGGCCACGGCCGTGTTGATGCCGACTGCCACGGCATCGACGCCGGCCCTCCACTGGTGCACGAGAACCCGTGCCTCGGGGCCGGAGATCCATCGGGAATGCCCGGTACGGGTGGCGACGCGTCCGTCGAGCGATGCCGCCATCTTCAGCAGCACCTCGGGGCGGCCGGTCGCCGCCCATGTCAGGAACGGGGACGCTGCCTCGCGCGCGCGATCGGCGTCATCGCCGCCCGCGACCACCACCTCGATTCCCGCGTCGCGCAGGATGCGCACGCCCTCCCCACGGGTGCGCTCCAGGGGATCGAGCGCGCCGATGACGACCCGCGTGATGCCCGCCCCGATCACGGCCTGGGTGCACGGCCCCGTGCGCCCCGTATGGGAACAGGGCTCGAGGGTGCACACCAGGGTGGCGCCCGGGGTCCGGTCGCCCGCGGCGGCGATGGCCACGGGCTCCGCATGCGGCAGGCCCGGCCCGTCGTGCCAGCCCTCGCCGATCACCTCGTCCCCGCGGACGATCACCGCCCCGACGCTGGGATTGGGGCTCACGTGCCCGTGGCCGCGCGCCGCCAGTTCGCAGGCACGCATGAGCAGCGCGCCCTCCGCGGCCGTCGGGCGGCCCGGGGCCGTCACGCCGTCGCGACCCGCTCGACCAGGTCCGCGTAGGCGGCCACGGGGTCATCGGCGCCGAAGATCGCGGATGCGGACACCAGCAGGTCCGCGCCATAGGCGCGGGCGTCCGCCGCGTTGCCGGGACCGATGCCGCCGTCCACCTGCAGCGCCACCCGCGCCGGCAGCAGGTCGCGCAGCACCCCCAGGCGCCCGAACGTCTCGGGGATGAACGACTGCCCGCTGAAGCCCGGGTTCACGCCCATGCAGTTCACGTAGTCCAGCCGCTCCATCAGCGGGCCGATGGCCTCCACCGATGTACCGGGGTTCACCGCCAGGCCCGCCAGGCAGCCGGCCGCGCGGATCTCGCCCAGCATCTGGTGCGGGTGCGGGTCGGCCTCGACGTGGATGCTGATCATGTCGGCGTGGGGCGCGAACCAGCCGATGGCGTCACCGGGGCGCTCCACCATCAGGTGCACGTCCACCAGCGCCCCACGGGAACGGGCGAGGGAGGCGACGCCCCGGGTGGTCTCGGTGCCCAGCATGAGGTTGGGCACGAACCGGCCGTCCATGACGTCCACGTGCAGCACGCGGGCACCGGCATCCAGCAGCGCGGACACCTGCTCGCCCAGGCGCAGGGGGTCGGCCGACATGAGCGACGGGCAGACCGCGGGGGTTGCGGGCGTCTCGGGCATCGGCCGCAGGTTATCGGCCCCGGAGCCGCGCGATGAAGAACCCGTCGGACCCGTGCACGTGCGGCAGCAGCCGAAGCGTGCCCGGCAGGTCGGGCGAGCCCATACCGGGGAACTCGCTGCCGAGGTCGTCGACCACCGCGCCCGAGGCACGCACGACGTCCTCATCCTCCTCCCGCAGCAGGCTGCAAGTGGAGTAGACAACCCGCCCGCCGGGCCGCACCACCTCGAGGGCCCGTGTCAGGAGTCCGGACTGGATCTCCACCAGCGCCGGGAGGGCCTCTTCCCGGCGGCGCCAGCGGGCATCGGGGCGCGACGAGAGCACGCCGGTTCCCGTGCAGGGGGCATCCACCAGCACGGCGTCGAAGCCGTCACCGGGCAGCGCCACCTCGCGGCCATCGCCGGCGATCACCGTGATGTCAGCCCCCATGCGGCGGGCCATCTCCTCCAGCGCCCGGGCACGCGCCGGGTGCAGCTCCACCGCGACCACCTCGGCGTCGCCCCCGGATAGCGCCGCGAGCTGGGTGGCCTTGGCACCCGGGGCCGCGCACAGGTCGAGGATGCGCTCGCCGGGCATCGGGTTCAGCGCGTGCGCGGGCAGCATCGACGCACGGCTCTGCGCCATCACGCGTCCGTCGCGCCAGGCCGCGGACTCCTCCAGCGCGAACGGTGCCTCCAGCACCATGGCCTCGGGCAACAGGGGGTCGCCGTGCCACGGCGGCAGCTCGGCCTCGATGTCCTCCCGCGGCCCGCGCAGGGTGTTCCAGCGCACGGCGGACTCCGACGGCATGTTGGCCACCTCCATCACGGCCTCGACATCGGCGTCGCCAAGCGACCTGCGCAGGCCATTGGCGATCCAGTCCGGGAACGAGTGGCGAAGGGCGGCGTCCCCATCACCCAATGATGCGATGGACGCCGCGCCGGTCTCGGCGATGCGCCGCAGGACCGCGTTCACCAGCCCCGCCCGCGCCCCCCCGCGCCCGCGGGGCCCCGGCAGCGAGCGCGCAAGGGTGGCGGCCTGATCAACCGCGGCGCGATCGGGGGTGCCATCCGATGCGATGATCTCGTAGGCGCCCAGCCGGAGCACGTCCCGGATCTCGGGCTCGATGCGCTGGGGCTTGTCGGCAACGCCGTCGATGAGCCAGTCCAGCAGGCGGCGCATCTGCACGGCGCCGAAGGCGAGGCGCTGGGCCTGCTGGCGCTCACGCGGGTCCAGGCGCGCGCGGGCGCACTCGGCCACGAGCGCCCGGTCGGCGTACGCGCCCTCGTCCACGCGTCGCAGCACCCCGTAGGCGATCCGCCGCGCGGGCGTCACCTGGGCGCGCTGCTCGCGCGGATTACGCGGTCGTGAGCGCGAGCTCACCGCGGTACCCTCGGAGGAATGCGTCTGCATGCATGCGGCCCTTGCCGGGCGGCTGGAGCTCCACGATCTCCAGTCCCCCCGATGCCGTGCCGAGCAGCAGCCGGCCCGAGTCGCGCACCAGGCCGGGGACCGCCGCGGCGTTGGTGGGCTTCACGCGCCACACCTTGAACTGCTGCCCGTCGATGCCGATGGTCGCCCCGATGTGCGGCGACAGCGCCCGCACCTGGTGCTGGATCTCCATGGCGGTGCGGCGCGGGTCGATGGGCCGGTCGGCATCGGTGATCTTCGCTGCGACCGATGCGCCGCCCGCGGGCTGGGGCGTGGATGCCAGTGCCCCGGCCTCGAGCGCGTCGAGGGCGCGTACCAGCGCGGGCCCGGATGCCTCCGCCATCTTCATCAGCAGCGCCCCGGCGTCGTCCTCGCGGGCCAGCGGGACGGGTACCGACTCGATGATCGGCCCGGTGTCGAGCCCCTCGTCCATGAGCATGATGGTGGTGCCGGTCTCCTCCGCGCCATCCATCAGCGCACGCTCCACCGGCGCCGCCCCGCGGTAGGCGGGCAGCAGCGAGTAGTGCACGTTGATGCACGGCCA
>CALIKX010000069.1 GCA_938017905.1 uncultured Thermoleophilia bacterium | reverse complement strand
CCACCGCCACTCGCGGCCTGTATGCGGTCGCGCGCCCCGGGCCGCATGAGGTTGATGCGCACCTCGTCGAACGGGATTCCCCGGCGCCGCAGGTAGCGCTTCGCCCCCACGCAGTAGGCGCAGAACGGGGTCGCATAGACGGTGACGCGCGCCATGGCCACACGCTAGCGCGCGCCTGCGGTGCCCCTCATTACGGGGGGGGCGTACTGCTCGCGTGGCGCCGTCCGGGCGCCGCTGCAGGTGCGTCTGCGCCACCCCACAGGCCCCGTGCAGGACCGCGCGCGGGGTGCGCATGCGACTACCCGCGCGCCCGTGGGCCGCCCTTGGCGCCGTTCATACCGTCGCCCCGCAGGGTCCGCGGCCGATGCCGTGGACGGATTGGGCGGGTGATCCGCCCGGGGGAAAGGTGAATGAGATGAGCGCACAGCATGTACGTCGCGCAGGGGCACGACGGCGTCGGGCACTGGGCCTGGCCATCGTGGGGACGGCCGCAGGGATGCTGGGCATCGCCGGGTCGGCGGTTGCCGGGAGCTCCGACAGGTCGGGCGAGAAGGTGACTCTCTGCCACGCGACGAGTTCGAGCACGAATCCGTACACCGTGAACACGGTTGACGAGAGTTCGGTCGTGAACCCGGTGTCGGGGAAGCTCGAGGGTCATGGCAAGCACGAGGACGACATCATCCCGCCCTTCACGCTTGCGAAGCAGAGCCCGCCACACCCGGCCGGTCAGTTCTGGACCTACGAGGGCAACAACTGGTCCGCAGGAGAGGGCCTGCTTGCGAACAACTGCTTCCCGTTGGGCATCAAGAAGACCGGTGACGCCACCGTGCTGCCGGGCGGGACCATCGACTACTCGGTGGTGGTCAACAACGTCGGCCTGAAGCCCGTTGCCTTCGACAAAGTCTACGTGTGGGACCCGACGACCGACCTCACGCCGCCGGCCGACACCTCGGATATCCCGCCGAAGGGATCGCGTACCTGGACCGGCACGCGCACCATCACGCTCGAGCAGGGCCTCGACATGTGTGGCGGTTCGGTGAACAACACCGCCTACGTGGCCCTGGAGAAGCTGAACGGCGACAAGGTCAGCAACGCACGTGCCGCGAAGAAGCGCACGCGGGTGGCGCGCAAGAGGTCCAACAGCGCGCCCGAGATGCGCAGCTCCACCTGGATGACTGACGTCATCTGCCCGCTGGACATCTCGATCGCGAAGTCGTCGCAGCAGGCAAGCGTGGAGCCGGGCGGCACCGTCACATGGGCGGTGCCGGTGACCAACACGGGACCGCTCGCCATCCCCACGGCCACCATCACGATCACCGACCCCACCGCAACGCTCACGCCGCCGGCCGACCCACCGGCATCGCTCGCGCCGGGCGCCACGCTCGAGTGGACGGCGTCCAGCGTGGTCACGGCCGATCCGGCGTTGTGCGGCACGAGCGTGTCGAACACCGCGTCGGTGGACCTGGACTTCTCGGGTGGCGACTACCCGAAGTACACGTTCACCCCTGGTGAGGACGACACCGCGGTGGCGACGCCCATTCCGGTGTTCGGGGGCATCTGCACGCCGGAGACCCCGGTGACCCCGGCCAGCACGCCTGCGGTGTCGCCGGCGTCGGTGCCCGTGGCGCTCCGGCCGGCCGGACCGGCGCTCGAGCTGACCAAGACGGGAACGAAGACCACCCGTCGCGGCGGCTTCGCCTCGTACACCTTGAAGGTCACGAACGACGGGGCCTCCACGGCCACCGGGGTGGTGCTGCGTGACACCCCGCCGGCAACCATGCTGTGGCGGGCGGTGCCGTCCGGCGCCACGGTGTCGGGACGGGTGGCGCAGTGGAACATCGGCGACCTGGCCCCGGGCCAGACGGTGACGAAGACGGTGCGCTTCAAGATGCGCCTGAGCGCCACCGGTCGCAGCTGCAACGTCGCGCTGGCCTCGGCCACGGACGCGGACACGGCGCGGGCCCGGGCCTGCACCACGGTCGTGGCGGCCAGGCGGCCTGCCACGCCGGTGACCGGCTAGTCGGTCACCGAGCATGCCCCGGGGGCGCACCCTGCGCGCCCCCGGGGCCCCTTATTTCCGCCGGGCTCAGTTGATGCCGGCGATCACCTGGCGTGATGCCGGGGGCGTGCCCACCATCCGGGCCCGCCAGATGCGCGCGTCGCGTGACGTCCATCGGGTTCCCGTGGCGGCGGCACTGGCCCGGCGCACCGAGGTGACCCAGCCCCGGTAGGCGATGGCCACGCGGCCGTCGCGGCCGCGCACCTGACGGAGCCACTGGCGCTTGAGGTCGTGGGTGACGGCCTCGACCAGGCCCTCCTCGGCGGACATGTCCACGTCGGCCTCAAGCCCGTTGGCCATGGCCACCTGGTGCAGCACCTCGTGCAGCACCACAACGGGCCGGTCGGCGGGCCAGCGCCGTGCGGGCTGGGCGAACACCGTCTGGTCGGCGGCGGAGAACCACACCACGCCCGGCGTGGCCATGCCGGATCCCCGCGGCACCTCGTCGGTGAGGCAGGCGCGAGGCGTGGGGATGGCGGCCACCCGGGAGCTCACGAGCTGGGTGGCCTGCCGCACGATGGCGGCGAGGGGCGGAGGCGGTGGCGTGCAATACATGCACCGAACGTAGCGCCCGGTCCCACCCGCGCGGGGGGGTAGATGGACGCCCAGCCCACCCGACCGGTGGGTTCTGGCGAATTCGTCGTGCGTAGGGGGCAGCGCCCCCCGTTCGGGTGGGCCGTGTGGAGCGGACGGGGGGTATTCGCGTCCGGGCCCCGGGAACTACCTGATCGGCCAGTACGGATCGCGGAGAGCGGCGGTAGAAAGGACACACCGCGGGTGCGGGTGGCGGGCACCGGAGATAGAGGATCTCCGGGGTGCGAGATGGTTCGGGGGGTCCGTCCCGCCGAGCCCGCCACCCCCCGTCGGTACCAGCCCGTCAGTGTTCCGCCCGGGTGGGGGTTTCCTCTTATGGGATCGTGTCGCGCGTCGCCGGCGCCCCATTGGGTGTAGCGTCAGCACGCCTCCAACGGAAACGAGACCAGTATGCCCGTTCGACCCCTGGCCCTGAGTGGTGCCGTCCTTGCTGCTGCTGTACTTGCCACGAGCGCCAGTGCTCAGTCGATCGGCGGCAATCCCTCCACCTACGGCACCATCACCATCGCGTACGAGGGGCCCTTGACCGGCGACCAATCCGCGAACGGCCGCGACATGCTGCGCGGCGTGCAGTTGGCCGTGCGCGAGTACAACGCGGCCGGTGGCTTCTTCGGCCGGAAGGTCCGGTTGGTGCAGGCGAACGACAAGGCCAATCCCGGCATCGCGAAGTCGGTGGCGCGCCGCGTGATCAACGGTCCGGCGGTCGCGGTGGTCGGCCCCTACAACTCCTCCGTCGGCATCCTGAACCTTCCGCTGTACACCCGCGCCCGCGTGGTGCCGGTGCAGATGACGTCCACCGACGACACCACCGGCAAGGGCGTGACGGTTCAGCCCAAGAACAGCCAGATCTCGCCGGTGGAGTACGACTTCATCCAGACGCAGTGGACGCCGTCGAAGGTGTCGATGCTGGTGGACCCCTCGGCCTACACGCAGAGCATGGCGGACCGCCTGCAGCGCAGCCTCGAGAAGAAGGGCGTGGTCGTCACCCAGATCCCGATCTCAGAAGACCAGACGGACTTCACTCCGCAGGTGAACCAGGCCCTGGCCAACAACCCCACGGCGGTCTACCTGAGCACGTACTACCCCCAGGGCGCGGCCATCGCCAAGGCCCTGGAGGCCACAGCGCCGGGGCACCCTGCGAAGTGCTTCGCGGGGCTTGCCAACCAGGACCCGGCGTTCATCAGCCAGGCCGGAATCAGCGCCAGTCGCCGGTGCGTGTTCAGCGGGGTGCCCACACCCCAGCAGTTCCGGACGGCGAAGGCTTATGTGCGGAACTACACGCGCACCTTCCGCCGGGCTCCCGGGACGTGGGGCACCTTCACGTACGACTCGGCCAAGATCCTGTTCCGGGCGTGGAACCGGGCCGGAACGGCCTTTGACTACTCCAAGGTGCTTGCGCAGCTGAAGAAGACCACGAACTACCGCGGCGCAACGGGGAAGATCACCATCAACAGGGTCGGGAACCGCCCGAACGTGCCGGTGAGCATCCTGAACGTGGACGCCGATGGGGAGTTCAACGTGGTCTACACGAACCGCAGGAACAAGTAGGAGGGTTCCCGTGACCGCCCGGGGGGACTGGCGCACGGTGCGCCACGAGAGGGGCGCCGAGAGCGTGAAGCAGGTGCTCGGCCCGAAGGTCGAGGAGCGGTCCTGACGTAGCAACGAGGATTTCACGGCGGTGCCATGGGGCAGGCGAGAATGCCCGGCCCATGGCCCGCCGAATCTTCATCACGGCACTTGCCGCTGCCGCACTGGCGGCCGGGGCCTCGCCGATGCACGCGGCCCGCGATGTCACCACCCTGAAGCAGCGGGTGGAGGCCGTCGAGGCGCGCGCGGCCACGCTGGACGCCCGGGCGGGCGCCGCCGCCCAGCGCCACAACACCGCGATGGATCGGGCGGACGCGGCGCGCGCGAAGGCCGTGCGCACGCGCGCGGAGATCGCCCGCACCCGGGGTCAGTTGGTGCTGGCACGGCAGGCGCTGTCGGAGCGGCTGGTGGCGCTGTACCGGCGCCCCGAGCCGGATCTGGTGGACCTGGTGGTGCAGAGCGGATCGCTGACCGACCTCGTCACGCGCTCCGAGGCGCTGCAGGCGGCCGCGGGTGACGATGCCGACACGGTGGAGAGGGTGCGTGCGCGCCGGGTGGCGCTGCGCCGCCAGCAGGTGGTGCTCACGCGCACCATCGCCAGCGCGCGTGCCGCGGCCGCGATGGCTTCGCGCGAGGCCGCGCGTATCCGCACCGCGCTCGCCCGCCAGCGGGCCCTGGTGTCGCGCGCGCGGGGTGACCTGAAGGCGGCGCTTTCGGCCCGTTCACAGGAGCGTGTGCGCGCTGCGCGGGCCAAGGGCGCCCGGGACATCCCCGTGGCCACGCCCGGCGTCGAGCCGGTGTTCCCGGTGGCCGCGCCGGCCACCTTCTCGGACGACTGGATGGCCCCGCGCGGCAGCCGGTATCACGAGGGCATCGACATCGTCGCCGCCCGCGGCGCGCCGATCGTCGCCGTGGTCAGCGGCACGGTGGTGCGCATGGGCACCACGCCCATCAGCGGCAACAGGTTCTGGCTTCGCGCGCCCAATGGCGATGAGTACTTCTACTGCCACCTCGATGGCTTCGCGCCCGCCGCGCGCGAGGGGGCGTTCGTGCGGGCCGGCACGGTGCTCGGCTACAACGGCGACACGGGCGATGCCAAGGGCACGGTGACCCACCTGCACTTCGAGATCCACCCGGGCGGCGGCGGCCCCATCCGTCCGTTCCCGCTGGTCTCGTCGTGGCCCCGCGTGGGCTGACTACCAGGCACCCTCGATCACCGGATCGGCGTC
>CALIKX010000068.1 GCA_938017905.1 uncultured Thermoleophilia bacterium | reverse complement strand
GCGGGGTTCGCGAGGGGGCCGATCAGGTTGAACGCCGTGCGGATGCCCAGCTCCCGCCGTACGGGCCCCACATGGCGGAAGGCCGGGTGATGAGCCGGTGCGAACATGAACCCCACGCCCACCTGTGCGATGCAGGTGGCCACGGCCTCCGGCGCGAGGTCCACGCGCGCGCCCAGCGCCTCCAGCACGTCCGCGCTGCCGGATGACGATGTGACGGCGCGATTGCCGTGCTTCGCCACCCGGGCGCCCGCGGCGGCCGCGATGAACGCGGCGCCGGTCGAGATGTTCACCGTGGGCGGGCCCCCGCCCGTTCCGCAGGTGTCCACCAGGCCATGGACGTCGTCCACCGGCACGTGCGCCGCGCGGTCGCGCACGGCCCGCGCGAGCCCGGCGAGCTCCACGGCCGTGACGCCCTTGGCGCGCAGCGCGGTGAGGAACGCCGCCATCTGCACCTCACCGGCAGCGCCGTCCATCATCACGCCCACGGCGCGCTCAGCCTGGGTGCGCGACAGGTCGCCCCCGTCCACCAGGACCTCCAGGCACTCGGTCAGCACCGGATCGGGCGTCATGCGGACATCCCCAGGAAGTTGCCGAGCAGCGACCGGCCCTCGGCCGACAGGATCGACTCGGGGTGGAACTGCACCCCCTCGACCGGCAGGTCACGGTGGCGCAGCCCCATGATGACGTCGCCGTCGCACCAGGCCGATACCTTGAGCACCGCCGGCAGGCTGCCCTGGTCCACCACCAGCGAGTGGTAGCGCGTGGCGGTCATGGGATCGGGCAGCCCGGCGAACACCGTGCGCCCGTCGTGCGAGATCTCGCTGGTCTTGCCGTGCACCGGCTCGGAGCCGCGCACCACCGTGCCGCCGAATGCCTGGCCGATGGCCTGGTGCCCCAGGCACACGCCCAGGATCGGCACCTCGCCGGCCATCTCCGTGATGCACTCCAGGGAGATGCCGGCCTCGTCAGGGGTCTTGGGGCCCGGTGAGATGACCAGATGGCTTGGGCGCAGATCGCGGATGCCATCCACGGAGATGCGGTCATGCCGGAACACATCCACCTTCGCCCCCAGCTCAGCCAGGTACTGGAACAGGTTGTAGGTGAACGAGTCGTAGTTGTCGACGATCACGACGTGGGGCGTGCTCACCAGTCCTCCTGCTGGGCCGCCACCTCGATGGCCCGGAACATCCCGGCGGCCTTGCGCTGGGTCTCCTCGAACTCCGCCTCGGGGTCCGAGTCGGCCACCACCCCCGCGCCGGCCTGCACATGGCAGCGGCCGTCGCGGCACACGATCGTGCGGATGGTGATGCAGGTGTCCAGGTTGCCGTCGAACCCGATGTAGCCCACCGCGCCGCCGTACGGCCCGCGCTTGGTGGGCTCCAGCTCGTCGATGATCTCCATGGCCCGCACCTTGGGCGCCCCCGACAGCGTGCCCGCCGGGAACGTGGACCGCAGGGCGTCCACGGCGGGCCGGCCGTCGTCCAGCTGCCCCACGACGCTGCTCTCGATGTGCATCACGTGGCTGTAGAACTCGACCACCATCAGGTCCTTCACCTGCACGGACCCGGGAGCGCACACGCGGCCCAGGTCATTGCGCCCCAGATCCACCAGCATCACGTGCTCGGCGCGCTCCTTGGGGTCGGCCAGGAGTTCCTCCGCCAGCGCCAGGTCCTCGGCCCGGTCGGCGCCCCGCTGCCGAGTGCCCGCGATGGGCCGGGTCTCCACGGCGCCGTCGGTCACCTTCACCAGCATCTCCGGGGACGACCCCGCCAGCTGCACGTCGCCGCAGTCGATGAAGAACATGTAGGGCGACGGATTGACCGTGCGAAGCCCGCGGTACACCGCGAAGGGCTCGAGCCCCACCGACGCGGAGAACCGCTGGGATGGCACCACCTGGAAGGCGTCGCCGGCGAACACGTACTCGCGCACGGCCTCCACCGATGCGCAGAAGCGGTCGTGGCCGGTGTTGCTCTCCACCGGACCCACCTCCACCGGGCCATGGGGCGCTGGGTGCGGCACCGGACCCTGCAGGCGCGCCTTGATGGCGCGGATCCGCGCCCGCGCGGCCTCGTAGGCGGGAGCGGCATCCACTCCCTGCTCCACTGGGCACGGCACGATGATCGTGGTGGACCTGCGCAGGTGGTCGAACAGCACCACCGGCCCGGTGAGCATCATCACCATGTCCGGGATGCCCAGGTCGTCCTCCGGCACGTCGGGCAGGTCCTCCACCGTGCGCACCAGGTCGTAGCCGAAGAACCCCACCGCGCCACCCCAGAACGCCAGCGGATCCTCCGGTGGCGCCATCGCG
This sequence comes from uncultured Thermoleophilia bacterium, assembly GCA_938017905.1. GTDB lineage: Bacteria > Actinomycetota > Thermoleophilia > Miltoncostaeales > Miltoncostaeaceae > SYFI01. The sequence goes on along the minus strand of CALIKX010000068.1, from coordinate 25,492 downwards.
ACGTCGTCCACCAGCGACTGGATGGCCCCGAACGGATCGCCCGCGTCCAGATCCTCCGTGCCGCCGTCATGACGCTGCAGGGTGACCCGGCCGCCCTGGGCCCGGACGACACCCTGCGGCTCGATGCCGATCATCGAGTAGCGGCCCAGGCGCTGCCCCTGCTCGGCGCTCTCCAGCAGGAAGCACGGACCCCCGTCGCGCAGCTTCAGCATGGCGCTGACGGGCGTTTCGCAGTCGTCCAGGTAGGTATGGGCCACCGGCACCTGCCGGTACTGGCCCGCCCGCGCGCGCACGCCCTCGAGCGAGGGCGATACCGGCATGTCGTCCCCGGGCGGCGCCCCGGGCACGTCGATGCGGAGGGTGGTCACCCCTCGCCCCGCCTCCGCGACGCGAGTTCCTCGGCCACCTCGGCCAGGCGGATGTCCATGGACTGCCACAGCACCATGAGGTGGTACAGCAGGTCGGCGCTCTCGTAGACCAACTGCTCGCGCTCGCCGCCCTTGGCCGCGATCGCCACCTCCGTCGCCTCCTCGCCCACCTTCTTGCACATGGTGTCGATGCCGCGCGCGATGAGCGATGCGGTGTACGACGAATCCGGGTCGGCATCGGCCGCACGCGCGCGGATGACGGCCTCGAGATCGGGCAGCGCCGCGAACGGGGCGGCGTCACCGCCCACCGCTCCCGTCACGGGAACGTGGAAGCAGGACTCCTCGCCGGTGTGGCAGGCCGGCCCCGCAGGGCGCACGCTCACCAGCACGGCGTCGTCGTCGCAGTCGGTGGCGAGCCCCGTCACCTGCTGGGTGTTGCCGCTCGTGGCCCCCTTGTGCCACAGCTCGCCCCGCGACCGGCTCCAGAACCACGTCTCGCCGCGCTCGAGCGTGCGGGCCAGCGAGTCGGCATTCATCCACGCAAGCGTCAGCACGCGCCCGGTGTCGGCATCCTGGACGATCGCCGGCACCAGGCCGTCATCGCCGAAGCGCACCCGCGCGGCGGCGTCGCCGCTCATGCCGCGGCCCCCATGAGGGAATCCACCATCACCGGGGCGGAATTCGTCGCCACGCGGCGCGCGCCTGCATCCAGCAGGGCAATCGCGTGGCCCAGGTCGTCCACGCCACCCGCGGCCACCACCCCCACCTCGGCGGGCAGGGCGTCGCGCATCACCTCCACGTCCTGGGTGCGCGCAGACCCCGCAAGGCCCGTCGCGGTCACCGCGAAGTCGGCCCCCGACAGGGCCACCACCTGGCAGGCCACGCGCAGGAGCCGCTCGCCCAGCAGGGGCGCCTCCAGCACTGCGCGCACCATCACGTGCGCGCTTGTGGCGTCGCGCGCGGCGTCCACAACCGCGCCCAGGTCGGCCCGCGCGGCACCGGGCCTGCCCGAGAGCAGCGCCGACACGTTCATCACCACGTCCAACTCGCGGGCGCCGGCGGCGATCGCGGCGCGCGCCATGGCCGCCTTCATCGGCGTCTCATCCGCGCCGAACGGGTAGCTGACCACCGTGCCCACCTTCACGTCGCCGCCGCGCAGGGCGTCGGCTGCCGCGCGCGCCATCGCGGGTGGCACCACCACCGATGCCACGTGCAGCCGCGCCGCCGTGGCGCAGTGCCGGGTGGTGTCGTCGGTGGTCACGCCGGGGCGGATCAGCGTGAAGTCGCAACTCTTCGCGAGCTCGCGTGCCCTCACGGACGTGCTCGCTGGGAGGTCTCCGGCATGGCGCGGAAGTATAGGCGGCGTGCGGCCGCCGGCTCACAGCCCGAGCCGGTCCAGCATGGCGTCATCCCGGCGCCAGCGGGGCCTCACCTTCACCTGCAGGTCGAGGTGCACCGGCTCGCCCCACGTGCGCGACAGCACCTCCCGGGCCTGCGTGCCGATGTCGCGGATCATGCGGCCACCCTTCCCCACGACGATGCCCTTCTGGCTCTCGGCCTCCACCAGCAGGTACGCCTCCACGCGACGACCGCGGCGGGCGGGCGTGATCTCCTCCACCTGCACGGCGAGCGCGTGCGGGACCTCGTCGCGCAGGCGCTGTGCGGCCGCCTCGCGGATCATCTCGGCGGCCATCTCCTCGTCCGTCTGGTCGGTGCTCACGCCCTCGGGGAAATAGGCGGGGCCCTCGGGCAGCAGCGCGTGGAACTCCGCGCGCAGTCCGTCCAGCCCCTCGCCGGTGAGGGCGCTGACCGGGTGGATTGCCCGGAACCCGGGCAGCAGTTCGGCCGCGGCGGCGATCACCTGCGCGCAGCGGTCGCGGTCCACGCGGTCCACCTGGTTCACCACCACCACAACAGGCAGGCCACTTGCACGCAGGCGCGCCGCGATGAACCGGTCGCCGCCGCCGATGTCCTCGGCGGCGTTCAGCACGAACAGCGCGGCGTCGGTGTCGGCCACGGTGCGGTCCACGGTCTCCTGCATGCGCTCGGTCAGGCGGTCGGCCGGACGCTGGAAGCCCGGAAGGTCCAGCAGCACCGCCTGCCAGCCGTCGCCCCGGGCCACCGCCAGCACCCTGCGCCGGGTGGTCTGGGGGCGCGGAGACACCGCGGCCACGTGGGCACCGGCAAGCGCGTTCGCGAGCGTGGACTTGCCAACGTTCGGGCGCCCCGCCAGCGCCACCAGCCCCGACCGCAGCACGGCGCCGCTCATGGCGTCAGCCCCATATCTGGAACAGGAGGATGGTGATGCCCGCGCCGAGCAGCGCACCCGCCACCACCTCGGCGGATGAATGGAAACCGGCCTCCACCCGCGACTGGGCCACGAGCAGGGCCACCAGGAAGGCAAGCGTGGACACCAGCGCCCCGTGCGTGAGCGGCAGCACGATGAGCGTGATGGCCATCCACGCGGCGAAGGCCACCGCGGCGTGGCCCGACGGGAAGCCCCCGCGCAGGGCCGTGCCCGCGCCCGAGTAGGCCTTCAGGGCCACCACCGCGATGATGGTCGCCACGATTACGATGATCACCACATGGGTGGGCGCCTGGCGCACGCCGCGCAGCAGGTCGCGGCCGGGCTCGGACAGGCGGCCGTAGAGGATGAGGTAGGCGGTGGCCACGGCGGCGAGCGCCGCGATGAGCACGGCGCCGGCAGCCACGTCCTTCGCGATCTTCACCAACGGGTGGTACGAGGTGATGACGGCGTCGATGGCCGCCTCCAGCGCCGTGTTGAACATCTCGGCCACCAGCACCAGCGACACCACGATCACCAGGGCCAGCAACTCGAAGCGGCTCACGTCGAGGATGAGCGCGAGCACCAGCACCAGCAGCCCGGCGGCCACGTGCACCTGCATATTGCGCTGCGTGCGCAGTACGAACACCACGCCCTCGAAGGCCCACGTCACCGACCAGCGCAGCGACCCCTGCCGGGGCAGCGCCCCCGGACGCGGTTCGCGCAGCAGGCGCTGTGCCGGGCGGTCGTCCTCGGGGGCGTCGCTCACGGCGCCGCCGCCACGATCCGGTCCTGAAGAGCCAGCATCTCGCCGTCGTCCACCTCGTGGTCGTACCCCACCAGGTGGAGCAGGCCGTGCACCGCCAGCACGTCCAGCGGCTCCTGGGCGGCCTCCGGGCAGATGAGGATGTCTCCGAGTTCGGGTGGCGGGCCGTCGTCGGGCCAGTCCCGCACCTCCGGTCCGTCCACGGGGAACGACAGCACGTCCGTGGGCTCGGGCTTCGCCCGGTGCGCGTCGTTCACCTCGGCCATCTGCGCGGGCGACACCACCAGCAGGCCGACGGTGGCGCGCGGGATGCCCAGGTGGGCGCATGCGAACACCACACGCGCGGCGAGCGCGTCCAGGTCGGCCTCCGCGGCGCCCTCGCCCCGACGTGCCTCCACCTCGATCAGGGTCGCCCACCCCCCGGGACGTCGGCCTCCTCGTGCACCCGGTAGGCCTCCACGATCCGCTGCACCAGCTTGTGGCGCACGACATCGTCCTTGGTGAAGCGCACCACGCTGATGCCGGGCACACCGCCCAGCACCTGCTCGATGTCAGCAAGGCCCGAGCGGCGGTCGCGGGGCAGGTCCACCTGGGTCACATCGCCAGTCACCACCACCGTCGAGCCAAAGCCCAGGCGGGTGAGGAACATCTTCATCTGCTCCACCGTGGTGTTCTGCGCCTCGTCCAGGATGATGAACGAGTCGTTCAGGGTGCGACCGCGCATGAACGCCAGGGGGGCCACCTCGATCTGCCCGCGCTCCAGGTACTGCTGCGCGCGGTCGGCGTCGAGCATGTCGTGCATGGCGTCGAACAGCGGGCGCAGGTACGGGTCCACCTTCGCCGCGATGTCGCCGGGCAGGAAGCCCAGCTTCTCTCCCGCCTCCACCGCGGGCCGGGTAAGGATGATGCGGCCCACCTCGCGCCGCGACAGCGCGGCGGCGGCGAGGGCCACCGCCAGGTACGTCTTGCCGGTGCCGGCAGGGCCGATTCCGAACGTGATGGTGTTCCGGCGGATGGCGTCCACGTAGGCCTTCTGGCCGGCAGTCGTGGGCGTGATGCTGCGCTGCCGGTGGCGCCACACGACGTCCCCCAGCAGGGCGTCGGGACGGCCGGCCTGCTCCACCGCCGCGGCCACGGCCTCGATCATGGTGGGCGCCAGCGTGCGCCCCGAGTCCACCAGGCGCGCGAGCTCGTCCACCACCGCCACCCCGCGCTCCACGCGCGGTTCGTCGCCGGTGATCATCAGGCGGTTGCCCCTCAGGCTGATGTCGAGCTTCAGGCGGTCCTCGAGCGCGCGGATGATGACGTCGTGCTCGCCGGCGAGCTCCACCGCCACGCGGTCGGGCACCTCGATCACGCGCTCGGTCACGGCGTCCTCACATCGTGTCCGACAGACGGGTGCCGCCCATCACGTGCCAGTGCAGGTGATGCACGCTCTGCTGCGCGTCATCGCCGTGGTTCGCCGTGACGCGGTAGCCCGTGGGCTCCAGGCCGTGCTCGCGTGCCACGGCGGCGATAACGACCAGCATGTCGGCCCGCTCATCATGGGTGAGGCCCTCCACGCCCGCCATAGAATCCACGTGCCTCTCGGGGATCACCAGCACATGCACCGGCGCCTTCGGCGCGATGTCGTGGAAGGCGACCATGCCCTTCTCGCGCCGCACCACGTTGGCGGGCACCTCACCCGCGGCGATACGGCAGAACAGGCACTCATCGCTCATGCGTCACCCCCGTCGTGCATGCGGCCGGCCGTGGCCAGCACGGCCGCCGCAATCGCGGCCGTCTCGGCCCTCAGCATGCCCGCACCCAGCGACACCGCGGGGATTCCCCGGTCCGCCGCACTGCGCACCTCGGACTCATCGAAACCCGTGTCGGGACCCACGAGGATCACCGTGCCCTCCCCGTCCGGGCGCGACCGGAGCAGGTCCGCAAGCGGGGCGGACGCACGGGGGTCGAGCATCACCCCCTGCGCGGCGTCGATCTCGGTCAGCACGTGACCGAACGGTACCAGCGGCCCCGGGGCGGGCCACGTGCCGCGGCCGCTCTGGCGCGCCGCGGCCTCGGCAACGCGCCCCATGCGCGCGGCACGCTTCGCCCACGCATCCGCATCCGGCACCCGGCGTGCGCGCGCGGTCACCATGACGCCCAGCGACCGCACCCCGAGCTCGGCCGCCTTGCCGGCGATCAGGTCGAGGCACGCGGGCTCGCACAATCCCACCCACAGGTCCACCACGGGGGCGCGGGGCGAAGGGCGCGGTGGACCGGTCACGCGGAGGCGGGCCGGGGGGCCCAGGTCCGCCACCTCGCACGGCCAGATCCCACCGGATGGACCGATGACCTCGACGGCATCGCCCGCGCGTCGGCGCACAACGCGCGCGAGGTGATGCGAATCGTCCGGTCCCAGCACGACGTTCGGTGCCCCGGCCCCGGCATCGGGGTCATCGGGCACCACGTAGCGGAATACGTGCCTCATACCGACAGCCGCACCGACGCCCAGCCGTCCTCCTCGCGGCGTGCGCGCGCGGCCAGGCCGAGCGGCGCGAATGCCCGCACGGCGTCATCCACCTCGTACGGGCGCAGCCCGGACAGCACCGCGTGGCGGGTGACGGTGGCGTCGGCATGCCCGGCCAGCGCGGCGGCCAGCACGCGCAGCACCTCGAGCGTGATGTTGGCGAGCAGGATCGGCGCGGGTGCGACGGGGTCGCGGCCGATCACCGCACGGCGCGCGGTGACGCCGTCCACCATGTTCGCGCGGGCGGCCCGGGTGATGGCCCGCACCGAATCGTCATCCATGTCGATCGCCAGCACGGGCCCCATCCCCAGGCGGCGCGCGGCGATGGCCAGCACGCCCGACCCGCAGCCCGCATCCAGCACGGCGTCGCGCGCCGGGATGTCCTGCAGCAGTTCCAGCGCCGTACGGGTGGTCGCATGCTGGCCGGTGCCGAACGCCATGCCCGGGTCGATCACCACGTCGTGCACACCGGCCGCGGGGGCGATCCACGGAGGCCGCACGCGGATGACGCCGGCCTGCACGGGCTGATGGAAGTCGCGGAGCGCGTGGCGCCACTCATCGCCCTCCACCCGCGCGCACACCGTGGCATGCACCCCGGCCGCGGCCAGGTGCGCACGCAGGCCCTCCGCATCGGGCGCATCCGCCCGGGGCATCCAGATGTCGATCGCCACCCGGCCGTCCACCGGGGCCCCCTGCATGCACCCCACGCCGGTGAGCGCATGGCACTCGGCCACGGCCAGGTCGGCATCGGCCTCGGCCACCTCGGCGGTGAGCCGGCTGATCGGATCAGCGGAAGGCGTGGCGCAACCGGCCGAAGAAGCCCTCGTCATCACCGTCGTCGCCGTGCTCGGCCAGGTGATCGGCCAGTGGACGCAGGGCCTCGCGCCCCTCGTCCGAGGTGATGCGCGGAATGCGCACGCCCACCACCACCACCTGATCGCCGCGGCTGCGCCCGTGCACCACCGGGAACCCCAGGCCCTTCAGGCGCATCTCATCCCCGGGCTGGGTGCCGGCGGGGATCTCCACGTCGGCCTCACCCTCGATGGTGGGCACCGACACCGTGGTGCCCGTCATCGCCGCGGTCGCAGGCACCGAGACCTCGTGGATGATGTCCAGGTCGTCGCGCACGAAGCGGTCGTCGGGCATCACGCGCACCTCCACGTACAGGTCACCCGACGGTGCGCCGGCGTCGCCCGCGCCACCGCGCCCCTGCAGGCGGATGCGCTGGCCAGTGGCGATGCCCGCGGGCACGCGCACGGGCACGGCCGACTGCGCGCGCACCCGGCCGCGCCCCCGGCAGTCGGCGCACGGCACGGCGACATGGCGTCCGGTGCCCTCGCAGGCGGGGCACGGACGCGCGCGCACCATCTGGCCGAGGGCGGTCGACACCACCTGGCGCACCTGCCCCTGCCCCTGGCAGGAATCGCAGGTGGTCACCTCGCTGCCCGGGGCGGCGCCGCTGCCGTCGCACGTGACGCACTCCTCCACGCGGTCCACCATCGCCTCGACCTCGGTGCCCGTCGCCGACTGCACGAACGAGATGGAGGTGGCCACCAGGATGTCCTCGCCCGCAGCCGGCCCCCCCTGGCCGCCGAAGATGTCGGCGCCTCCGAAGAAGGCATCGAAGATGTCCTGGAACGAGCCGAATCCCTGGGCACCGCCCCCGCCCGCGCCGCGCACCCCCGCATGGCCGAAGCGGTCGTAGCGGGCGCGCTGCTCGGAATCCGACAGCACCTCATACGCCTCGGCGACCTCCTTGAACCGCTCCTCGGCCGTCGGGTCGCCCGGGTTGACGTCGGGATGCAGCTCGCGCGCGAGGCGCCGGAACGCCGACTTGATGTCGCGGTCCGAGGCATCGCGCGCAACGCCCAGCACCTCGTAGTAGTCACGCGTGGTCGGCATCGTCCTCCCCGGCGTGCTCCTCGGGATGGGTGGCCAGGTTCGCCTGTGCCGACTCCACCAGTCCGCGCGCCTCCTGGAGGGTGCGGGCCTCCAGCAGCAGGCGCGCGAGGCTACGCGCATCGCGGGCGGCCAGGTGGTCCACGGCGCCCTGCTCGATCCAGAACGGGGCGGAGTCCGGGTCCTGCCGCAGCATCTCGACGGCCTGATGACCGCAGTCCAGGGTGTAGGTGGCGATGGCCCAGCGCGTGGAGGCCGGTGCATCCGCCGGGGCCCACGGCACGAGGGGCGTGGAGCGCACGCCACCCGGCTCCACCACCACCGATGACAGGTCGATGTCGCGCCACTCCAGGTCCACCGGCACGCGCAGGTCGAACAGCAGGTCCTCGGCATCCTCCGGACGGCGCTCGTTGCTGGCGATCACCGCGGCCACCCAGTGTGCCTCGGCGAAGGTAAGGCCCGAGAACACGTCGGTCTCCTCGGATGCAGGGTCGAACACCGAGTCGGGGTCGGTGCTCACCCCCACGGCGTACTCCTCGGGCCCGTAGGCCCCCGCCTCCACGCGCGCCAGCACCCGCACCGCCGCGTCACCGTGCTCGCCCAGCGGGCGCCTCCACACCTCGAGGATCTCGAACCGCGGATCGTCCGTCACCCGTACACATCCTCCACGTAGGACGACAGCGCGCGGGATGCCTCGCGCACCGTCGCGATCGCCAGGGCGTAGTCCATCCGGACGGGACCGATCAGGGAGACCGCCCCGAGGTTGCCCCGCGCGGGACCGTACCCGGCCGCGACGATTGACACGCCCGAGAGCCCCGACGGCAACTCCGAGCCGATGCGCAGGTAGGTGCGTGAGCCGTCGAGCGCCCCCCTCAGCACCGTGAGCAGCGCGTACCGCTCCTCCAGGGCACGCATCAGGCCGTCGATCTCGGAGATCTCCCCGCGGCGGGCATCCGAGAGCACTCGCGCCTGCCCCGACACATACACCGCGCGCTCCTCCTCCAGGTCCGTGAGCGCCGGGGCGATGGCCCGGAGGAATGCCGTCTCGAGCGGCCCCAGTGAGGAATCGGCCAGCCGCGCCGCAAGGCTCCGCGCGCCCACGGCCAGCCCCTGCACGCGCTCATTCAGGAACGCCGCCGCCCATTCGGCCAGGCCCGGGTCCACCGGCTGGTCGAATGCAAACAGGCGCTTGGCGACGTCCCCGGTGGACGTGATGACCACCACGGTCACCAGTTGCGGCTGAAGGAGCAGCACCTCCACGTGGCGGACGGTGGCCGAGGCCACGGGCGGTCCGGTGACCACGCCGAGCAGGTCCGTCACCTCCGAGATGGCATCGGCCAGGCGGCGCAGGGTCTGGTCCACCTCCACCCGGGCGAGGTCGGTGCCGAGGCGCCCGGCCAGGTCGGCACGCGTGGCCGGCAGCGGCCCGCGGGGCAGCAGCGCATCCACGTAGTACCGGTACCCGGCCTCGGTCGGCACGCGCCCCGCCGAGGTGTGCGGGTGGTCGAGGTACCCCAGGTCCTCCAGACGGTGCAGCTCATTGCGGATGGTCGACGAGGCCCAGTCCAGCCCGTCGTGGCCCGCGATGTTCTTGCTGCCCACCGGCTGGCCGCTCGCGATGTGGCGCTCAACGACGGCCTGGAGGACCTCCTCCTGGCGCGGCGTGAGGGGCGCGTCGGTGCTCGGTGCGTCGGTCATGCGAAGTCCAGTATCTCCTGCACGACTGCATTCTGAAGCAGCCGGCCGCGCCTGGTGAGTTGCACGGTGCCCGCGTGCCGCCGCAGCAGCCCGCGCTCGGCGAGGCGCGCGAGGGAATCCGGGTGGTCGACCGGACCCGCCCACGCCATGTCGAGCGGCTCGTCCAGCCGCGTCCCCAGCATCCACCGCTCCCGGCGGCGCACGTCGGCATCGCGCTGCTCCACGCTACGCGGCGGGTCCTCGCCCGCCCCGAGGGCGGCGATGTACCGGTCGAGCCCGGGCGCATTACGCCACCGGCGTGCGCCGACGGTGCTGACCGCGCCCACCCCCACGCCCACGTAATCGCGCGCACGCCAGTACGCCAGGCTGTGGCGGCACTCGGCCCCCGGCAGGGCGAAGTTCGCGAGTTCGTACCAGCGGTACCCGGCACCCTCGAGGCCGGCGATCGCCTGCTCGTACAGATCCGCGGCCCGGTCCTCATCCGGCGGCACGGCGCCCCCACGCGCGATGGCGCTGCCCTCCTTGAACTCCAGCTCGTACCACGACACGTGCTCCGGCCGCACCGCGAGCACCCATTCGAGGTCCGCCGCCAGGTCGCCGCCGTCCTGGCCCGGGACGCCCAGCATCAGGTCCACTGAGAGACGCAGGCGTCCATCCGCGCGCACGGCGTCGACCGCGCGGCGCACCTGATCGGGCCCGCACCGGCGATCGAGCGCCGCGAGCAGGTGGTCCCGGGTGGACTGCGCTCCCAGCGACACCCTGGTGGCCCCGGCATCCGCCAGCGCGGCGACCATGGCGGCGTCCACCGTCTCGGGGTTGGCCTCCACGGTCACCTCGGCCCCGGGCGCGCAGCGCGGGCGGATCTCGTCCAGCAGCACCTGCAGGCGGCCCGCGCCCATGAGGGTGGGCGTCCCCCCGCCCAGGTACACCGACTCCAGCGGCCCACGCAGGTGGTCCGCGCGCCGGATCTCGGTGCGCACGGCCTGGAGGTAGGCGTCGCGGGCGTCCTCGCGCCCCACCTCCACCACGAACGCGCAGTAGCCGCACCGCGCCGCGCAGAAGGGCAGGTGCACGTACAGGTGCGCGACCCCCGCGGGATCGCCCGGCGTCACTGCTGCGACTGCCCGTCCAGCTGCAGCACGGCGAGGAAGGCCTCCTGCGGCACCTCCACGTTCCCCACGTGCTTCATGCGCTTCTTGCCCTCCTTCTGGCGCTCAAGGAGCTTGCGCTTGCGGCTGATGTCGCCGCCGTAGCACTTGGCCAGAACGTCCTTGCGCTTCGCCTTGACGGTCTCACGGGCGATGATCTTGCCGCCGATCGCGGCCTGCACCGGCACCTCGAACATCTGGCGCGGGATCGTCTCCTTCAACCGCTCCACCAGGCCCTTGCCGCGCGCGTACGCGGAGTCGCGGTGCACGATCATCGATAGCGCGTCCACGGGCTCTCCGGCCAGCAGGATGTCCAGCTTCACCAGCGGGCTCGCGCGGTTGCCGATCATCTCGTAGTCCAGCGAGGCGTAGCCGCGCGTACGCGACTTCAGCTGGTCGTAGAAGTCCAGCACGATCTCCGCCAGCGGCATGTCGTACACCACCTGCTGGCGGTTCTCGATGGGCGTCATGGTCACGAACGACCCCCGGCGCTCCTGGCACAGCCCCATCACGGCGCCCACGAAGTCCTGCGGCACCAGCATGGTGCAGCGCACGTAGGGCTCCTCGATCTGCTCGATGTGGTTGGGGCTCGGGAGGTCCACCGGGGACCGCACCTCCAGCAGTTCGCCGCCGGTGGTGGTCACCTCGTACTCCACGTTGGGGGTCGTGGTGATGAGGTCGAGGTCGTACTCGCGCTCCAGGCGCTCGCGGATGATGTCCATGTGCAGCAGGCCCAGGAACCCGCACCGGAACCCGAAGCCCAGCGCCTGTGAGGTCTCGGGCTCCCATACCAGCGAGGCGTCGTTCAGCGAGAGCTTCTCCAGCGCGTCGCGAAGGTCCGGGTACTCGTCGGAGTCCACCGGGAACAGCCCGCAGAACACCATCGGCTTGGCCTCGCGGTACCCGGGCAGTGGCGCCTCGGCCGACGAGCCCGCCAGGGTGAGCGTGTCGCCCACGCGCAGGTCCACCAGGCTCTTGAGGCCGGTCACCACGTACCCGCTCTCCCCCGCGGACAGGTGCCCGATGGGGGTCATGACGGGTGACATCACGCCCACCTCCTCGGCCGCGAAGTCCGATGCGGTGGCCATCGCGCGCACCTGCTGGCCCGCCCGGATCTCGCCATCCACCACGCGCACGAACGCCACGACGCCCCGGTACTGGTCGTACACCGAGTCGAACACCAGCGCCCGGAGCGGCGCCGTGGGGTCCCCGGCGGGCGGGGGCATGCGGGTGACGATGGCCTCGAGGACCTCCTTCACCCCCTGCCCGGTCTTCGCCGAGATGCGCAGCACCTGATCGGGGTCGTCGCCGATCAGGTCGGCCAGCGCGCGCGCGTGAAGGTCGGGGTCGGCGGCGGGCAGGTCGATCTTGTTCAGCACCGGCACCAGCTCGAGGTCGCCCTCGATGGCCAGGTAGGCGTTGGCCAGCGTCTGGGCCTCGATACCCTGGCTGGCGTCCACCACCAGCAGCGCGCCCTCGCAGGCCGCGAGGCTGCGCGACACCTCGTACGAGAAGTCCACGTGGCCCGGCGTGTCGATCAGGTTCAGCTGATAGGTCTCACCATCGTCGGCCGTGTACATCACGCGCACGGCCTGGGCCTTGATGGTGATACCGCGCTCGCGCTCCAGCTCCATCGAGTCGAGCACCTGCTCGCGCATCTCCCGCTCGCTCACGGCGCCGGTGATCTGCAGGATGCGATCCGCGAGGGTCGACTTCCCGTGATCGATGTGGGCGATGATCGAGAAGTTCCGGATATGCGACTGGTCCACGCGCGCGACCCTATCGCAGTCCGCGGCGGCGGCTCAGCACGCGCACGATCGCCGTCATCTCCGGCATGTTCATGGCGCGTGCGGCGGCGACGATGGCCAGCACCGTGGCCGCGGCAGCGGCCCCCACCGACACCATCTGCGCGATCAGAGACCGGCCCAGCGCATCGTCGAGCACGCGCCAGGTGAGCCACGCCAGGAGGCCCGCGGCGACCGCGGCGAGCAGCGCCTGCACGAACCCCTCGGCCACGAAGCGCAGGTCAAGCCCGCCCGTGCGATCGCTGAGGTAGTAGAGGAGCACGAGGAACGTCGCGAGGCTGGTGATGGACGTCGCGAGCGGGATGCCGCCCACGCCCATCGGCTGGTACAGGAGGGCGTCGAGCACCGCGTTCAGCACCACACCGATGCCCGCCACCGCGGTGGGGAGCCAGGGCTGCTGAAGACTGAAGAACGCCCGGATCAGCAGCAGGCTGGCCCCGTTGAACACCAGGCCGATCGTGAAGAAGAACAGGGCCTCTGAGGTGAGCAGGGTCGAGTACGCGTCGAACGCCCCGCGCTGGTAGACCAGCCGCACCACCGGCTCGGCCAGCACCATCAGGAAGGCCGAGGCCGGCAGCAGCAGGAAGAAGATCTGCCGTAGCCCCGACGCCACCGAATCGCGCAGCCCCGGGAAGTCGCGGTTGGCCGCCATTCGCGAGATCGTGGGGAACAGCACCGTGGCGATGGCCACGCTGAACACGCCCTGCGGCAGGATGTACAGGCGGAACGCCGCATCGATGGCGCGCACGGCCTGCTCGCTCACCAGGGTGGCGAAGATGCCGTCCACCACCGCGTTGATGTTGATGAGCCCCAGGCCCACGGTCACCGGCAGCATCAGCACCAGCACGCGGCGCACGAGGCGGTTGCCCAGGCCCACCGACAGCGGGAACGGACCCAGCCCGCGCAGGTGCGGCAGCAGGTACAGCAACTGGGCGAGGGTCCCCGCGAGGATGCCCAGCGCGTAGATCCAGATGCGGTTGTCCTCGGGGGCGAACGGGGCGAAGACCCCCAGCGCGATGATGATCACCGCGTTCCACAGCACCGGCACGAAGGCCGTGGGCGTGAACCGTCCCTCGGCCTGCAGCACCCCCGACACGATGCCGGTGAGCCCCAGCAGCGGCACGATCGGGAACATCAGCTGCGCAAGCCACACGACGTCGTCCTGCAGGCCCGGGTCGAGGCCGGGCGCGAACAGCGGCATCATCCACGGGGCGATGACGATGGCCAGGAGGGTGATGAGGCCGAGGCCGAGTGTGATCACCCCGGCGAGCGCACCCACCAGGCGGCGCGCGTCGCGGGGCCGGCCCTCCTCCTGCAACTGCGTGTATATAGGCACCATCGCCGCCGAAATGGCGGAGTCCGCCACCAGGCTGCGCAGCAGGTTGGGCACCTGGAACGCGATGACGAAGGCGTTGATGGCGCCGACGGTGCCGAAGAGCGCCGCCGCGAGGATCTCCCGCAGCAACCCGGCAACGCGGCTGACGGCCGTCCAGAACGAGAACAGGGCCGTGGATCGTCCCAGCCCGCGGGCGGGCCGTCGGCCCGCGCCGTTGCCCGTGTCCGTCACGCTCGCCGCGTCGCCCAGGTCATCCGTTGCTACGATACCCGGCCGACCTACCGCAATCGGAGAATCCCGCGTGGCCAACATCAAGCAGCAAAAGAAGCGCAACCGCCGTTCCCTGAAGCAGAGGGACACCAACATCCGCTACCGCTCCACTGTGCGCAGCGGGATGAAGCGCCTTTCCGCTGCCGCCGATGCCGGGGAGGCCATCACGCCCGAGCAGGCCGCCGAGATGGTCAAGACCATCGACCGCGCGGCCGCCAACGGCGCGCTGCACAAGAACACCGCGTCCCGCCGCAAGGCCCGCGTGGCCCGGCTGGTCGCCCAGTCGGCCGCCTAGCGGACCGGCTGCCCTCCGCGGCCACGACAGGCCGCGATCAGGTCGCGCACCCCCATCTCCAGCACGAGCCTGCCGCCATCGCCCCGCGATGAGCCAAGGGAGGCAAGTGCCGACACGCGCAGGTCGATCTCCAGGTCGGCCAGGCGCGCCACGCACCACTCCCCCGCCCCGGGCGCGGCGGTACGGGCGTGGTCCATCGCCTTCGTCGCCGGGTAGCCCTTCAGGCCCGTGATCCGCTCCACGTCCCCCCGGGAGGCCCCGGGCGACTGGGCCACGGCGATGCCGCGGAAGTGCCGCGCCAGCATGCGCTGGATCACGATGGGCTCGGTGGTGTCGCTGCCCGCGGCAAGGTCGGCCAGCAGGTCCTGCGCCGCGCGGGAGTCCCCGGCCACGATCAGATCGCCCAGCAGGAACGCACGGGCCTCGGGGTCGGCGATCACCAGGGCCTTCACATGCGCGGGCTCCACCGGGCCGTCACCCGCGGCCAGCGCCAGCTTGGCGGCCTCGTTCGCCAGGTGCCCGGCGTCGGTGCCGGCGCGCCCGGCGCGTCGCACCACCTCATCGGCCAGCGCCGCGCGGATCGTGCCACCGCGCTTTCGCACCTCTGCCTGCACGAACTCCCGGAACCACGCCGCGCGGGCCTTCTCGTTGCCGCGCGTCGCCGGCGGGGGTCCGTAGGCCAACACCTGCCCCACTGCCTCGACGGCCGCGAGCATCCGCGGGGTGGGTCCGCCCTCGCCCACCAGCGCCAGGCACGTGGTGGGCACCGGGTCGGCCAGGTACTCGATGAGCGGCTCGACGTCGGCGGCCTTCCACTGGTCGGCCCGGCGCACCAGCACCAGCCGGGTACCACCGAATGACAGCGCCTCGCATGCGGCGCGCACCTCGCCCGCCGTCACCTCGGTGCCCTCGAACCTCTCGGCGGGCATCCCGCCCTCGGCCTCCACGCGCGATGCCAGACGGCGCACGGCGGTGTCCACCTTGGCGCGGTCCTCGCCGTGAATCCAGTAGACGGGCTTCAGTGGCTCGGTCCGCGACATGCCGCAAGGCTACCCGCGTGACACGACGATCCCCGATGGGCCCGGGCGCACGTCGATGTCGCCGCCGCGATCGGTGCGCAGCGCCGCGGCCCCCGAGGCCGCGATGGCGCCCAGCACGGACGGCCGCGGATGACCGTACGGGTTGCCGCGCCCCGCGGACACCAGCGTGACGCCCGGCCGCACCCGTTCCAGTACGCCGTGCAGGCCGGGATCCGCCGAGCCGTGATGGCCCACCTGCAGCACGTCCGAGCGCGGCAGGTCCACGCCCGCGAGCGCCGGCGACTCCGCATCCGCAGGGAGCACTGCGGAGATGCCCGGGGCCGTCACGTGCAGCACCAGCGACCTCAGGTTGGCGTCGCCTGCACGTTCCATGGCCGGGGTGGGACCGATCACCCGTGCCCGCCACGGACCGGCGTCCACCTGCGTACCCCGCATGGCCCACTGCACGTCGACATCGCGTGCACGGGCATGGCGTGCCACGGCCATCAGGGCGGGGTCGAACCGGTCCGCCTGCGGCAGCACCACGGCGCGCAGGGGCAGCCGGTCCATCACCGCGATCGCGCCGCCCAGGTGGTCCCGGGCGGCATGGCTGATCACCAGGGCGCCCACGGAGTCCGCCCCCATGCGGTCCAGCGCATCCACCACCGGAGTCGGCTGCCCCGGCGGCCCGGCGTCGAACAGCACCGGTACCCGGCGCCCGTCGCGCAGGGCGATGGCGGCCCCCTGCCCCACGTCCAGCATCCGCACCGCGGGCCCGTCGGCCGGCTGCGCGCCCCCGCATCCGGGCAGCGCACCGGGCAGCAGCACCGCAATCGACGCGGCCCCTGCCGCCGCCAGGCCACGCCGCACCCATGGCCTCCACGGACGCCGGTGCGCGCCGGCCGATGGCGGCGGGAGCCTCCTCAGCCACCACCACGCCGCAGGCGGTGCCGCCGCCAGCAGGGCCAGGGGAACCGCCCCCCACGCAGGCACGCGCTGCACGGCCCCGGGCAGTGCGGCGGCGATGGCCGCGACCCCCAGGATCACCGACGCCCCCGCTGCTGCCGCCCACGACAGCACCACGCCCAGGGGCGCCCACACCCAGTGGCCCACCGCCCCCACCATGGCCAGCACCACCACGGGGCCCGCGACGGGCACCGCCACCAGGTTGGCCACGAGGCCCGCCACCGGCAGGCTGCCGAACCCCAGAGCCAGCACCGGCGCCGTGGCCAGGCCCGCACCCGCCGACTGCGCCGCCAGGTCGGCCACCCGCCCGGGCAGCACGCCGCGCAGCCACTGCGCGAGCGGGGGCGCCACCGCGAACAGCCCGGCCACCGCCGCGAATGACAACTGCAGGCCCGGGTCACCGATGCTCAGCGGGTCGAGGGCCAGCATCACCGCCAGGGACAGCACCAGCGCATTCCACGGCGCACGGCGCCCTCCCCGGAGGTCGGCTGCCACGCCGATGGCCCCCATCAGCCCGGCCCGCATCACCGATGCACCGCCATCGCAGGCCAGGCAGTAGGCCAGCATGGCCAGCCCCGCCACGGCGGTACGGCCACGGCGCGGGGCGCCCGCCGCCCCGAGCACGGCGACCACGCCGATCCCGATCACGGCCACGTTCTGGCCACTTACCGCCAGCAGGTGCCACAGGCCGGAGTCGCGCATTGCCGTCTCGGCACGCGGTGACAGCCCCTCGCCTCCGCCGAGCGCCATGCCACGCACCATCGCCGCCCGGTCCCCCGACAGCCCTGCGGCGGCATTGGCATGCGCCCACCGCCGCAGGGCATCGCGTGCCCCGGCGGCTCCGCCCCGCCAGTCGGCCGCTACCCACCGCGACGTGCGGAGTCGCCCCGCGATGCGCTGGCGGGCCAGCCACGCATGCCACCAGGACGGCGCGGTGGCACCGGCTGCGGGGCCCACGGATCCCGACAGGCGCACCACGGCGCCGATGGGCGGCGTGCGTGCGCCATCCGGGAGGTCCAGGATGAGGCGGGTGCCTGGACGCGGAGCGCGGGGGCCCGACAGGCGTTCCACCTGAACCGGCACCCGCACCCCGCGCGCGCCCCGGGTGGGGAACCCCGTGACGGCCACCAGGCCCTCCACCGCACCGGCACGCGTCACGGGCTCCGGGGCCATTGCCTGCACGCGCGCAGCGCCCCACGTCCACCCGCCAAGCAGGCTTGCCACCACCATCAGCAGGGTCGCCGCACCCGGCCGGGCGCGGCGCACGGCGGCCAGCCCAACGACCGCAGCCAGCAGGGCGAGCGCGGCCAGCACGACGCCACCGGCGCTTCCGGCCATCCACCCGCGGCCACCCGCCACCAGCCCGGCGCACAGGGCCGCCGGCATTGCCAGCGGCAGGCGGTGCGTCACGGCACGACGCGGGGGCGGAGCGCCTCCATGCGTGCCGGGCCGATCCCCGGAACCTCGTCCAGCTGATCGACCGACGCGAAGCCCCCGTGCGCATCGCGCCAGGCGATGATGCGCGCGGCAAGGGCCGGCCCCACGCCATCGAGGGTCTCCAGTTGCGCGGCCGTCGCCGATGACAGGCTCACCGGCCCGGACCCCTCACCCGCGGCTCCCGCGGTCCCCTGCGCGGCCCCGGGCGCGGCACGCACGGGGATGACCACCTGCTGGCCATCGGACACCGGAGCCGCGAGGTTCAGCCGCGACAGGTCGGCGCGAGCGGTGGGCCCCCCGGCCATCCGCACGGCCTGGATCACCCGGGAGTCCCCGCCCACCCGGTACACGCCGGGGCGGCGCACGGCACCGGCCACGTGCACCAGCGTCATCGCGGGTGCATCCGGGCGCCTGGTCACCCGGGTGGCGGGGGCTGCCGCGCCATCACCGGAGCCCCCGCCGCCCGCGAATCGCCACGCCATGAGCACCAGCACCAGGGCGAGCAGCCCGTACAACCACCCCGAGCGACGCAGCCATGGGAGGAGGCGATCCATGCGCCCACCCTATGCCCGCGCCATCAACCGGAGGCGCGCGGGCCGTCACGTTCCGCGCACGTCAGTGCTACTTCGCGGGAACCACCAGGTTCACCAGCTTGCCGGGCACCACGATGCGGCGCACGGGCTCCGCCCCGCCGAGCGCCGCCTGCACCTTGGGCAGTGACATCGCGATGGCCACCAGTTCATCATCGGGCAACCCGGGGGCCACATCCGCCCGGTCGCGCAGCTTGCCGTTCACCTGGAACACGATCGTCTCGGACTGCGCCACGAGGAACGCCGGGTCGGGCTCGGGCCAGGGCTCCTGCCACAGCCGCTCGCCGCCCATGGCCTCCCACAACTCCGACGCGATGTGCGGCGCGAAGGGGAACAGCAACGACACCGTGGTGCGGGCCGCGTGCCAGGCGGCCATCTCGCCGGCGGGCGATGACAGGGCGCCCTCCGACATGTCGCGGGTGGCGTGGTTCACCAGTTCCTGGATGGCAGAGATGGCGGTGTGGAAGGAGAACCGCTCGCCGATGTCCTGGCTCACCTTCTCCACCGTAGCCTCGGCTTTGCGCACCAGTGCCTCCGCCACGGGGTCGTCCTGCACGTCGGCCGGTGCGGGGCGCGCGGGCGCGCTGGTTCCGGGCAGGCCGCGCACCAGCCGCCATACCCGGTCGAGGAACCTGCGCTGTCCCTCCACGCCGGAGTCGGACCATTCGGCGTCGTCCGCCGCGGGACCCATGAACAGGATGTAGAGGCGCAGGGTGTCGGCGCCGAATCGCTGGATGATGGCGTCGGGCGGCACCACATTGCCGCGGCTCTTGCTCATCTTCGCGCCCTGGTGGTGGATCATCCCCTGGGTGAACAGCCGTGCGAACGGCTCGCGGGTGCCCACCAGCCCCAGGTCGTGCAGCACCTTCGTGAAGAACCGGGCGTAGAGCAGGTGGAGGATCGCGTGCTCCACCCCGCCGATGTACTGATCAACCGGCAGCCAGTAGTCGGCGATCTCGCGGTCGAATGGGCCACCGGTGAAGTGCGGTGCCGTGTAGCGCAGGAAGTACCAGGAGGAATCCACGAAGGTGTCCATGGTGTCGGTCTCCCGGCGGGCCGGGCCACCGCACGTCGGGCACTGCGTGGCCACCCACTCCTCCGCCGCGGCCAGCGGGCTCTGCCCCTGCGGCGCGTAGTCCTCCACATGCGGCAGCAGCACCGGCAGCTGGTCGTCGGGAACGGGAACCACCCCGCACTCCGCGCAGTTCACCACCGGGATGGGCGCGCCCCAGTAGCGCTGGCGCGAGATGAGCCAGTCACGCAGCCGGTACCCCACGGTGGCCTCCCCCTCGCCCCGGGCGGCCAGATCGGCGCAAATGGCGTCCTTGGCCTCGTCCACCGACATGCCGTCCAGCGGGCCGGAGTTCACCAGGCGCCCCGGGCCGGTCCACGCCTCGTCCAGCGGGGCGTCGGCCGGCACGTCGTCCGCGGCGATCACCCGGCGCACCGGCAGGTCATGAGCGCGCGCGAAGGCGAAGTCGCGTTCGTCGTGCGCGGGCACGGCCATCACCGCACCGGTGCCGTAGTCCATCAACACGTAGTCGGCCACCCAGACGGGGATGCGATCGCCGGTGGCGGGGTTGATCACGTGACGCCCCGTGAACACCCCCGTCTTGGGGCGGTCGGCGGAACTGCGGTCGGCCACCGCAGTGCGCGCGGCGGTGCCCACGTACTGCATCACCGCGTCCTGCTCGGCCGCGCCATCCACCAGCCGTGGCACCAGCGGATGCTCCGGTGCCAGCAGGAAGAACGTGGCGCCGTGCAGGGTGTCGGGCCGGGTGGTGAACACCGGGATGACGGTGTCGTCGCCGTCCACGCGGAACTCCACGCGCGCGCCCACCGAACGGCCGATCCAGTTGCGCTGCATGGTCAGCACGCGCTCGGGCCAGTCGTCCAGCAGGTCCATGTCGTCCAGCAGCGCCTGGGCGTAGTCGGTGATGCGCAGGAACCACTGTGGCAACTGGCGCAGTTCGACCGGGCTCTTGCAGCGCTCGCACAGGCCGTCGACCACCTGCTCGTTGGCCAGCACGGTCTGGTCGCGGGGGCACCAGTTCACCGCGGCCTCGCGGCGCTCCACCAGGCCGCGCTCCAGGAACCGCAGGAAGATCCACTGCGTCCAGCGGTAGTACCCGGGGTCCGCAGTGGAGATCTCGGTGTCCCAGTCAATCGAGAAGCCCAGTCGGCGCAGCTGGGACCGGATACTCGCGATGTTGCGGGCGGTCACCTCCGCCGGTGGCTCTCCCGTGCGGATGGCCGCGTTCTCGGCCGGCAGGCCGAAGGCGTCGTACCCCATGGGGTGAAACACCACGTGGCCCGTGCGCCGGCGGTGGTGCGCCACCACGTCGCCCATGGTGTAGTTCTTCACGTGCCCCATGTGGATCTCGCCCGAGGGGTACGGGAGCATCTCGAGCACGTACGCCTTGGGGGCGTCGGGTACCCGGGCGGGCTCGCCGTCACGGGCGACGGGCTCCGCGTGGAAGGCCCCCGCGGCGTCCCAGGCGGACTGCCACCGGGCCTCCGTCGCCGCCGGGTCGTACCGTTCCGGGAGTTCACTCGGCGGTGGGGTCATCGGCGGGCGACAGTACCAATTCGGAAAGGCGACCACCGCTGACAACGCTCGGCTCGGCAACGACGGTCCGCGAGGCCGACCCCGACCAGGACTTCGACGCCATCCTGGCCGTGTACCGCGCCAATCGCTGGAGCCACGCACGGCACCCGGACCGCCTGATGATCGCCCTCCAGCGCGCGGACCTGGCGCTGGTGGCCGAGGTGGACGGCGAGGTCGTCGGCTTCGTGCGCACCATGAGCGACGGCGCCTTCGCGGTGTACATCGCCGACATCCTCGTGCTGCCGGATCACCAGCGGCGCGGCGTGGGCAGCGACCTCCTCCGCGCGGTCCTCACGCACTACCCCATGTCCACGTACCACCACCAGGTGCTCATCGCCGAGCATGACGCCGACGGCTTCTACCGGCGCATGGGCCTGTCCGCGGTGGGGGCATTCGGCCTCACGGCCTTCATACGCACGCGCAACAAGCCGTGACACTGGGACCGCTCCGGGGGCCTGCAGCCGCACCCCGGACTAGCGTTCTGTGTAGACCCCGATGAGTGGGGTACGAAATGCGTGGACGTGCAGGCCGTCGGTACCCAAGTTCGACGAGCAGTGGCAAGCCTCGCCGAACAAGGTGGACAACGTGCCGGAAGGCGTCGTCAAGTGGTTCAACGCCGAGAAGGGATTCGGCTTCATCACCCCCGATGATGGGGGCAAGGATCTGTTCGTGCACTTCTCCGAGATCCAGGGGACGGGCTACCGCACCCTCGACGAGGGGCAGCGCGTCAGCTTCGTGGCCGGTGAGGGCCCCAAGGGCCCCCAGGCGCAGCAGGTGCAGGCGCTCTGAGCCATGACGCCCCGCGGGGCGTCACTGCAGGTGATGACGGGCCCCTCCTCGGAGGGGCCCGTCGCGTATTCGCCCTGCATCGCCGCCGCGGGCGCTATCGTCCCGCGGCCGCGACCCCGCGGATGATCCGACCAGGAGGACCGCGGTGACCACGGCAGGCAGCACCACGGGCGTCGATCCGAAGATGCACGAGCGCCGCTGGATCATCCTCGTCGTCCTCGGCATCGCGCAGCTCATGGTGGTGCTCGACGCCACCATCGTGAACATCGCCCTGCCCTCGGCCCAGGCCGACCTGGGCTTCTCGGATTCCAACCGCCAGTGGATCATCACGGCCTACGCCCTGGCGTTCGGCAGCCTGCTGCTGTTCGGCGGCAGGCTGAGCGACCTGCTGGGCCGCAAGTGGGTGTTCTTCTGGGGGCTCGCCGGATTCGCCGTGGCATCGGCCATCGGCGGCCTGGCGCAGGACTTCACGGTCCTCGTGACCGCGCGCGCCCTGCAGGGCGTGTTCGGCGCGCTGCTGGCCCCGGCCGCCCTGTCGCTGCTCACGACGACGTTCACCGACGCCAAGGAGCGCGGGAAGGCCTTCGGCATCTACGGGGCCATCGCCGGTGGTGGCGGGGCGCTGGGGCTGCTGCTCGGCGGGATCCTCACCGAGTACCTGTCGTGGCGCTGGTGCCTGTGGGTGAACCTGGTCCTGGCCATCCCGGCGGCCATCGCCGCCGTGGTGCTGCTGGTGCACACCGGGCGCGGGCGCGGAAGCCTGGACATCCCCGGCACCATCACGTCGGTGCTCGGGCTGCTGGCCCTGGTGTACGGCTTCTCGCGCGCCGAGACCGACGGCTGGACCTCCGGCATCACCATCGGCCTTCTGTCGACCTCCGTTGTCCTCCTCGCCGCCTTCGTCTGGATCGAGGTGGGCAGCAGCCGGCCCATGCTGCCCATGCGGGTGCTCCTCGACCGCAACCGCGGCGGTGCCTATATCGGGCTCGCCCTGGCATCGGCGGCGTTATTCGGGGTGTTCCTCTTCCTCACGTACTACCTGCAGGCGACGCTGGGCTACTCCCCCATCAAGACGGGCGTGGCGTTCCTTCCGATGATCGGCGCGATCATGGTGACGGCCACCACATCCACGGCCATCGTGCTGCCGCGCACGGGTCCGCGGCTGCCGGTCACGCTCGGGATGCTGCTGGGCATGGCGGGGCTGGTGCTGTTCACGCAGATCGGCGTGGACACGGCATACGCCACGCACGTGCTGCCCGGCCTGCTCGTCACAGGCCTGGGCCTGGGCCTAGTGTTCGCCTGCTCATTCGAGGTGGGAACCATGGGCGTGGAGGCGCATGACTCCGGCGTGGCATCGGCCATGGTCAACACCACCCAGCAGGTGGGCGGATCGGTGGGCACCGCGCTGCTCAGCACGATCTTCGCCAGCGCAGTCACCGCGTTCGTGGCATCCAGCGCGGATCCGCGCTCCCCGACCACGCAGGCCGCGGCGCAGGTGGACGGCTATACCACCGCCTTCTGGTGGGCGGCCGGGCTGTTCCTGCTGGCCGCTGTCATCTGCGGACTGCTGATGACCCGCCGCCTGCCCGAGCACGACCCCGACATCCCGCGGCTGGCCGCCTGAGGAGGCCCGCTCGTCAGGGCTGGTCCGGCACCCCCAGCATGTCGCCGATGACGACGCGCCCCTTCCCGGCCCGCTTGGCCTCATACAGCAGCTCATCCGCCCGCGCATAGGCGTCATCCCACGACACATCGCCCCACCCCACCGGCACGCCGCCCACGGATGCGGAGACGGCGGAACCGCCCGCGGGCGAGACACCGGACATCGCGGTGATGAGTCGCTCCGCCGCCGCGCGCATAACCTGCGGATCACCCGACGCAAGGATGATGGCGAACTCATCACCACCGATCCGGCCGACGACGTCGTTGTCCCGCACGCCGCCGGCGATGGCCCCGGCGGCCTCCTTCAGCACGTGATCACCGGCGACGTGGCCGAGCGTGTCATTGACCTGCTTGAAGTCGTCAAGATCCAGGATGAGCACGCCGAACGGACGTGCCGCGGATTCGATGCGCTGAAGCCGCCGCTCGAAATCCTGCAGCAGGGCGTCCCGGTTGGGCAGTCCCGTCACCGGGTCGCGCAGCGCACGTGACACCAGATCCTCCCGCAGCGCCACCTGAGCGAGAGCGCGAGCAAGCCGCTCCAGGCCCCTGCCCACCTCCGCAACGCGTGCGCTGCCGTCCCGGTCCGTCAATTCCCTGACGCCCGCGGTCACGAGGCCGTACACCTCATCGTCGGTCCCCACCGGCACGCAGATCGTGGCGGCCACCATCGGGTCGACATGGGAACACGAACCCACGCGAAGGCCGGGAAGGCTCACATGGGTGCGACCGCTGCGAAGTGCGTGGCACTGCGCCGGGTCGAGGCCCCCGCCGGCATCGCTGACGGCCGCGAGGCGCGCAGGATCGGCGGAGTCCTCCACGAGCACCTGACCCTGCATCCCGGGAAGAAGGCTGGTGAGAGCGCGAAGGACAACGACCTCGGCGTCGGCGAGTGATGCCGCGGCCAGCACCTCACGCTCGGCCTCGTCGACGACCTCGTGGTCATGCCCCGAACGCGTGAGACCTGCGAGTGCAGCCTCGAGATCGCGCGCGGTGGCAGACGCCTCGCGGGCCCGACGCTCCGTCGCGTCACGCGCGATCATCGCAGCGACTACCGAGAGCACTGGTCCGAGGTCGTCCTCGAGTGACGCCTGGTATCCACCGGGCGCGTTCGCGAGGCCCACCATCCCGATGGTCGTATCGCCATCGCACAGTGGAAGGCCGACGTACGCGTCGAGCGGCGGGTGCCCCGGCGGCAGGCCGCATCGGCGCGGGTCCGTTGCAGGAGAATCGCTGATCACGACCTCGCCCGTCGCCACCGTGACCCCGAAAAGCGACTGCAGGTTCCGGAACTCCAGGCCGTCACTGGCGAAATCGTCGAACACCTGCCGCGACCACTCGTTCCAGGCAATGTCCGTGATGGCGAGCGAGTGCAGAAACGGCGTGCCGTCGGAGTCGTCCTCGATGCGGCCCAGGAATCCGAAGGCGCTGCCGGTAAGCCCGATGATCTTCCGCAGGGCGGCGTCCCACCAGGTGCGATCCGCGCCGTGACGGATGAACAGTTCCTGCAACTCCGCCTGCACGCCCAGAACGGCCCGCAGCCAATCACGTTCGTCTGCGGGAGTGCGGGCGGTGTCCGAACGCGGTGCGGGGTCAGACATTGGTCGAAGCAAGTCCTCGGGTTGGCGCCGTGGTCATTCTATTGCCTGCCCCGGGACGGGTCGCGCATCATGACCGGCACGGTCTGGCCGGAACCAGAACGACGACGGCCCCGCAGGGCGGGGCCGTGAAGTGGAGGATACCGGGATCGAACCGGTGACCTCTACGCTGCCAGCGTAGCGCTCTCCCAGCTGAGCTAATCCCCCAAGCCGGGCGCAGTATAGACACCCCGCGACTCAGGCGGGAGAGGGCGCGAACTGCTCCAGCGGCGCCTCCCGCCACAGGCGGTCGAGGCGGTAGAAGTCCCGCGCCTCGGGCGTGAACACATGCACCACGATGTCAAGGGCGTCGATGAGGATCCAGTCGCCCTCCTTCTCGCCCTCCACGCGACGGGGCGTCACGCCGAAGTCCTTCTTCAACCGGTGCCGGACCTCGTCGGCGATG
>CALIKX010000067.1 GCA_938017905.1 uncultured Thermoleophilia bacterium | reverse complement strand
GTCCACGCCCACCAGCGGTGCCCCGCCGCGATCGGCCAGCCGGTTCTCCCATGCCAGGAAGATGCGGCCCACCACGAGCCCGGCCAGCACGATGGGGATGACGGGCGAGAAGCCGAAGAACTCCACGGGTGGGTTGATGGGCCGGATGAGCCCCCACGTGCTCGCGCTCACGAGCGCCAGCACGATGAGCCCCATGGCCACGGCCGACAGCAGGACGCCCACTACGTCGAAGCGTCCGGGCGCAGCCTTGCGGACGCCGTCGCGCACGCGGGGCGTGAGCGGCAGGATCACCAGGGCGATGATGATGGTCTCGGCAGCGAACACCCACCGCCACGAGAACTCGCTGGTCACCCAGCCGCCGATCAGCGGGCCCGCCGCCGCCGCTGCCCCCGCGATGCCTCCCAGGATTCCGTAGGCAACCGCCCGGTCGCGCCCCTCGTAATTGGTGGCCGCGAGCGCGGCGATCGCCGGGATCACCAGCACCGCGCCGAGGCCCTCCACGATTGACCAGCCTGCGAAGAGGGTCGCGAACCCGGGCGCGAGGGCGGTGATCAGCGACCCCACGGCGTAGATGACGCTGCCGATCACGAACGTGCGACGGCGCCCCAGCCGGTCTCCGATGCCCGCCCCCGCCAGCATGAAGGCGGCCATGGTCAGGGTGAACGTGGCGATGGCCAGTTGCATTGCGCTGACGGTGGTGCCGAGGTCGTTCACCACGGTGGTGATCGACACGTTCATCACGGTGCCGTCGATCACCATCACGAACTGGGCGAGCCCCAGCACCACGATCGGCAGCCACTTGCGCATGGCTGCACACTACGACGCGGGTGCCCCCGCGGTCAGCGCCCGCGCCCTAGGTGCGGGCCGGTGCGGCGCGGCCCTGCAGCCGCCGCTCACGCGCACGGACCAGTGCCGGGCGGGCGCTCAGTGCCGTCGCGAGGAGTGCCGCGGCCACCAGGCCGTAGGCCCCGCGCGACCCCACGAGGTCGGCCGCCACGCCGCCGGCTGCGGCGCCTGCTGCCAGTCCGGCCATCACGAGGGTGCGCCCGGCCACGCCGGCCAGCGCCTGCATCGAGCGCGGAACCCGGCGGGCCCGTGCGCCCATGAGCGTGGCGGCACACACGGCGTTCGCCAGCATCAGGGGTGCGTAGGCGAGGGCGGTCCCCATCACGCCCGGGATCAGGGCCATCGCGAGCGCGGGCACCACGTAGGCGGCACAGGCGAGCACGATGATGGTCTCGTCGGCGTGCCGGCGGTCCAGCCGGGTGATGATGGGCGTCGCCAGCATCATGCAGGCCACGCCTGCGGCCAGAACGGCTGCCAGTGCAACCCCGGACACGCCGAGGTCATTGCGCAGATGCGGCACGGCAAGGCTGATGGCGGCACCGGAGGCGACGCTCCATGCGATGGCGGTGACGGTGAGCACCCGCAGGTCGCGCGACAGGAAAAGGAAGGCCAGGCCGCGACGCACCGGCGGACGGGGCCCGGCCTCGTCACGCTCATCGAGGGCACGCGATCCGGCCACTGCGGCGATGGCGGCCATGGCGAGCGCACCGGCCACCAGCGCCATGGCCGTGCCGGCGCCAAGCACCAGTGCGAGTCCGGCGACGGCGGGGCCGCCGAAGTACCCCAGGTTGAACGCCTGCGCCAGCGCCGCCTGCGCGGGCATCATCTCCTCCCGCCGGACGACGGCGGCCAGCGCTCCGAACATCGCGGCGTCCACGAACACGCGGACCGCGCCGATCAGGAAGGCCGCCAGGT
The DNA here is from genome assembly GCA_938017905.1 of uncultured Thermoleophilia bacterium. Classification (GTDB taxonomy): domain Bacteria; phylum Actinomycetota; class Thermoleophilia; order Miltoncostaeales; family Miltoncostaeaceae; genus SYFI01. Next base: position 939 of record CALIKX010000067.1, on the reverse strand, counting down.
ACAGCAGGGGCACTGATGGGTCGCCTGCGGCCAGCACGAATGCCAGCGCGGAGGCGATTGCGGTGCCGGCGCCGAGCGCCGCGCCCAGCAGGGGGCGCCGGGCCAGTCGGTCGCCGGCCATTCCCGCAGGCGCCGCGAGGAACAGGAAGGGCAGGAACGTGATGGCGAACCCGATCGCGGCCTGCGACGCCGACCCGCCCTGCTCGAGGATGAGCCACGGCACGATGATCGTCAGCATGCCCTGCGCGAGCGCGTGGGCTGCCTGCGTCACCAGCAGGGCCACGCCATCGCGCGACCGGAGGAGGGGATTTCGGGAGCCGTTCCGCATGCATGATGAACGTAGGCCCATTTCTGGCGGTCGTCAATTTGATACCGACCGCACAAGCGCTTGTGCAAAATGGGGCGAATCGGGTGGTGCATGATACCCCGGAAAATCATCATATGCAGGCATATACTACTTTGTGCGTGACTGCACGATGTGCAGGTTAAGTTGTTACAAGCGATCGTGAAAAAATTGTGAGACCGGACCCGTTCAGCGGTCCGGTGGCCGACTGGGCGGCCCGGGTGGGCGCGCCACGGCCTCTGACAGCGCCGCGCTCACCGCCGCCGCGGAGGTGGTGTCTGGCGCCGCCGCGTCGCTGGCGATCACCACCCGGCACGGGGCATGCCGCAGCACGTAGTCCACGGTGCGCCCGAAGATGTGCTCACCCAGCCGGCGCTTGCGCGCCACGCCCATCATGATCACCTCGGCCTTCACCCGGCGGGCCTCATCCACGATCGCCCGCCCCGCCTGGCGACCGTGCACCACGGTGGTCTCCACCGTCGCGCCGTACTCCTCGGCGATCTGCCGGGCATGCGCCAGCAGTTGCCCGGCGCCCCGCTCCTCGCGCGGCATGCCGGCGTCGAGGGGCAACTCCACCGGGACCTCCACCACGGTGA
>CALIKX010000066.1 GCA_938017905.1 uncultured Thermoleophilia bacterium | reverse complement strand
GTCGCGGTCGCAGCAGACGAGCGCTGTCAGCGGACCGGCGTAGTAGTCGTCCATCAACTCGAACACGAACCCGAACCCGCAGGAGGGGCAGCCCCGGGGCTGGTGCCCCTCGGCGCGCTCGGCGCCCGCCACGCGATGGGCGCACCGTGGGCAGATGAAGACGGCCATGCCCGCGCCTAGGGGCGGTACGCGCCATCCCACGGCGATATGTCGGCCGTGCCGGGAATCCGCCAACTCCACGCGGGGTGCCCCGTGCTCCCCCCCGCCAGGCGCTGCACCTGGCCGATCAGGGGCACGATGTCCAGCGGCTCCACCAGCGATCCGGGCGTCATCGGATCGGCAGCGAACGAGAGCACCTGCCCTCGTCCGACGGGGCGCAGCACCGCCGCCGGCGCGCCATCGAGGTGGGTGGCCACCACACGCGCCTCGGACGCCACGGCCGAGAAGGCCCACGTGCGCTTGTCATCGACCGGCAGCGCGTACAGGTCGGGCGGCAGGTTCGCCGCGAGCGCGTCTTTCTGCATCAGCAGCACCCCGCCGGCGGTGCGGCCGAGCGGCCCGCCCTTCAGCGCCGCGCCGATGTCCGAGAGATCCTCGTTGGCAGGCGTGCGCGCGAAGGCGAGCGGATCGGTGACCACCAGGAATCCCCCTGCCGCCACCCAGTCGCGCAGGGCCTCGGCAAAGGGCCGCGACAATGTGTCGCCGCGGGGAAGCCACACAATCTTCGCGCGGGCCAGGCGGTCGCGCTCGGCCGTCAGGCGCTCGTCGGTGTCGAACACGAACGGGGCGCCGTTCAGCTCACCGAGCAGCGAATGGGTGGTGTAGAGGGCGTCGCCCGACGTGCGGTACCGGGCGTCGCCCCGCAGGTTGGGCTGCCCCTGGCCCTCGCTCATCAGCGAGTAGACGACGACCGTGGAGGGGTCCACCGGCTTGTCCGGCAGCTGGAGCCCCTTGAGGCGGGATGCCAGCGCGAGCATGCCGTCGTAGAGCTTGCGGTTCGTGAACCGCGGATTGTTCATCGCGAACCAGCTGAGGTGCGTCGCACCCGCGCGGAGCGCCTGGCTGCTCCACGTCTCGATGTCCCCGATGCCGGGCGTGTACCGGGCGTAGGGGAACGCCTGGACGACGATCCGCACGTCGCGGCCGGAAAGGTCGGACATCAGCTTGGCGCCGAAGCCCGGGTTGTAGCGGCCGCGGCCCGGGTTGGCACGCTCAGCGTACGAGACGTACGGATCGGCCTCGACGATGTCGGCGAAGCCACCCAGCTTCGTGTAGTCCCACGGCATGAAGCCGTCGATCATTCCGTAATCGTTGGGGGTTACCCGGGCACCGGGATCGAGGCGCTTGATGAGCGCGGCCTGCTGGGCCTTCATCGCGAAGAAGCGATCGCTGGTCCACCGTGAATACGCCAGCCACCGCAGGCCCGCGACGGGGGAGGTGGTGCGCTTCGCGCCGGACCGCGGCGGCGCCCACCCGTACTGCCGTCGGATGGTCCGGCTCTGGCGGCGCCACAGGGCGCTGCGCGCCGCCGCGCCCCTGGGGAGCACCACGATCGGCTCGTCCGATCCGGTGTACGAGAACACGTATGGCGCGTTCCGGAGGCGCGGGACGATGCGCCGGATCTCCGCGAGCGCCTTGCGGCGGTACGCGGGGTCCAGCAACGACATCCGGCGCGTGGGCGCCTTGGTGTCGGGCTGGAAGACCACGCCGGTGGGGCGGCATGATGCGGGGCGCCGCGCGAAGATGCAGAGCGCTTCCTTGGCGGCCCGTGCCTCCACATTGACGTCCCATGACAGGCCCGTCTGGCGGTAGAGACGCATGAAGTTGGCGGGGTTGCGCCACGACGCCGGCTCGCGCGGGGAGACCGGGATGTCGAATGGCAGGGCCGCGAAGCCGCTGAACCACAGGTTGTTCGCGCCCGCCGTGCGCAGGATGCCGTCGACGGTGCGCAGCCACCTCGACCGCGTCATCGGCAGGCGCCCGGTGGGGCGCCACCGCGGATGCTCCTCGAGGTTCAGCTCATGGCCCCAGTCGAACACGTGCCCCATCGGGCGCGCGTCGGCATGCCCGGCCATGACCGGGATCCCCGCGGCCAGGACCGCGATGGCGGCGACATGGGAGCGCATGCCCACGAGGCTAGAGGGCCGGGCCGTCCGGGGAACCCGCGTCGGGCACGGTGCGCAGGGTGTCGGAGCGCAGCCCGAGGCGCAGGGTCTCGAGGGGGATCACCTCATCCGGGGGGATGTTGCCGAGGTTCACGTTCGGCCCGAATGCCCGGATGAACCACACCTGCTGCGCCTTCTGCGGGGCCTCGAACAGCAACCGGTCGACGTCCACGGACTGCGCGATCTCGTCGATGAGCCGCGACCGCACCTCGCCATCGCCGCGGAACACGCCCGCCGTGCCGCTCTCGCGGGCCTCGGTGATCACCTTCCACGCACCGGCGCCCAGCTCGGCCCGGATCATCTCCACCCACCGGTAGGGCGCGATGACGGCATCGCCGTCCTTCGACCCGACCTCCGAGAGCACGGTGAAGTCCGCCGCGTACTCCTCGATGCACGCGAGCTTCTGCTCGTGCGGCACCTCGAGGGTGCCGTCGGATACCTCCACGTGCCGCAGCCCGAGGTCGCCGATGAAGTCCTTCCACTCGGCCAACCGGCCCTGCGCCAGGCAGGCCTCCCAGAACGTTCCGCCGATCACCACGGCCACCCCATACGACTGGTACAGCCGCACCTTCTCGCGCAGGTTCGGCGTCACGTACGCGGTGCCCCACCCCAGCTTCACGATGTCGATGTACTCGCCCGAGGTCGCGAACAGGTCCTCCACCTGGCGCGGTGAGAGGCCCTTGTCGATCACGTGGCTGATGCCGGTCTCACGCGGTTTCGCGGGACGGGCCGGGAGATCCAGGAAGTCCGCCGGGCGGGAGCTCATGCCATGGCCTCGCGTGCCGCCGCGGCGCCGGCGATCCGACCGAACACCACCGTGTCCAGCAGCGAGTTGCCCATCAGCCGGTTGGTCCCGTGTATGCCACCGGTGATCTCGCCTGCGGCGTAGAGACGCTCGAGGGTCGTACGGCC
>CALIKX010000065.1 GCA_938017905.1 uncultured Thermoleophilia bacterium | reverse complement strand
CCGGCCACGCCGCCTGCCAGCGCCGCGGCCTGCCGCAGGCGCCCGGGGGTGAGCCCCACCACGATCACCAGCACCAGCAGCAGTGCCAGCAGTCCGCCGCGCGAGTAGGTGAGGAGGATCGTGGTGAACAGCACCGACAGCGCTGCGGCCGCACCCACCACATCGGCGTCGTCCCCGCCGCGCCGTCCCGCCCACCACAGCAGCCCGGGCACGGCGATCACTGCCACAAGCGCGAGGGCGTTCCAGTACCCGACGGGGGCCTGCAGCCGTGACGGCTCGAAGTCGCTGCCGAACACGGTGGGAAGCCCGCGGGCCAGCAGCGCCCACAGCACGACCGGCGCCGCGGCGATGGTGAGCCCCACTGCGAACCGCTCGGGTGCACGGGGCAGCACTGCCGCCAACCCGATGCCGATCACCAGCGCAAGCCCCGCGAGCGCGATGCGGTTGGCCTCGGTCCACGCCAGGTCCCCGGCCAGTGCCCACAGGATGGAGATGCCGGCCCACACCGCCAAGCCCGCCACGCCGCCGATGGCCAGGAGCGCGGGACCCGACCGTGGCGCCGCCTGCCCCCGTGCGTGCATCAGTGCCCACGCGGCGAAGGGCGCCGCCACCAGCGCGGCCAGCATGGCCGAGGCGGCGCCGCGGGTTGCGAGGCCGTCGCCCAGGTCGATGCCGCCGCTCAGCACCGTCAGCACGGTCCAGCAGGCCAGCAGCACCACGCCGCCGACCAGCGCCGCGCGCTCGCGGCGTACCCCGCCGCTCAGCGGGTGCCCCCGTTACCGGCTACGCTCGCCGAGTTGATCCCCGCCGCCATCCGTCGCAGCGTAGTCGTGACCTTCCTCATCGCGCTCGCAATGGGGCTCATGGCCGTGCCCGCGTTCGGAAGTGGCCAGCAGGTGCTGGCCGACTACGAGGACAACGGGCAGATCGACGGCTGCTACACGCTGGCCGACTACGAAGAGGCCCTGAAGCAGATCCGTCCCGACCAGCAGCAGTACGGCGCGGCCGTGGATGTCATCCGCCAGGCGCAGCTCACCAACATCCGCCGGCCCGGTGAGGCCTGCGGTGGCACGTCCGCTGCCGCGGCATCGTCGGACGTCACCGGCGCGGATGGCACCTCTACCACCGGCGCCGATGGGGTGGCGGACGATCTGGAGGGCGACGCCCTGCCCCCGGTGGTGATCGCCATCCTGGTGGCCGCCGGACTGGCCCTCGTGGCCTTCGTGGTGTACCTGGTGGTGATGCGCCGGGGCCGCGGCAACGGCGACGCATGAGGAAGTTCGTCAAGGACCTCATCCTCCCCGTGGCGGTGGCGATCACCCTGGCGTTCGTGATCCAGGCATCCATCGCCAAGCCGTATGAGATTCCCACCAACTCGATGTACCCGGCCATCCAGGGCGCCAACTCCACCGGCGACCGTGCGCCCGACCGGGTCATCGCCAACCGGGTCATCTACAAGCTGCGCAATATCTCGCGGGGCGACGTGGTGGTGTTCGACCCCACCGCGGGTGCGCGCGCGGCATGCAGCGAGCCCGGCGACGTGCCGTTCGTCAAGCGCGTGGTGGGCCTGCCCGGCGACACCGTCAGCGTGCGCCGCGTCACCATCTCGGCGTCCAACCCCGATCCCGCGCTGCGGCCGGGTGGGGAACTGGCCGTGCGCCGGGTGGCCGAGCCCAACTCGTTCGGGCCCGACGGGGCGCGTGAGGAGACCCTGGGCGAGGGTGACGACACCTACGTGACCTACGTGCAGGAGCCGGGCGCCTCCACGGCGCGCCCACTGGTGATCGACGACGCCATCACGCCCGACTACGAGGTGGCCTTCCCCACCGTGCCCGAGGGCCAGGTGCTGGTGCTTGGCGACAACCGCCCCGGATCATGCGACGCCCACGTGTGGATCGAGCGCGACGCCGAGTTCACGCCGATGGACAACGTGATCGGCCAGGCGGAGCTCATCTACTGGCCCATCCAGAGGGTGCGCTTCCTCGACTGAGTGGGGCGCCCCCGCGGCGCCCGCATGCGCATCTCGGTGCCCCCGCACCCCTTCCCCGGGTTTTCGCGCATTTTCCGGGTACTTCGCAACAATTGGCGCGAAGTGGCGTCTTGCATCGTGCGCAACGCTGGATGTAGTGTGCCCCCTCATGTCAGTGACCCCACCCCTAGTGTCCGGAACGGAAAACCGCGCATGATCTGCCCGTATTGCGACGGTTCTGTGCATCGCGTCATGGAATCCCGTGTTCCCGACACGAAGGACGCCATCCGCAGGCGCCGGGAGTGCCAGACATGTGGCAGGCGCTTCACCACGTACGAGCGCGTGGAGGAGATGCCGCTCATCGTGATCAAGAGCAATGGTGATCGTGAGCCATTCGATCGCGACAAGCTGCTGTCGGGCCTGCAGAGGGCGTGCCACAAGCGCTCCGTGCCCACCGCCCACCTGGAGGCCGCCGTGCGCGACATCGAGGTGAGCCTGCGCAACCGCCTGAAGCAGGAGGTGTCCAGCAACGCCATCGGCGAACTGGCCCTGCGGCGGCTGAAGGATGTCGACACCGTCGCCTACGTGCGGTTCGCGTCCGTCTACCGGCAGTTCGAGGACACCGACGAGTTCGCAGATGAGCTCACCCGCCTGGAGCGGGAGCCCCCGCTGCCCCGTGGGCAGCGCCCGCTCGACGACCAGATGTTCGAGCTCCTCGCCGAGGCCGCACCTGTCGAGCGCACTCCGCGCCGACGCCTGCGCGCCCTGGCCGGCGGGCTCGGGGTCGAGGATGACACCACCAACACCACGCCCGAGGAGGCACCTGATGGCGACTGAGGTCGTCGGCACGCAGTCGACAAAGTCCGGCAAGGGGAAGCGCCAGTACGCACTGGGGCTCAAGCGCCACTTCACCAAGAAGGGCAAGCACCCCTACGACCTCATCGAGTGGGAGCGCCGCAGCGCGGGCATCTCGTCGGGTGACGGCACCAGCGTGTTCGAGCAGGACAACATCGAGGTGCCGGCCGCGTGGTCGCAGTTGGCCACCAACGTGGTGGCGTCCAAGTACTTCCGCGGGGCGATGGGCTCGCCCGAGCGCGAGTACTCGGTGAAGCAGCTCATCGACCGCGTGGTGCTCACGCTCAAGGCGTGGGGTGTCGAGGAGGGCTACTTCGCCACCAAGGACGAGGCCGAGGTGTTCGAGTACGAACTGGCGCACCTGCTGGTGCACCAGATGGCCGCGTTCAACTCGCCCGTGTGGTTCAACGTCGGAATGCGCGAGAACCCGCAGTGCTCGGCCTGCTTCATCCTCTCCGTCGAGGACACCATGGATTCCATCCTGTCCTGGATCGGCAAGGAGGGCATCATCTTCAAGGGCGGGTCCGGCAGCGGCATCAACCTGTCGGCCATCCGCTCGTCGAAGGAGCGCCTGTCGGGCGGCGGCGAGGCCTCGGGCCCGGTGTCGTTCATGCGCGGCGCCGACAGCTGCGCCGGCGCCATCAAGAGCGGCGGCACCACGCGCCGCGCCGCGAAGATGGTCATCCTCAACGTGGACCACCCGGACATCCGCGACTTCGTGAACTGCAAGGCCACGGAGGAGAAGAAGGCCTGGGCCCTCGGCGAGATGGGCTACGACATGGGGCTGAACGGCGAGGCCTGGAACAGCATCCAGTTCCAGAACGCCAACAACTCCGTGCGCATGACCGACGAGTTCATGTACGCCTACGAGGCCGGTGGCGATTGGCACACCACGGCGGTCACCACCGGCGAGGTGGTGGACACCATGAAGGCCCGCGAGCTCATGAAGGAGATCGCCGAGGCCGCGTGGGTGTGCGGTGACCCCGGCATGCAGTTCGACAGCACCATCAACCGCTGGCACACCTGCCCGGCGTCGGGCCGCATCAACGGTTCCAACCCGTGCAGCGAGTACATGCACCTGGACGACTCCGCGTGCAACCTGGCCTCGTTCAACCTCATGAAGTTCGTGGACGAGGACGGCGTGTTCCAGCTGGACGACTTCCGCCAGGCGGTGGACGTGGTCATCACGGCCATGGACATCATCGTGGCGCGCTCCGGGTACCCCACCGAGATGATCGGCGAGAACGCCCGCAAGTACCGCCAACTGGGCCTGGGCTACGCCAACCTCGGCGCCTTGCTCATGAGCCACGGCCTGCCATACGACAGCGATGAGGGCCGCGGCTACGCATCGGCCATCACCGCGCTCATGACCGGCCGCGCGTATGCCATGAGCACGCGCCTGGCTGAGCGCATGGGGCCGTTCGAGGGCTACGAGCCCAACGCCAAGGCCATGAACGGGGTGATCCGCAGCCACCGGCGCGCGGCGCAGGACATCCCCGATGGCCGCGTGCACGACGAGGACCTGCTGCAGGCCGCCCGCGATGAGTGGGACACCGCCGTGGACCGCGGCGAGGTGTTCGGCTACCGCAACTCGCAGGCGTCGGTGCTGGCCCCCACGGGCACCATCGGCTTCATGATGGATTGCGACACGACGGGCGTCGAGCCCGACATCGCGCTGGTCAAGTACAAGCGCCTGGTGGGCGGTGGCGTGCTGAAGATGGTCAACAACACCGTGCCCCCGGCCCTCGAGAAGCTGGGGTACCACGAGGAGGCCATCAAGCAGATCGTGGCCCACATCGACGAGCACGAGACCATCGAGGGCGCGCCGGGCCTGAAGGAGGAGCACCTGCCGGTGTTCGACTGCGCGTTCACGCCGGCCAACGGCGAGCGCAGCATCCACTACCGCGGCCATATCAAGATGATGGGCGCCGTGCAGCCCTTCATCTCGGGCGCCATCAGCAAGACCGTCAACATGCCGAACGAGGCCACGCCCGAGGACATCGCGGCCGCCTACGTGCTGGCGTGGAAGGAGGGCGTGAAGGCGCTCGCCATCTACCGCGACGGCAGCAAGCGCACCCAGCCGCTCTCCACCGGCAAGGACTCACCCGCAGACATGAAGGCGGCCAACGAGGCCGGTGCCGCGCCCGCCAAGCTGCAGCGGCGCCGCCTGCCGGACGAGCGCCAGGCCATCACGCACCACTTCCGCATCCTCGACCACGACGGCTACATCACCGTCGGGATGTACGAGGACGGCAGCCCGGGCGAGGTCTTCATGAAGATGGCCAAGCAGGGCTCCACGGTCTCCGGACTCATGGACTCGCTGGCCATCTGCATGAGCCTGGCGCTGCAGTACGGCGTGCCCCTCAGCACGCTGGCCAACAAGCTCAGCCACATGCGGTTCGACCCGTCGGGCTTCACCGGCAACCCGGAGATCCCCAGCGCCAAGTCGATCGTGGACTACCTGGTGCGCTGGCTGTCGGCCAAGTTCCTCACCGAGGAGGAGAAGCGCTCGGTGGGCATCATCACCGAGAGCATGCGTGCCGAGCTGGAGGGCCAGGTGCCCGATGGCCAGGAGCCGGTGGCCATCGAGGGCAGCGCCCAGGGCGCCGTGGTCACCGAGACCGCGCCGGCCGAGGCGGCTGCGCCCAAGGAGCAGACCTCGCTGGACGTGGGCCTGGCCCAGAGCGCCGGCCTGTCGGTGCAGCT
>CALIKX010000064.1 GCA_938017905.1 uncultured Thermoleophilia bacterium | reverse complement strand
CATGCGCGTGGGCATCCTGACCGGCGGGGGCGACTGCCCGGGACTGAACGCGGTCATCCGGGCCGTGGTGAAGGTGGGCGCGCGACGCCATGGGCATGAGCACGTGGGCATCCTCCGTGGGTGGCGCGGCCTGCTGGAGGCCGATGCCGTTCCGCTGTCCGCCCGGGATGTGAGCGGCGTGCTCGCACGCGGGGGCACCATGCTGAAGAGCTCCCGCACCAATCCCTTCCGGGATGCGGATGCCACCCGCGCCGCGCTGGACGGCTTCACGCGACTGGGGGTCGACGCCCTGGTGGCGATCGGCGGCGAGGACACGCTGGGGGCCGCGAGCCGCCTGCATTCCGAGCACGGCGTGCCGGTGGTGGGCGTTCCCAAGACGATCGACAACGACCTTTCGGGGACCGACGTGACGTTCGGCTTCGACACCGCCGTGCAGATCGCCACCGATGCCATCGACCGCCTGCACACGACGGCGGAGAGCCACGACCGCGTGATGGTGGTGGAGGTCATGGGGCGCCACGCGGGCTGGATCGCCCTGTACTCGGGCCTCGCGGGCGGCGCCGATTACATCCTGATCCCCGAGCAGCCACCCGACATCGACGGCCTGCTGTCGTCGATCGGCTCGCGCCACGAGCGCGGCCTGGACTACTCCATCGTGGTGGTGAGCGAGGGCGTGGACCTGGGCGATGAGGGGGGGCGCGGGGAACGCGATGAGTTCGGCCATGCGCGGCTGGCCCAGCAGGGCGTGGGCGACCGGCTGGGGGTGATCGTGCGCGAGGCCACCGGGTACGACACGCGCGTGACGGTGCTGGGGCACGTGCAGCGCGGCGGCACCCCCACGGCGCGCGACCGCGTGCTCGCTACGCGGTTCGGGACCCGGGCCGCCGACATGGTGGCCGAGGGCCTGTTCGGCCGCATGGCCGCCCTTCATGGCGACACGGTGACCGACGTGCCGCTGCAGGAGGCGGTGGGCACGCTGAAGACCGTTCCGCCCGCCTCCTACGACCTGGCGACGCCCTTCTTCGGGTAGCCGGACGGCCGGATCGCCCCCGTAGGGGGCGCCCCCGGGGTTGCCCGGAACACGTGCCACACCGCGTGATTCCGGTGCGGGGGGCGATGCTATGGTGCCCGCCCCGTGGGGAAGAAACTCATCATCTGCGAGAAGCCGTCGGTGGCCCGGGACGTGGCCGGGGCACTGCCCGGGACGTTCACGCAGAAGGGCGATGCGTACGAGAGCGACGACTGGGTCATCTCCTACGCGGTGGGCCACCTGCTGGAGCAGGTGGACCCCGATGCGTATGACCCCCGCTTCCGGAAGTGGACCTATGAGGACCTTCCGATCATCCCCCAGGAGTTCCGCTACCAGGCCCGCGATTCGCGGGCCGCGAAGCAACTGGGGGCCCTTCACCGCCTGATGGCGCGCAAGGACGTGACCACCATCGTCAACGCCTGCGACGCCGGACGCGAGGGCGAGCTGATCTTCAAGCTCATCCTGCAGAGCGCATCCGAGGCGGCGCGCGAGAAGCCGGTGGAGCGCGCATGGTTCTCGTCGATGACCAAGGCGGCCATCCGGGACGCCTTCTCATCGCTCCGCCCCGACAGCGAGATGCGTGACCTGGAGGACGCCGCGCGGGCGCGCAGCGAGGCCGACTGGCTGGTGGGCATGAACGGCACGCGCGCCGCCACCACCAAGGCGGGGTCCATCCGCCGCGTGCTGTCGCTGGGGCGGGTGCAGACCCCCACCCTGGCCATGATCGTGCGCCGCGACCTGGAGATCGCGGCGTTCGAGCCGCGCGACTACTGGCAGGTGGAGGCCACCTTCACCGGCGCCGACGCGGACCTGCCGGCCATGTGGAACGACGTGGCCGGGGCCCACCGCGACCTGCTGTTCACCGACGACGACGGCAAGACGTTCCGTGACCGCATCAACGCCGCCGACGCCGCCCGGGGAATCGTGGATGCCGCCACCGGAGCCACCGGCACCGTCACGTCCGTTGAGACCCGCCCCCGCACCGAGGCGCCGCAGCTGCTGTACGACCTCACCGCCCTGCAGCGCGATGCCAACCAGCGGTACGGGTTCTCGGCGTCGCGCACGCTGGCCGCGGCGCAGAGCTGCTACGACGAGCACAAGGTGCTCACCTATCCGCGCACCAGCAGCCGCTACCTGAGCGGCGACATGGTGGGCACGCTGAAGTCGGTGGTGTCGCGCGTGGGCTCGGCTGACCACCAGTACGCCGACGCCGCCCGCATGGTGCTGGCGCTCCAGAAGCTGCCGCTCGGCCGGGTGGTGAACGACGAGAAGGTCACCGATCACCACGCCATCATCCCCACCGACGGCGACCACGACCTGAGCCGCCTGGGCGCCGATGCGCGCCGCATCTACGACATGGTGGCCCGCAGATTCCTGGCGGTGTTCCTGCCGCCGGCCAAGCTCGAGGACACCACGATCGTCACCGACGTCGCGGGCAACACGTTCCGCAGCAGCGGCACCGTGATCGTGGAGCCGGGCTGGTACGCGGTGGACGCCATGCGGCGCCACCGGGTGGAGAAGCAGGCGCGGGCCGAGCAGGCCGTGACCGAGGACGGCGAGGCCGAGCCGAAGGACCGCACGCTGCCGTCGGTGGAGGTGGGCCAGGTGCTCACCTGTGCCCGGGCGGAGGCGCTGGCCAAGAGCACCAAGCCACCCGCGCGCTTCAACGAGGGCAGCCTGCTGAAGGCCATGGAGACCGCCGGCAAGCTGGTGGACGACGACGAGGCCGCCGAGGCGATGAAGGACGCCGGCCTCGGCACCCCGGCAACGCGCGCCAACATCATCGAGAGCCTCATCGACCGCGAGTACGTGGAGCGCGAGGGCAAGCAGCTGCGCGCCACCGACAAGGCCATCGGGCTCATCACGATGCTGGGCGACCACCTGCTCACCAGCCCCGAGCTGACGGGGCGCTGGGAGCAGAAGCTCAACGGCATCCAGGCCGGCGGCGAGAGCCGCGATGCGTTCGAGCGCGAGATCAAGGACTTCACCCGGCAGGTTGTGGACTGGTTCGCGGACAAGAGTCGCGACGACCTGCGCGTGAAGCGCACCGTCATCGCCCCCTGCCCCCTCACCCTGCCGAACGGCGAGAAGTGCGCCGGAAACATCGTGGAGCAGCGCAAGAGCTACTCGTGCGACAGCTACCACGGCAAGGACGACCCCGGGTGCGGCTACACGCTGTGGAAGCAGATGGACAACCGGTCCATCACCCTGGACGAGGCGAAGGAGTACATCGCCAAGGGAATCCAGTCGAAGGACCTGCAGGGCGAGCGCGAGGTGCTGGGCCCCTGCCCCACCGACGGCTGCGACGGCGAGATCGTCGAGCGCGGCCGCTCGTACGGCTGCACCTCGTGGAAGAGCCGGAACGAGCCGGGATGCGGGTACGTCATCTGGAAGCGCGTGCGCGGCCGCCGCGACGAGGTGTCGCTGGACGAGGCCAAGGCGATGGTGGCGCGTGGCGAGACCAACGCCACCCCGCCGCGCGAGCCCGTGGCCGAGTGCCCCGTGCCCGGATGCGGCGGCACCATCGTGGAGCGTCCCAAGACCTACGGCTGCAACTCATGGAAGAGCCCGCGCAACCGCGGCTGCGGGTACGTCATCTGGAAGCGTCCGCGCGGGTCGGAGCGGGACGTGACAGTGGAGGAGGCCAAGGCGCGCATCGAGGCCGACCGCGCCGACCCCGAGGCTGCGGGCCTGGAGCCCGTGATCGGCGGGCGCGGAGGCACATCGCGCACCGCCCGGGGCTCGGTGGACGCCGACGGCTCCATCGCACGCCACCTGCTGGAGCGCGCGCAGTGGACCGGGCTGGACGGCGGCGAGAAGGTGACCCTGGAGATCCCCGCGGGGTCGCAGAAGGGCCTGCCGGACGAGGTGGCCGCGGGCCTGGTGCAGGCGCTGTCGCTGGACGCCAAGCCCCTCAGGCTGTGGTCGAAGGTGACCGACGGGCCCGAGGCCGCCCGCGCGAAGCTGGAGCAGAGACTGCAGGACCGCATCCGCAAGGCGCTCGCGCCCGCATCGCGGCAAGCGGTCGGGGCCACGGCCTGACACAATCCCGCGTGCCGGGGCGATCGGTCCCCGCCTACCTGGGAGGTCGTGATGGATGCCGATGAGGCGATCCGCCTGAGGCGAAGCGTCCGGTCGTACACCGACCAGCCGGTCCCCGACGCAGATATCGACGCCATCCTGCGCCTGGCGCTGCTCGCCCCCACCGGCGGCATGGCGCAGGCCTGGAGCCTCATCGTGGTGCGCGAGCCGGAGCTGCGGAAGGCCGTCGCCGAGATCGTCATCCGCGGGGGCGCGAAGTACTTCGAGACCGTCCGTCCCCCGGCACCGGACGTGAGCCCCGACGAGCACGCCGAGTGGGCGCGCGGCTACGCCGAGCAGGTGCTCGGCAACTACCGCGAGGTCCCGGTGTGGATCGTCGGCATGGTCGTGCCCCGGCACGCCTTCCCCGACGACCAGGCCGAGTGGGAGCGCGTGGCCGACCTGGTGTCGGTCGGCTTCGCCATGGAGAACCTGTTCGTCGCGGCGCGCGCACGCGGCCTGGGGACGGTGCCGACCGTCTTCCACTGGTACGCGGAGGATGAGTTCCGCGCGCTCCTCGACATCCCCGACGAGTTCGAGATCCCCGTCATCACGCCGCTGGGGTACCCCACGGAGTTCCCCGTGGGCCTCCCGCCGGCCATGGCCGCCAAGAGGCGCCCGTGGCGCACGCTGGTGCATGACGATCACTGGGGAAACCCGCGGGCCTGACTGACCCCCACACGACGACCAGGAGGACATGAGCACCATGGAACGCACGATGAAGCGCAGGATGGCCGCAACGGCGGCCGCGCTGGCCCTGGTGGCCGGTGGCGGGGTGCTGGCCGGCTGCGGGTCGGACTCGGGCGGCGGCGCGGCATCCACCGCCGCGGTGGACACCGCCGCACTCGGCCCGGCCAACGGCGTGGAGACCCTCTCCGCGCAGGAGATCCTCGACAAGGCGCAGGCCGCCGCGAGCGCCGCGTCGTCGGTGACCGTCACGGGCGCGATCACCCAGGGCAATGACAAGGTCGCGCTGGACCTGCAGGTGGGCGACAACGCCGCCAATGGCACCATCGAGGCCCAGGGCATCGAGGTGGGCATCCGCGTGGTGGATGGCAAGACCTACTTCAAGATCAGCGGCGAGGGCTTCGCGAAGATCGCCGGCCAGGGGGACAACTCGGCGGCCGCCGAGGCCATCACCGCCCTGATCGGCGACAAGTGGCTGCTGGTCCCGGCGAACAGCGGCAGCGATGAGCTCGAGGGCTTCAACCAGTTCGCCGAGAAGGACTCCCTGCTCGAGGGGATCCTCGCCCCCGAGGGCACGGTGAGCGTGAAGGGCACCGGCGAGGTCAACGGCATCCCCGTGGTGTTCCTGGAGTCAAACGGTGATGGCCCGGGCACCCTGGCCGTGCAGACCGTGGGCGAGCCCTACCCCGTCCAGATCGCGGGCAGCGACTCCGACTCCAGCGGCGAGATCAACTTCACCAACTGGAACGACCCGGTGGACGTGACGGCGCCGACCGACGTGGTGGACATCGGCGCACTGGCCAACCTGGGCGGCTCGAGCTAGCCCGGTCACCCCGGTGCCAGGCACGTAATCGTGACCCTGCGGTCATGATTACGTGCCTGGCACCGGGTGGCCCCCATTTCCCCTGATGGGGTGCGCGGGGGCTTGATGTGCATCGTCACATCATGAGAACATATGTTCTCATGATCGTCACGGCACACATTCCCCTCCTCCCCCTCCGCATCGCGGTGATCGAGGCGCGGGTGGCGTGGGACGACCCCATCGCCCTCGGCCCACCGCCCGGGGATGCGCAGGTGATCGGCGACTGCACCCCCGCGGCATGGTCGTGCGGCGTGCGACCGGGGCTGCGCGTGGGCGAGGCACTCGCGCGCTGCCCCGGGCTCGACCTGGTTCCCCCCCAGCCGGATGCCGTGCGCGCAGCCGGGGAGCGCGTGACCGTGCGCCTGGAGGACATGGGCGCCGCCGTGCAGCCCAATGCAGATGGGACCTGGGCATTCGCGGCCGACGGGCTGCTGCGCATGCATGGCGGCCTGAATGTGGTGATGCGCCGTGCGCGGCAGGCGCTGCCCGTGGGGTGCGGCGGGATGACGGGTGCTGCCCCTGCCCCCTTCGCATCGCGGCAGGCCGCACGGGCGGGCGCGATGGTGCAGCAGCACGAGATAGCGGCATTCCTCGCTCCCCTCCCCATCTCGCGGTTGCCGCTCGACCCCCGGGCGCGGCAGTTCCTGTCGTCACTGGGAATCCGCGACATCGGTGGATTCGCGGCCCTGCCGCGCGCATCGGTGCTGGACCGCCTGGGCCGTGACGGCGAGGCCGCGTGGCTGATGGCGCGGGGCGAGGACGACCGGCGCCTCCTGCCGCGCATCCCGCCCGAACCGCTGGATGAATCGATGGACTTCCCGGAATCGGTCGGGGCCCTTCCGGCGATCGAATCGGCCATGCGCATGCTCATCATCCGGGCATGCGATCGCGCCACGGCACGGGGGCGATCACTGCGGGCGGTGGTGCTGCGCGCGCGCACATGGGATGGCGGCTCATGGACCGACACGGTGGCCCTGCGCGAGGCCACCGCCGACCCCGCGCGCATCGGGGTCGCCTGCATCCCGCGCCTCGCGCGCATCGGGGCTCCCGTGACGCGACTGGCCATCGAGGCCGATGCCGGCGGACCGCCCGGGGCCGGACAGATGTCGCTGGCGGAGCGGCCGGCGGATGAGCGCAGGCGCCGTGCGGCCGCCGCGCTCGATCAGGTGCGTGCCGCTGAGGGCGATGCGCAGGTGATGCGGCTCGTGGAGGTGGAACCGTGGAGCAGGCTTCCGGAGCGCCGGTGGGCACTCGGGCCCTACGAGGCCTAGCCGCGCCACGGCCCGCGCGGGTCGTGGCATCACCCGGGGGAGCGCCGCATGCGGTGATCACCGACGGCCGGCGGCGGCTGGTGGTGGCAGTGCGCGATTCCTGGCGGGTACAGGACCGCTGGTGGACCGACCAGCCGGTGGACCGCACGTACTTCGACGTGGTGCTCGAGCCCGGGCGCCCCGCGCTGATCTACCGCGAGGCGCCCGACCGCTGGTTCATGCATGCCTAGCCCGCCCTATGTCGAACTGCACGCCCACTCGGCGTTCAGCTTCCTCGACGGCGCATCGCTGCCGGATGAACTGGCCGCGCGCGCCGCGGAACTGGGCCACGGCGCCCTGGCGCTCACCGACCACGACAGCCTGTCGGGGTCGCTGGAGTTCGCGCATGCCGCCGCGGCGGCAGGAGTGCGGCCGATCACCGGCGCGGAGGTGACCGTGCGCACCGGGACCCCGGGGACTGTTCCCGAGGCGGGGACTGTCCCCGGGCACGCACATGTCACGTTGCTCGCGATGAACGCGCGGGGGTACGCGAACCTGTGCCGCCTCATCACCATCGCGCATGCGCATACCCGCGACTCCGCCGACCGCCGTGCAACACCGCCTGCGCTGCCGCTCGAAATGCTTGCCCTGCACAACGAGGGCCTCGCCTGCCTGTCGGGGTGCGCGCGCCATGGCCTGGTGTCACGCCTGATCGACGGCGGGCGGCGGGCGGATGCCGAGCATGCCCTGAGGTGGCTCGTGGGCGCATTCGGTCGCGACCGCACCTGGGTGGAGGTGCAGCGCCCGGGGCTGCGCGGCGACCGCGCGCGGGCACGGGCGCTCGAGCAATTGGCCGGACATGTGGGGGTTCCCGTGGTGGCCACGGGCGATGTGCACGCGCACTCGCCCCGCCGGGCATTCCTGCAGGACGTCCTGGTGGCCATGCGCCATGGCCTCACCCTTGACGCATCGGAGGAGGTGCGGCGCGGCAACCGGCAGGCGGTGCTGCGCCCGCCCGCCGAGATGGCCGCGCGGCTTCGCGACCACCCGGACGCCGTGGCGGAGACCCTGCGCCTCGCGGAGAGGCTGGAGTTCGACCTCACGCGGGATCTGGGATACCGGTTCCCGGACTTCGCATCCGGGCACCCCGGGGAGGATGCCGATGCCGCCCTGGCGCGCATCTGCGCCGACGAGGCGCGGCGGCGCTACCCCGATGACCGCGGGTGGCACGAGGCGCGTGCACGCCTGGATGAGGAACTCGGGCTCATCCGTTACCACGGCCTCTCGGGATTCTTCCTGCTGCACCGCGACATCCTCGAGATCGCGCGCGAGGTGGCATTGGAGGTGCGCCCCGAGGGATCGGCCCGGCGGGCGCTTCCGCCCGGGCGCGGGCGCGGGTCATCAGTGGGCTCGATCGTCTGCTACCTCACCGGCCTCTCGCACATCGATCCGGTGGCGAGCGGGCTCTTCCTCGGCCGGTTCCTGAACCGCGACATCCGGTCGGTTCCCGATATCGACCTGGACTTCCCGCGCGATGTCCGCGCGCGGCTGATCGAGGAGATCATCCGCCGCTACGGGCCCGGGCATGCCGCCCTGGTGGCGGCCTTCCCCACCTTCCGCGCCCGCATGGCCATCCGTGGCATCGGCGCGGCACTCGCCCTGCCTCCTGCGGATATCGAGCGCCTCGCGCGGCTGTCGGACGGCTGGTCGTCGGCCGACGCGGTAGAGGAGGAGATCCGCCGCATGCCCGGGGGCGCCGATCGCCTGCGCGGGCGCCGCTGGCGGGCCCTCGCCATGCTGGCGAAGGAGGCCGCGGGCCTGCCCCGCCACCTCTCGCAGCACTCGGGCGGGATGATCGTGAGCGCCACCCCCCTGGTGGAACTGGTGCCCGTGGTGCCCGCGGCGTTCCCCGGCCGCCAGATCTGCCAGTGGGACAAGGACTCCTGCGCCGACGCCGGGTTCGTGAAGATCGATCTGCTGGGTCTGGGAATGCTCTCGGCGGTGGAGGACTGCCTGGACCTCATCGCCACCGGGCACGGCCGCGCACCTGACATCTCGCGCATCGGCTTCGACGACCCCGCGGTGTACGCCGAGATCCAGGACGCCGACACCGTGGGCGTGTTCCAGATCGAGAGCCGTGCGCAGATGCAGAGCCTGCTGCAGACGCGGCCCGAGAACCTGGATGACCTGACCGTGCAGGTCGCCCTCATCCGCCCCGGCCCCGTGAGCGGCGGCGCCGTGCACCCCTATGTGCGCCACCGCCGTGCCCGGCGCCGCGACCCCGCCTTCCGCCCGCCGTACGACCACCCGCTGCTGGAGCCGGTGCTGGAGGAGACCCTCGGCGTGGTGGTGTTCCAGGAGCAGGTACTGGAGGTGGCGATGGCGCTCGCGGGCTTCAGCGCCGGCGAGGCCGAGGACCTGCGCCGGGCGATGAGCCGCAAGCGCAGTCGCGACGCCATGCTGCGCATGTGGCAGCGGTTCCTGCAGGGGGCACGCGAGCGGGGCGTACCCGATGAGGTCACCCGCACGGTGTTCACCAAGCTCATCGGGTTCTCCAACTTCGGATTCCCCAAGGCCCACTCGGCGGCCTTCGCCGTGCTGGCCTACCAGAGCGCCTGGCTGCGCCGTCATCACCCCGCCGAGTTCCTGGCGGCGCTCATCAACGCCCAGCCGATGGGCTTCTACCCACCGGCGAGCCTGGTGCGCGACGCCGGCAGGCGGGGCGTGCGCACGCTGCGCACATGCATCCGCAGGTCGGAGGTGGCCTGCACGGTGGAGGATGGCGCGGTGCGGCTGGGGCTCGGGATGGTGCGCGGCCTGGGCGCCGATGACGCCGGGCGCGTCGTGGCCGAACGCGCATCCGGCGGCTACTTCACCGGCCTCGCCGACCTCATGGCCCGCACGTCCATGCGCCCCGAGCAGGCCGCCATGCTGGCGCGGGCCGGCGCCCTCGATGCCTTCGGCATTCCCGAGCGGGAGATCCTATGGCAGGCCGCCACCATCGCCCGCCCCCGTCGCGTGGCGGGCGGTGCCGGCGAGCAACTGCCCCTCCCCATCGATCCCGCCGATGCCCCGGACCTCCCCGCCCCCGACCGCATCGACCGGGTCATCGCCGAGTACGAGGCCACCGGCGTGAGCACCGGATGGCACCTGATGACCCTCGTGCGCCCCGCCCTGCCTGCCGGCACGCTCACCGCCGATGCCCTGAAGCAGGCGCGGCACGGCACCACCGTGACCGTGGCGGGAATGGTGGTGGCCCGCCAGCGCCCCGCCACCGCAGGCGGAATCGTGTTCCTGCTGCTGGAGGATGAGACGGGCCCCATCAACGTGATCGTGCGCCCCGCCCTCTACGAGAGCCACCGCGCCATCGTGCGCGCCGACCCCCTGCTGGTGGTGAGCGGCCGCCTGGAGCGCCGCGAGCGGGTGATCAACGTGCTGGCCCGCGACATCCGTCCCGCCGCGCTGCCGGCGCGCGACCCGCTGCCGCTGGAGGACCCCGATGCCGCACGCGTGCGCCACGTGGTGCCGGCTGCCCAGGACTTCGCGCGCGGGCGCCGCTGACCCCGGCGCCGCTCCCCATGGTCCGGTTACGTGCCTGGCACCCGGGGGTTCCCGGCGAGGGACGTCACCAGTTGCTGCACCCGGGCACGGGCGATGGCCGTGGCCTGCTCCACCCGCTCGGGGCGCCGGCCCGTCAGGTGCGCCAGGTCGATCGGCGCGCCGAACGCCACCCGCACGGGCCCACGGCCGATCGGCAGGCCCCGGCGCATCACCCGGTGGCTGCCCCAGATGGCCCCGGGCACCACATCGATGCCCGGGGTGAGCGCCAGCCACCCCACGCCCTCAGCGAAGGGCTGCACGCGGGCCGAATACCCCGGGACCCCCTCCGGGTAGATCACCACGATGCCGCCCGCCTCCAGTACACGGCGGCAGTGACGCAGCGCGGCCATTCCCATGACTTCGGTGCGGACGGGTTCGAGCCCCAGGCGCAGGAGCAGTTCGCGGGCCAGCGGAGAGGCGTCGTGATGGCGTGCGGTCACCAGATGGACGCCCATC
This sequence comes from uncultured Thermoleophilia bacterium, assembly GCA_938017905.1. Taxonomy (GTDB): domain Bacteria; phylum Actinomycetota; class Thermoleophilia; order Miltoncostaeales; family Miltoncostaeaceae; genus SYFI01. The sequence continues at coordinate 4,871 of CALIKX010000064.1, read as the reverse complement.
CGGGGCGGCGGCAGCGCCGCGGCCACGAACATGCCGTCGATGTCGGCGAGGTGGTTGCACACCACCAGGCACCCGCGCCCCGGGGTGATGGCGCAGCGCCCCGCCACCTCGTAGCCGTTCACCGCCTTCGCCCACCCCACCACCAGCGCACGGCCCGCGCGGTAGAGCGGCGGCCACACCTCGGCGTGCCGCGACTGCACGCTCATGTCAGACGAGCGGCTCCACGACCATCGCCACGCCCTGCCCGCCGCCCACGCACAACGCGGCGACGCCGATACGTGCTTCGCGATGTGCCATCTCGTGCAGGAGGGTCACCAGGATGCGCGCGCCCGAGGCGCCCACCGGATGCCCCAGGGCGATTGCCCCGCCGTTCACGTTCAGGACCTCGCGGCCGATCCCGAGTTCGCGCTGCACCGCCACTGCCTGTGCGGCGAACGCCTCATTCACCTCGAACAGTTCCACCCGCTCGATGGGCAGCCCGGCACGGTCGAGTGCCCTGCGGATGGCGTCGACCGGCGCGAACCCCATGATCTCCGGCGCGATGCCCGTCCACGCGTACCCGAGGATCCGCGCCATGGGCGCCACCCCCAGGCCCGCGGCGGCCTCCTCCGCCATCACCACCATCGCGGCCGCGCCGTCGTTGATGCCCGATGCGTTGCCCGCGGTGACCGTGCCACCCTCCCGGAACGCCGGGCGCAGCCCCGCCAGGGTCTCCCGCGTGGTGTCGGGACGGGGGTGCTCGTCGGTGTCCACCAGCACGGGGTCGCCCCTCCGCTGCGGCACGGGCACCGGCACCACCTGATCGCGGAAGTGTTCGCGCTCCATGGCCAGCCGGGCCAGCCGCTGGCTCTCGGCCGCGAAGGCATCCTGGTCCTCGCGGCTCACGCCGAAGCGCTCGGCCACCACCTCGGCGGTACCCCCCATGTGCTGGTCGGTCAGCGCGCACCACAGGCCATCGGCAATGAGCGTATCGCGCATGGCCGCGTCGCCCAGGCGGTGCCCGTCGCGAAGGTATGCCACATGCGGCGCGCGGCTCATGCTCTCCATGCCGCCCGCCACCACCACCTCGGCGTCACCGGCGCGGATCTCCTGGGCGGCCATGCCCACCGCGCGCAGGCCCGACCCGCACAACTGGTTGACGGTGGTGGCCGGCACGGTGTCGGGCACCCCCGCCGCCATCGCCGCCTGCCGCGCGGGCCCCTGCCCCAGGCCCGCCTGCAGGATGCATCCCATCAGGACATCGTCCACGCGGTCACCCGGCACGCCGGCACGCACGAGTGCCTCGCGGATGACGATGGCCCCGAGATCGGTGGCGGGAACCGGCGACAGCGCACCCATGAACGCGCCGATGGGCGTCCGGACCGCCCCGGCGATGACCGGCGTGCTCACCGGGTCACGCGGTGAACGACTTGCCGCATCCGCACGACCCCGTGGAGTTGGGGTTGTTGATGCGGAAGCCCGCGCCCTGGAAGCCCTCTTCGTAGTCGAACTCGGAGCCCAGCAGGTACGGCACGCTCATGCGGTCGATGATGACGCTGACCCCGTGCTGCTCCACGACCTCGTCATCGTCACCGGGACGGTCGAACGTCATCGCGTACTCGAACCCCGAGCAGCCGCCCGGCACGACCTTCACGCGCAGGCCCGACCCCGGCTCGGCCTCATCGTTGATGAGCTGCTTCAGCTTCTCCCCGGCGACGGGCGTGAGGGTGATCATGCAGGGTCCTCCCGGTTGATGCGCGTCGTGGGAATCCTAGCCGCTGTTCACCACCGACCACCGCGAGATGGTGACGTGGCCCGCGCGATCGCGTATCCGCACCGCCACGTCAAGCACCCCGTCGGGCAGCGCCGACGGACGCACCTGCAGCGTGAATGGGGTGATCCGCGCCCGGCGGGAGATGTCGCGCCCGTTCACGGTCACCGTGGTGCGGCGGGGGTCGATGCCGGTGCCCCCGCGCTCATCCGCATACCGCACCGAGAGGACGCCCGTCACCGCATCACCGGTTGCGGGCGTGCGCCGAAGCACGCGCGGCGCACGCGCAAGCGTGGCGCGGGAACCCGGCGCCACGGGCAGCACCCGCCCGGACCACGCCAGCGCCGCGACCGCCGTGGCGAACACCGATGCCCTGCCGCGGGTCACCGTCCTTACCCCGCCGTCGGCCCGCTGGAGCGCAGCCAGCACGGCCAGGGGGCTACCGCCGCGGGCCCACGGACCGCGCCCCGGTCGCTCGCCCAGCGCCCGTATCGCGAGGACCGCCCATGCCGTGGGCACCGCTGCGCGCCCGAAGCCGCCACCGCGATCGCGCAGCGCGAGCAGCCGGGCGCGCGCGGCCACGAGCACCGGGTCCGTCACCCGCATGCGGGCTGCGCGCAGGGCCTGTATGGCCGTCGCCGTGCCGATCACATCCGACGCACCAGCGCCGGGGGTGGTGGTCCATCCGCCATCGGGTGACCGCATCCGCATCAGGGCGCCGACCGCGGCACCGACCGCCGGGTCGTCGGGGCGGCGGCCCACCGCGCGCAGGGCCATGAGGCCCCATGCCGTGGTGAGCATCCCGCCCCCGAATGACCCGTCCACGGACTGCTGCGCGGCCACCTGGGCCGCCAGCTGATCGTCCACGCGCCCGGCGGCCCGGCGCGCCACGGCCACGCGCAGCACGTCCGCCACGGTCGTCGGCGTCAGGGTGGCGACGGCATCGGCCAGCGTGGGGGCGCCCGCAGCGGGCGCCCACCTCGCAGCATCCTCGCGCGCCCCCGCCACGGCCATGGCGGTCCAGGAGGTGTCCGCGTCGCGCCCGGCCGCGGGTCCGATCATCCCGGTGGAGTGGTCCTGGCGGGCCGAGAGATAGTCCAGCGCGCGCTCACGCGGCGATGCTGCCGCGGGCATCGCCACGGCTCCCGCCGCCAGCGCACCTGCGATCGCCACACCTGCGGCGCGTGCCGCCTGCCGTCCCATGCCGCACAGGCTGCCATGCGCCGCGGCGCACGCACCGCGCGTCAGGGTTACCGCGACTGCTGCAGCATCTGGCCGAACCGGGCTGCGCTGCGCAGGGCGAAGTCGCCGTGGTTGTTGTTGAACACCACCGCGACCTCCTGCGCCTGCCCGGCCATGTCGAGGACCGGATGCAGCCACTCACCCAGCTCCTCATCGGAGTACTGCCAGTCGAAGCGCTCGGCCACGGTGCGGCTGCCCTGCCATGTCGCGACATTTCGCCCATGCAGCCGCAGGTATGCCAGTTCCGGGCACGTCACCTCCACGATCGGCGGCATGGCGCTCGGCACATCGATGCGGGGGGCATCCACGCATACCCAGGCGGCGTCGCGCGCGGCCAGCATCTCCGCGGCGGCCTCGCGCTCACCCGGATCGGCCCACGAGGCATTGCGGAACTCCACCGCCGTGCGCAGTGGGTGGATGCGATCGATGATCCGTGCGACCTCCTCGCGCGCATCGGCTCCGGCAGCCACGTGCGGCGGCAGTTGCAGCAGGATCGCACCCAGCTTGGACCCGAGCGGCGCGACGGCCTCCACCAGCACATCGGTCACGGCGTCGCGCAGCTCGCGCGACGGCCGCCGGATGCGCCCCCGGCCGTCGGCCTGGAAGGGCAGCTCGCGCAGCGGCGGCGGAAGGCGGGCCGGGTCGGATGCGTGACCGGAGATCACCTGATGGGCCTTCACGTGGAAGCGGAAGTCGTCCGGCGTGCGATCGGCCCATGCCTGCACGGTCCCCACGCGCGGCAGCGCGTAGAAGGTGGCGTTCACCTCCACCATCGGGAAGTGCCGGGCGTAGTAGCGCAGCCTCCCCTCGGCGTCGTTCTTCACGTCATCGGGGTACCAGCCCGCACGGATGAACTCGGGGTCCGTCCACGAGGCCGTCCCCACGCGAATGCGATCGGGGTCGCCGGGTGGCATCACTCCCCCCGGCGGCGCAGTTCCTCGTCCAGGCGCGCGGCGTCCTCCGGGGCGATCTCCGGCGCCGGGGCCTCGCGGCCGCGGCGTGCCCACGCACGCGTGACCAGCGGGATGGCCGCGAGCCCGGCAAGCACCAGCACGATGGGCACGATCCATGCGACGAGGTCGAAGCCCTCCTTCGGCGGAGTCGCCAGCACCCCGCGCCCGAACTCGTCCACGAGTGCGTCGATGATCTGCTGCTTGTCGTCGCCCTCGGCGATGCGCTCCGCGATGAACACCTTCATCCGCTGGGCCGCGGGCGAGTCGGACACGTCAAGCGGCGTGTTGCAGGTGGGGCACCGGACCTCGCGCGCCACCTCCACCACCGTCAGCGACGCTGCAGGGGCGGCCAGGGCAAGGGCGGCGAGCAGGGCGGCCACCACGGCCAGCAGCGGACGACGCATCACTTCTCCGCCAGCACCTCGTCCAGCGGGCCGGTGAGCTGCTCCGTGCGGCTCACGGGGCCCGCGATGTGCAGGGCGATCCTGCCCTCGCGATCGATCAGGAACGTCTCCGGCACGCCCGTGGCCTCCAGCGCCGCCTTGCTGCCATCGCTGCCGTCGCGCAGCGACGGGTAGGTGAGGCCGTACTCGCGGATGAAGGCCCGGGCATCATCGCTCAGGTCCTGGATGTCGATGCCGAGCACCACGACGTCCTTGTTGCGGTAGCGCTGCCACACCGATTCCAGCACGGGCGCCTCCTCGCGGCAGGGCTCGCACCACGATGCCCACAGGTTCAGCACCACCACCTTCCCCCGCAGGTCGGCGAGGGAGGCCTCCTGCCCGGCGGGCGGAAGGCCCGCCCCGGACACCAGCACCGGCAACTGCAGGTCGGGCGCGGGCGGACGGGATCCCGCGTCCAGCGCGTCGTCGATCGCCGTGGATGCACCGCGGTTCAGCAGGCCCACCACCAGCAGCACCACGATG
>CALIKX010000063.1 GCA_938017905.1 uncultured Thermoleophilia bacterium | reverse complement strand
GGAGGAGCCCCCGGAGAAGGCCAAGGAGCTCGCCCCCGCGCCGACGGCGGAGGAGCCCCCGGAGAAGGCCAAGGAGCTCGCCCCCGCGCCGACGGCGGAGGAGCCCCCGGCGGAGGAGGCCTCCGTGCGCGAGGCCGCCGCGCCCGCGGCCCCTGCGCCCGAAGTCGAGCCGGCGCCCGGCCCGACGGCCGACGAGCCCGCGGAGACATCCGGGGAGCCCGCTCCCGCGCCGACGGCCGATGAGGCACCGAAGGCCGATGAGGCACCGAAGGCCCATGAGGCACCGAAGGCCGATGAGGCACCGCAAGCCGAGGAATCCCCGACGGCCGGGGAGGCCCCGAAGGATGAGGAGCCCCCTGCTGCGCCGACCGCGGAGGAGGCCCCGAAGAAGACGGAAGAGCGAGTTCCGCCCAAGCGCGCGCCGGAGAAGATCGTGCTCCCGCCGCCGAGGCGCGATTCGCCGCCGCCTCCCGCCCCATCAGGGCCCTCCGGCGGCTACGGGGCCGGGCCCGGCTCCGGCCACCCCGGCGATCGCGGCCGGTCGGGCACCCTGCCGCCGCGCGGCACGGGTGGCATCGGTCGTCCCGGCGGCGGCCGCGGCCGGAAGCGACGCGTCGTCATCGACGCCCAGGCGGGGCGCCGGCAGGCCGGTGGTGGCCGCGACCGGCGCGACAAGAGGGGTGGCGGCAAGGACCACTCCGAGCAGCAGGCCCAGCCGCAGGTCAACCCGGCGGACATGCCGCCCGCCGACATCCGCTCGGGCGCGACCGTGAAGGACGTCGCCGAGGGGCTCGGCATCCCCACCGCGCAGATCATCAAGTTCATGATGGGCATGGGCGAGCTGGTCACCATCACCCAGTCGCTGTCCGACGACGCCATCGAGCTGATCGCGGCGGACGTCGAGCGCACGGTCAACATCATCCACGCCGAGGAGGAGCCCGACCTCGAGGTGACGGTCGAGGACGACCCGGCGGACCTCGTGGCGCGCGCACCCGTGGTCACGGTGATGGGCCACGTGGACCACGGCAAGACCTCGCTGCTGGACGCCATCCGTCGTACCGAGGTGGCTGCGGGTGAGGCCGGCGGCATCACCCAGCACATCGGCGCGTACCAGGTGCATCACAACGATCGCGAGGTCACCTTCCTGGACACGCCGGGCCACGAGGCGTTCACCGCGATGCGCGCCCGCGGCGCGCGCATCACCGACGTGGCCGTCATCGTGGTGGCGGCCGATGACGGCGTGATGCCCCAGACGATCGAGGCGATCGACCACGCGAAGGCGGCCGAGGTGCCGTTCGTCGTGGCCGTGAACAAGATCGACAAGGAGAACGCGAACCCCGAGAAGGTCAAGCAGGAGCTCTCGACGCATGAGGTGATCCCCACCGACTGGGGCGGCGGGACGGAGTTCGTGAACGTCTCCGCCCAGCGCGGCGACGGCCTGGAGGCCCTTCTGGAGACGGTGCTCCTGGTGGCCGACGCCGATGCCGATCCCAAGGCCAACCCGTCGGCCGAGGCATCGGGGACCGTCGTGGAATCCCGGCTCGACCCGGGCCGAGGGCCCGTCTGCACCCTTCTGGTTCAGCGCGGCACCATGCGGGTGGGCGACATCCTCGTCGTGGGCGAGACGTTCGGCCGCGTGCGGGCGATGCTCGACTACAACGGCGAGCCCTTGAGCGAGGCCACCCCCGCCGTACCGGTGGAGATCCTGGGACTCGACGGCGTCCCGGATGCGGGCGAGAAGTTCCGCGTGGTGGAGAACGAGCGCCTGGCGCGCCAGATCGCCTCCACCCGCAGCCAGCGCCTGCGCTCGGAGGAACTGGCGAACCGCAGGCCGGTTTCGCTCGAGGACCTGTTTGCCCGGATCCAGGAGGGCGGGCTCAAGGAGCTCAACATCATCATCAAGGGCGACGTGCAGGGATCCGTCGGCGCCCTGGAGGACGCCCTCAACAAGGTGGAGCAGACCGAGGTGCGCCTGCGCATCATCCACACCGGCGTCGGCGCCGTCACGGAGAGCGATGTGATGCTGGCCGCCGCCTCCCAGGCGATCGTCATCGGCTTCAACGTGCGGCCGCGCCCGGAGGCCAAGGTGCTCGCCGAGCGCGAGGGCGTGGACATCCGCACCTACCGCGTCATCTACCGCGCCATCGAGGACGTCCGCGACGCCCTGGTGGGCATGCTCGAGCCGGACATCGTCGAGGAGCCCCTGGGTGCGCTCGAGGTGCGCGCCACCTTCAAGGCGAGTCGCCTGGGCACCATCGCCGGCTGCTACGTGACCGAGGGGACCGTGCGACGGGGTGCCGACTGCCGCCTGGTTCGCGACGGCACCGTGGTGCACGTCGGACGGATCGGCTCCCTGCGCCGGATTGATGACGACGTGCGCGAGGTGCAGCAGGGCTTCGAGTGCGGCGTGCTGCTCGAGGACTACAACGACGTCAAGGAAGGCGACGAGATCGAGGTGTTCGAGCTCAAGGAGGTCGCCCGTACGGCCCAGGCATCCGCTCCCGCGGCCGCCGAGGCCACCGAGTAGCCGGCCCGCGGCGGCGATGGGAGCCGGCTTCGTGGGCATCCTCACCGTGGACATGCACCTGCCGACCGCCGGGTCCCTGAAGGACAAGCGGCGGCAGGTGCTGCGCGTGCGGCAGGGGCTCGCGCGGCACTGCGGCGCCAGCGTCGCCGAGGTGGCTCACCAGGACCTGTGGCAGCGGTGCCGCCTGTCCCTCGCGGTGGTCGAGCCCGGCGCGGGAGAGGCCGCGGCGGGGCTGGACCGCGCATCGCGCCTGCTGTCCGAGGATCCTGAGTGGCAACTGCTCGAGGAGCACCGCGAGGTGATCGCAATCGGGGAGGACATCGCATGAGCGCACCGCGCCAGCGCCAGCGCCGGGCGAACGAGGCCATCCGCGAGGCCATCGCGGGCGCGCTGCTCACCGGGCTGTCGGATCCGCGTCTGCAGATGGTGACCATCACCTCGGTGGAGACCAGCCCCGACCTGGCCCACGCCCGGGTGTGGTGGACGGTGCTCGACCCCGCGCGCGCCGAGGGCGCCGCGGCCGCGCTGGAGTCCGCACGCGGGGTGCTGCAGGGCCGCGTGGGGCGTGCGCTGCGAAGCCGGAACACCCCGCAGCTCACGTTCGAGCGCGATGAGCTCCAGGACAGGGCCCGGCGGCTCACGGCCCTGATCGACGAGGTTGCGCCTCCCGCGGATGCCGGCGGGAACGACATCTCCGGCGGGCGCTGACGTCATGAGCCACGGCCCGCATCATCACCGGCCGGTGGGGCCGCGGGTGGATGCCGCCCGCATCGCCGCGGCGCTCTCGGAGCCCGGCGCCCGGTACACGGTGACCACGCATCGCAAGCCGGACGGCGACGCCGCGGGATCGATGATCGGGCTCGCGCGGGTCCTGCGCGGGCGCGGGCACGACGTGGTGATGTGGCACGTCGAGGGTCCGGGGCTGCCCGATGAGCTCGCGTGGCTGCTCGAGCCGGGCGAGGAGGTGCAGGGCGGGCAGGTCGCGGACGCCGCGGACAGGGTTCTGGTGAGCGTGGATGCCGCCACATCCCATCGCGTGACCGACGAGGACCCCACATCGCTCGGGCGGCCGATCATCAACATCGATCACCATCATGACGACCCGGCCTGGGGCGATCTGAACCTGATCGACGGCGAGGCCTCGAGCACTGCTGAGTTGGTGCTGCGTGTGATGGATGCGATGGGTGCCCCGCTGGACCGCCGGATCGCGCTGCCGCTGTACGTGGGCCTCGTGACCGACACCGGACGGTTCTCGTACTCGAGTACGGGCGCGGGGGCGCACGCCGCGGCCGCCCGGATGATCGAGGCCGGCGTGGACCCGGGGGCCGTCTACCGGCGTCTGTACGAGGACATTCCGCTCGGGGATCTCCGGTTGGCGGGGCGCGCCGTGGCAGGCGCGCGCTCCGAGCTGGACGGACGCCTCGTGGTGGCGGTGATCACCCCGGAGGACGAGCAGGCCGCGGGAGGGACCGACTCGGACGGCGTGGTGGAGGCCCTGCGGGGCGCGCAGGGCGCGCAGGTGGCCGCGGTCGTCCGCCAGGTGGCCGACGGCGAGTGGCGCGTATCCACGCGGGCCTCGGGCGGGGACATCGACGTCTCGGCCATCGCGGCCCGCGAGGGCGGCGGGGGCCACCGGGCGGCGGCGGGCTTCACCTCGCACCGCCCCCCCGATGAAATCATCGCGCTCATCCGACAGGCGATGCTCGACCAGGGCGCCTAGTGGGCCGCCGTCCCGACATGCCGACCGGCGTGGTGCTTGTGGACAAGCCCGCGGGGCCGACCTCACATGATGTCGTCGCCGCATGCCGCCGGGCGCTCGGTGGCGTGCGCGCGGGGCACACGGGCACGCTCGACCCGTTCGCGACCGGGCTGATGGTCGTGCTGACGGGTCGCGCAACGCGCCTGGCTCCCTTCCTGAGCGGACTGCCGAAGGGCTATCGCGCGGGTATCGCGCTGGGGGCGCGATCGGAATCCGGCGATCCCGAGGGGCCCATCACCGTCGGCGGCTCGACCCCGGCCACGCCGGATGCGGTCCGGGAGGCGCTGGCCGCGATGGTGGGTGACCTCACACAGGTGGTACCCGGGCTGTCGGCGGTCAAGGTGGGGGGCGAGCGCCTCTATGCGATCACCCGCCGCGGCGACGAGGTCGAACGTCCGACGCGCGCGGTCGTCGTGGAGCGCGCCGATCTGGTGTCCTACGACCCGATGACCGGACGCGCCGAGGTCGACATCCGATGCAGCGCAGGCACCTACGTGCGTCAGTTCGCTGCTGACCTGGGCGAGGCGATCGGCTGCGGGGGGTACTGCGCGACCCTCCGCCGCACTGCCGTGGGCGACCTGGGCGTCGAGGGGGCAATCGCACCGGACGCCGTGGGCAGCGCCCAGGTGATGGATGCGCTCGCCGTGCTCGGGCACATCGCGCGCGTGGATCTGGATCCCGTCGGGTCCGCGGACGTGGTCCATGGCCGACCGGTCGCCGACCCGCGATCCGGCGCGGCCGGCCCGGCGGCGCTGGTGGCAGACGGCCACCTCGTGGCAATCGCCGAGGCCGATGCCGGGGTGCTGCGGCCGCGGGTGGTCCTGGCCGGGTGAGGCGCTATCAGTCGATCGGCGAATTGCCGCTGGGGGACGAACGGCGCGTCGTCGCCATCGGGACCTTCGACGGCGTGCACCTCGGGCATCAGGCCATCATCGGCCGGGCCATCGAGCGTGCGCGCGAGAAGGGCCTGCAGTCGATGGTGCTCACCTTCGAGCCGAACCCCCTGGCGGTCCTGCGCCCCGAACTGGCACCCGCGGTCCTCACCGAGCCGGCCGTCAAGGCCCAGCTGATCGAGGCCCTGGGCGCCGACGCGCTGCTGATCGTCCCGTTCACCCAGGCGTTTGCGCGCATACGGGCCGACCGGTTCGCCGAGATGCTGTGCTCAGCGCCCCTCAATGCCGAGAGCATCGTCGTGGGCGCGAACTTCCGGTTCGGCCATGGGGGGTCGGGCACGGTGGCCTACCTCCAGCGTCTCGGGCGGGCGAAGGGGCTGATCGTCGAGAGCCCCGCGACGGTGGTGAGTCCGGATGGCAAGCCGGTGTCGTCCACCCGCGTGCGCCGCCTGGTGGCCCGGGGCCAGGTCGGGGAGGTCACACCGCTCCTCGGCCGTCCACATCTCGTCGAGGGCATGGTGGTTCCGGGCGAGCAGCGCGGGCGTGCGCTTGGCCTGCCCACGGCGAACGTCGCCGTGCCGGAGCGGATCGCCCTGCCGGCCCGGGGGGTGTACGCGGGCCGGGTGGCGCTGGGGGCGGGGCGATTCCCCGCGGCCGTGAACCTCGGGTACTCACCCACCTTCGCGGGCGCGGACGACGCACCGCTGCGGCTGGAGGCCTTCATCCTCGATTACGCGGGTGACGATCTGTACGGGCAGCGCGTGCGCGTGGAGTTCATCGAGCGACTGCGCGACGAGCAGCGCTTCCCGGACCCCGAGGCGCTCGTGCATCAGGTGAACGAGGACATCGCGCGCACCCGCGAGGTGGCGGGCGGCGCCTGATACCCTGCCGGGCCACATTGACCCGGGTGCGGCCACGGCTGCCCCGCGGCCGGACATGGAGCAGACATAGATGCTGGACAAGGACACCAAGGCGGGCGTCATGGCGCCGCACCGCCAGCACGACACGGACACGGGGTCGCCCCAGGTCCAGATCGCGATCCTCACCGAGAGGATCAACCAGCTTACGGAGCACCTCAAGGCGCACCACAAGGATCATCACTCGCGCCGGGGCCTGCTCACGATGGTGGGACGGCGTCGCCGCCTGCTGAGCTATCTCGAGAAGAAGGACGTGAACGCGTACCGCGAGCTGACCGACTCGCTCGGCATCCGCAGGTAGGCACACCGGGGCGCGGGATGCGCCCGTGACGGCGGACCGCCCGGATGGCGGTGCCGCATGACGAGCCGTGCCGAGTGGCGCGGCGTGAAGGGATGAGGGACGTAATGGCAGAGAAGGGCCCTGACGCAACGCGCGTCGTCGCCGACATCGGCGGCCAGGAGATCATCTTCGAGACCGGGCGGCTTGCGAAGCAGGCCAATGGCTCCGTGCTGGTGCGCTCGGGTGACAGCCTCGTGCTGGTCACCGCCACCGGCGCCCGCGAGCCGCGGGAGGGGACGGACTTCTTCCCCCTCACCGTGGACGTCGAGGAGCGCATGTACGCCAAGGGGGCCATCCCCGGCGGGTTCATCAAGCGCGAGAGCCGTCCGAGCGAGCGCGCCATCCTGACTGCGCGCATGACCGACCGCCCGCTGCGCCCGCTGTGGCCCAAGGGCTACCGCAATGAGGTGCAGGTCGTCACGACCGTGCTCTCGATCGACAAGGTCAACGCCTTTGACATCCTGTCGATCAACGGCGCATCGGCCGCGCTCGTGCTGTCGGACATGCCCTTCGATGGCCCGGTCGGCGCCGTGCGCATCGGCATGCTTGATGACGACTTCGTCATCAACCCGACTCTCCAGGAGATGGAGGAGAGCACGCTCGACCTGGTCGTCGCAGGTACCCGCGACGCCATCTCGATGGTCGAGGCGGGCGCCAAGGAGGTCTCGGAGGACGACCTGCTCGAGGCCCTGCAGATCGCGCACGATGAGATCCGCAAGCTCTGCGACGTGCAGGACGAGCTCCGCGAGAAGGCCGGCAAGCCCAAGTGGGACTTCGTGCCCCAGCTCGTCGACCCGGCCATGCTGGCCGAGGTCGAGAAGGTGGCCCTGGCGTCGATCGAGGAGGCCACCCTCGAGCAGGGCAAGCTGGAGCGCCGCGACAAGATCGCCGGGGCGAAGGCCGCTGCCCAGCTGGAGGTGATCGGCGAGGAGCCGGCGCCCGACCAGCGCGCACAGTTCTCCATGGCCTTCGACCAGCTGATCAAGCGCACGATCCGCCGCCGCATCGCCGTCGAGAAGCACCGTCCCGACGGCCGCAAGGCCGACGAGATCCGTCCGATCTGGTGTGACACGGGCATCGCGCCCCGCACCCATGGGTCGGGCCTGTTCACCCGTGGCGAGACCCAGGTGCTCACGCTCCTGGCGCTCGGCACGATGAAGGAGGCCCAGCGCATCGACGACCTTTCGATCGACACGACGAAGCGCTACATCCACCACTACAACTTCCCGCCGTTCAGCGTGGGCGAGACGGGCTTCATGCGCGGTCCCAAGCGGCGTGACATCGGCCACGGGGCCCTGGCGGAGCGGGCGCTGATCCCGGTCATCCCGCCGGAGGAGGAGTTCCCCTACACCCTCCGCCTGGTCTCGGAAACGCTGGAGAGCAACGGCTCGTCGTCGATGGCGTCGGTCTGCGGTTCGACTCTGGCCCTGCTGGACGCCGGCGTGAACATCACGCGCCCGGTGGCCGGCATCGCCATGGGCCTGATCAAGGAGGGCGACGACCTCATCGTGCTCACCGACATCCAGGGCGACGAGGATCACCTCGGCGACATGGACTTCAAGGTGGCGGGCACGTCCGAGGGCGTCACGGCGCTGCAGATGGACAACAAGGTGGCGGGGGTCACCCAGGAGACCCTTGCGCAGGCCCTGCAGCAGGCCAAGCAGGCACGCCTCGCGATCCTCGGCGTGATGGCCGACACCATCTCCGGGCCCCGCGAGGAGCTCAGTGCCTGGGCACCGCGCATCACCGCCATCAAGATCGATCCCGACAAGATCGGGATGGTCATCGGCAAGGGCGGCGAGACCATCCGCGCGCTTGAGGCCGACTTCGAGGTGGAGATCTCCATCGAGGATGACGGCACCGTGAGCGTCTACGGCGTACAGGGCGAGAAGGCCGACCAGTGCGTCGAGCGGATCCGCTCCATGACGAAGGACGTCGAGGTGGGCGATGTGTACGAGGGCGCCAAGGTCGTGAAGACCACGACCTTCGGGGCATTCGTCGAGCTCACGAAGGGCGTGGATGGACTGCTGCACATCTCCAACCTCGGCTCCGGCCGGGTGGAGAAGGTGGAGGACGTCCTGAACCGCGGCGACTCGGTGGACGTGCGCGTGGAGGAGGTCGACCGGGCACGTGGCCGCATCGGGCTGCGCCTGCTGTCGGACGACTCGGGACCGGCCGGGGACGCCGACTCCGGTTCGGACGAGAGCACCCACCGCCGCCCGCGCCGCCGCCGGAAGATGTCCACGAGCGACGTCTCCGAGTGACCTCCACCCGGGCGCTCGATACCACCGCAGGGGGGCTCCGGGTCGTCTCGGAGCCCCTCAGCGGGGTGCGCTCGATCGCGCTCGGACTGTGGATCGGGGTGGGATCGCGCTTTGAGCGCCCGTCCGAGGGCGGCATCTCCCACTTCATCGAGCACCTGCTGTTCAAGGGGACCGACCGGTTCTCGGCGGCGGGGATCGCCGAGGCGTTCGACGCCATCGGCGGTGAGGTGAACGCGGCGACCGGCAGGGACCACACCGTCGTCTACACGCGCGTGCTGGACGAGCACCTGGACCGGGCATTCGATGTGCTCGCGGACATGCTGGTGCGCCCGGCGTTCCGCGAGCTCGAGCAGGAGCGCCAGGTGATCCTGGAGGAGATCCTCATGTACGAGGATGACCCCGGGGACCTCGTGCATGACCTGATGTCGGAGGCCGTGTTCCCCGACCAGCCGCTGGGCAGGCCCGTCATCGGCATCTCGGAGGTGATCGGGGGGATGCCGGAGGAGGAGATCCGGGCGTTCCACGCCGGGCACTACACCGCCGGCAACATCGTGGTGGCGGCGAGCGGGAACATCGACCACGCCCATCTGGTGGACCTCGCCGAGCGGCACCTGGGCGACCTGGCCCGTGGCGCGGCCCACGAGGTGCAGGCCGCGGCCCCTGGCCCGCCGCGCCTGGTCGCACGGGCGAAGCCGACCGAGCAGTACCACGTCGCGCTCGGTGGCCCGGGCCTCGATCGCTCGGACGATCGCCGGCATGCGATGGGGGTGCTGGACGTGGTGCTGGGCGGGTCCATGAGCTCGCGCCTGTTCCAGGAGATCCGCGAGAAGCGCGGCCTGGCCTACTCGGTGGGCACGTACTCCGTGGGGTACTCCGACACCGGGCAGGTGGGCGTGTACCTGGGCACCCGCGAGGACAACCTCGTGGAGGCATCGGAGATCATCGCGCGGGAGCTCCGGCGCATGGGGGAGGAGCCGGTGCCCGCGGATGAGCTCGCCCGGGCCAAGGAGCACCTGAAGGGCCGGCTCGTGCTGGGGCTCGAGAGCCCGGCCACCCGCATGCACAGGATCGGCCGGTCGGTGCTGAGCGGCACGGAACTCCTCGACGTGGACGAGATCATCGCCCGCGTGGATGCCGTGAGCGCGGATGATGTCCTCGCCCTGGCCCGGGAATTCTGGGACCCGTCCGGCCTGTCGATCGCGGCGATCGGCCCACGGAGCGAGGCCGTGCGCGCCGCCGCGGCGCATCTGGCTCCCGAGCTCGTGGAGGCGGCATGATCCGGGTGATGGCGACCGGTGCCGCGGGGCGCATGGGGCAGGCCGTCGTCGCGGCCGTCAGCGCCGCGGACGACATGGAGCTGGTCGCGCGCGTGGACCCCGCGCTCGCCCCCGACGGGCGGACCGCATTCGCCTCCGTGGCCGAGGCCATCCCCGCTGCCGCACCGGACGTCGCCGTGGACTTCACCCAGCCGGCCGTGGCGTATGGAACGGTGCGCGCCTGCCTGGATGCCGGCGTCCACGCGGTGGTGGGCACGACCGGGCTCGAGCCGGCGCAGATGGGCGACTTGGTGCAGCGGGCGGAGGAGGGGACGGCCAATCTCCTCGTGGCGCCGAACTTCGCGATTGGCGCGGTGCTGATGATGCGCTTCGCGGCAGAGGCGTCGCGGCATATGCCGGCCGCGGAGATCATTGAACTGCACCATGACGGCAAGCTCGATGCCCCGTCGGGCACGGCGGCGCGCACGGCCGGGCTCATGGAGGGGGATGTGCCCATCCACTCCGTGCGGCTGCCGGGACTCGTCGCGCATCAGGAGGTCATCCTGGGCGGGTTGGGCGAGACGCTCACCATCCGCCACGACAGCCTGTCGCGCGAGAGCTTCATGCCCGGCGTGCTCATGGCGGTGCGCGCGGTGCGCCAGCGACCCGGGGTGACCGTGGGCCTGGAGTCCGTGCTGTTCGAGTAGTCTCGGACGCGTCCCCGGATCAGGAGAACGTCATGGCCGATGGCTACACCCACGTCCACGCATCCGATGTGGAGCGCAGGGAGCGGAAGGGCGGCGGCCCCTCCTCCCAGGACTTTGCCGGGTCCACCGACTGCGAGCACATGACCTGCCGCGTGTGGATCTTCCACCCGGGGGACCAGATGGCCTACCACCGCCATCATGAGCAGGAGGAGCTGTACCACCTGATCGCCGGTGGTCCCCAGGAGATGCTCATCGAGGGCGAGGTCGTCGCCATCGAGGACCAGGACTGGATCCGCGTGGGCAAGGACACCACGCGACGCATCCAGAACACCAGCGACCGCGACGCCACCTGGCTCGTCATCGGGGCCCCTCCGGGCACGGGCATCACCGATGGCATCCGCATCAACCCGGAGACCGGCGAGGAGATTCCCCGCACCTGATGGCCCAGGCGTACGACGCCATCGTCTGCGGCGGGTCGTTCGGGGGTCTGGCCGCCGCCCAGCAGATCGGCGGCCGCGTGCTGGTGATCGACAGCCTGGACATCGGCGACGGCGAGACGTCCGCATCGGCGGTGCCCCTGGCCTGCCTCGAGAACCTGGGGATGACCCACGTCATCGACCAGGTGCATGACGACATCATCATCCACACCCGGCGACGGTCGCAGGTGCTGCGGTTCTTCCCGTTCTGCACGTTCGACTACCGGCGTTTCTGCGAGGACCTGTTCGACCGCACCGACGCGGACTTCGTGCGCGCGCGCATCACCGGGGCGGGGGCGGGGCGCGTGGACACCACGGAGGGCGCCTTCGAGGCTCCGGTGGTGGTGGACGCCGCGGGGTGGCGCACAGCGGCTCCGCGGGAGCGCCGCCGTGCGGCGCGGGCACCCCGGAAGAGCTTCGGCATCGAGGCGCGGCAGCCGTTCCGCGGCGAGGGGCTGCACTTCTACGTGGGACCGAGCCGTGGCACGCGGCGCTTCTACTGGGCCTTTCCCGCGGGCGATCACCTGCGCGCGGGTCTCGCCACCTATACGGGTGACTCCGACCTGTCGGGGGACCTTCGCGCCTTCTGCGCGGACCTGCACCTCGGCGAGCCGGGCCCGGTGCATGGCGGGTTCTTCACGTCGGTGCTGATCGATCCCGTGCGCGACGGCATGTTCCTCGTGGGCGACTCGGCAGGCATGTGCCTGCCGGTGTCCGGCGAGGGCATCCGCCCGGCCCTCGTGTTCGGGCAGGTGGCCGGTCGGCTTGCCGAGCGCGCGAGGGCGGGGGAGATGCCGCTGGGCAAGGCGCTCGCCGCCTATCGCGCGGCCGTGGCATCCCGCGCCCGCGGCTACCGCACCCTGGAGCGGCTGCAGACGGCCCTGGATGTGCTGCCGGACCCGTTGTTCGCGGCCTTCGCCCGCGTGGTGGCGAGCCGTCGCGTACTGCCGTGGGCGGTCCGCGCGTACTGGAACGTCGCGAGCCCCGACCTCCTGACGGCCGGGCCCGCGCGCGAGCCACTGCCCGCCGCCGCCGTTCCGGCCTGAGCCGCCCCGCCGGAACACCCGCCCCTATACTGCCGCCCGTGCTCGGAGCCGTCCTCACCGCGGCCGTCACGCCCTTCGACGAATCGGGGGGCGTCGATGAGGCCGCCTATCGCACGCTGGTGCGTCGTCTGCTCGACTCCGGGTCGGATGGCATCGTGGTGGCCGGGACCACGGGCGAGGCCTCCACGCTCAGCGATGTCGAGCGCATCGCCCTGTTCGAGGCGACGCGCGAGGAGACTCGTGGCCGCGGCACGATGGTTGCCGGCACGGGCAGCAACGACACAGCGCATTCGGTGCACCTCACCCAGGTGGCCGCCGAGCTCGGGGCCGACGCCGTGCTGGTGGTGACCCCGTACTACAACAAGCCCCCGGCCGAGGGTATCCGCCGCCACGTGGCGGCGATCGCCGAGGTGGGGGTGCCCGTCGTCCTCTACAACATTCCCGGGCGCACAGCGCTGAACATGGAGCCCCCGCTCATCGCGGAGCTCGCCGCGATCCCCGGTGTGGTCGCGCTGAAGCAGGCGAACGATGACCTGTCGCAGCTCGCGCAGGTGATGGATGCCTGCGAACTCGCCATCTACGCGGGCAACGACGACATGCTGATGCCGGTCCTCGCGATGGGCGGGACGGGGGTGATCTCCGTTGCATCGCACCTGGTTGGTAGCGCGATGCAGCAGATGGTGGCGCTCGCGGCGGCGGGGGACCTCGACGGTGCGCGGGCGATCGACACCTCGCTGGCCCCGCTGTGGTCGGGACTGTTCGAGGTGACCAACCCCATCCTCATCAAGGCGGCGCTCGCCATGTGCGGGATGATCCCGACCGACCACCTGCGCCTGCCGCTGGTTCCGGCCACTGCGGGCGAACGCGAGCGGCTTGCCGCGCT
>CALIKX010000062.1 GCA_938017905.1 uncultured Thermoleophilia bacterium | reverse complement strand
CATCGCGGGCCTGGACGCGCCGTCCGCTCGCGCGGCGGCCGCCACCGTGGCCGCGGACCCGTCAGTGCTCGCCAACCGGTACGCGGTCGCATTCGATGGCGACGGCGCGCCCGTGCGCGCGGCGGGGCGGGAGGGCGCATGAGCGCGGCCGACGACGAACGCTGGATGCGCCGCGCGCTGGATGAGGCCCGGCGGGCCCCTGCCCACGGGGACGTCCCTGTGGGGTGCGTGGTGGTGCGCGACGGGGCGGTGGTCGCCGCTGCCCGAAATGAGCGCGAGCTGCGCCAGGACCCGACGGCCCATGCCGAGGTGCTGGCGATCCGCGATTCCTCCATCGCGCTGGGGGGGTGGCGGTTGGTGGGCTGCACGGTGTACGTGACGCTCGAGCCCTGCCCGATGTGCGCCGGTGCGCTGCTGCAGGCCCGTCCCGAGCGGGTGGTGTACGGCGCCCCCGAGCCGGTGTCCGGAGCGGCCGGCAGCGTGGTGGACATCTTCCGCGATCCACGCCTGCCGACGAGGATTCCCGTGGAGGGTGGCGTAATGGCGGTGGAGGCGGCCGATCTCCTGCGCGCGTTCTTCGCCGAGCGCCGCGGCCACTGATACGCCGGAACCATCGGCGCGGTGGCCGCAGGGGTCGCTGATACGGTCGTCTCGTACCCGAAATGGACGGAGCCCACACATGAGAGTGACCGCACCCGCGCTTGTCGCAGCCGCCCTCGCTACGGGAGCGGCCATCCCGGCCCTGGGGGCCGGTGCGGCCATCGGCCTTCAGGACGACCGCATGGCCGCGACGTCCGCGCAGGACATCCCCACCCGGCTGGAAATGCTGAAGGCCACGAAGACGAAGATCTCCCGCGTCGACCTGTTCTGGGCCACCGCGGCACCCACGCGTCCGGCCAACGATCGTGACCACACCGATCCGGCCTACGACTGGTCGTGGGCCGACGCCACGCTGTGCGGGATGGTGGGTTCCGGCATCCAGCCGATCGTCACGGTGTGGAACGCACCGGGTTGGGCGACCGGCGGTGCACGCGGCATCAAGGGCGTGGTGTGGAACTCCAAGGCCCCGAAGAAGGCGCGCGACTTCGCCGACTTCATGTACGCACTGTCAAAGCGTTACAACGGCCGTACGGAGATCCCGGGCCGGGGCAAGTGCCAGGTCAACTTCTACGAGATCTGGAACGAGCCCAACCTGCAGATCTACCTCTACCCGCAGTACAAGGGGAAGCGCCCGCTCGCCGGGCGCAAGTACGTGCAGATGGCGAACCTGGCCACCCCGCAGATCAAGAAGGCCAACCGCCGGGCCACGGTGATCACCGGCGTGACGGGGCCGAAGGGCCGGTCGGACCGGTCGGGTCGGGGCACCCTGGACTGGATCCGCGATCTGCGCCGCTACGGGCTGCGACCGGGCAGCGACTACTCCCAGCACATCTACCCGTCCGCGCCCCCGCTGAAGAAGACGAAGGCATTCCCGGCCTGGGACACGCTGGATGAGATCACCGACGAGGTGAATCGCCTGCGGGGAGGGAAGCGAAAGCGCATCTACATCACCGAGGCCTCGTACACCACGGCCACGACCCCGTACCGCAAGGTGAAGTTCACGAAGCGCCAGCAGGCGACCTACATGAAGCAGATCTTCCGCGTGCCGTTCGTGCGCAGCAAGCGCGTCCGCGCGGTGATCTGGTTCAACCTGCAGGACAACGTCAACTGGCCGGGCGGCCTGCTGACTGACGCGGGCACGAAGAAGCCGTCGTACCGCAGCTTCCAGCAGATGGTGCGCAGCAAGCGGCCCACCGGCAACCTGCGCGTGCCGAGGTCGGTGCAGCGCAGGGTCACGCAGCCGGCGGTGCCGGCCGGCTGATGCCGGGATGCGGGCCGCGCGCGTGTGCGCGCGGCCCGCACGGCACCCGCTGCCGCGATGGGTGACACCGCGGACCCGGAACGGCGGCAGCCCCCGTCGCCGTTGCTAGCCTCGCCGCGTCCCCGATCCGAGAGCCGGAGCACGCTCGTGAAGACCACCTCCCCCTCCGTTCTGGCCTGCGCCCTGATGGCCGGGGCCGCGCTGCCTGCCATGGGCGCCGGCGCGGCCATCGGGCTGCAGGACGACCGAATGGCCGCGAGCAGCACGGCGGAGATCCCGGGCCGCCTGGCGATGTCCGAGGCCACAGGCACGAAGATCATGCGCACCGACCTCTTCTGGGCCACGGCGGCGCCCACGCGCCCGTCAAACGACCGCGACCACACCGACCCGGCGTACGACTGGTCATGGGCCGACGCCACGCTCTGCGGAATGGTGGGCGCCGGCATCCAGCCGATCGTGAGCGTATGGAACGCCCCGGGTTGGGCCACGGGGGGCGTTCGCGGCATCAATGGCGTCGTGTGGAACTCCAAGGCCCCCACGAGCCCGCGCGACTTCGCTGACTTCATGTACGCCCTCTCCACGAGGTACAACGGACGCACCCAGATCCCCGGGCGTGGCCAGTGCAAGGTCAACTTCTACGAGATCTGGAACGAGCCCAACCTGCAGATCTACCTCTACCCTCAGTACAAGGGGAAGAGGGTCGTCTCCTCGCCCAAGTACGTCCAGATGGCCAACCTCGCCGTGCCTGAGATCAAGAAGGCCAACCGCAACGCCGTGCCCATCACCGGCGTCACCGGCCCGAAGGGCCGGTCCGACAAATCGGGCCGCGGCACGCTTGACTGGATCAAGGACCTCCGCCGCTACGGACTCAAAGCGGGCAGCCAGTATTCCCAGCACATCTACCCGTCGGTACCGCCGCTGAAGAAGACGAAGATCTTCCCGGCGTGGGACACGCTGGACGAGATCGTGGCCGAGGTGAACAGGCTCCCCGGCGGCCGGAGCAAGAAGATCTACATCACCGAGGCCTCGTACACGACGGCCAAGACTCCCTACCGCAAGGTGGCATTCACCACCGCGCAGCAGGCGAACTACATGAAGCAGATCTTCCGGGTGCCGTTCGTGAAGAGCAGCCGGGTTCCCGTGGTCATCTGGTTCCAGCTGCAGGACAACCCCAACTGGCCCGGCGGCATCCTCTTCAACTCGGGCGCCCGCAAGCCCTCGTACCGCAGCTTCCGGCAACTGGTGAAGACGCAGAAGCCCAAGGGCAACCTCCGGCTGCCGGCGTCGGTGCGCGCGAAGGTGACCGAGCCCCCGGCCGGCTAGGGCGCGACCTCACGCCGGGAGGTGACCGCCACGGCGAGCGCGGTGGCGACGACGGCCACCAGCGACAGCACGATCCAGGTGGACGCCGGGGCCGAGCCCGACCCCAGGATGGTTGCCGGCCGGTACCAGTGCATCACCGAGAGCGGGCCCAGGGGCTCGGCCAGTCCCCACACCTGCGCCAGGTAGTCGAGCGCATAGGCCACGAGAGCGAAGGCCGTGCCCCAGCCGATCGCCCGGGCGGCCGTGCGCGAGAACGACCCGGCCAGCATCGTGATGGCACCGATGCCGATGAACAGGATGAGCAGGGGTAGCGTGGTGATGGCCAGGTTGCCCACCGACACCGGGGCGAGGGCATCGACCGTGGTGATGGCGATGAGCGCGCCGATGAACCCCATGATGGCCACGATCGTCACCTGCACGACCATGGCGATCACCTCGGCCCCCAGCCAGGCGGTGCGCGTGACCGGACGCGACAGCACCAGCTCGGCCACGCCGTGCTCCACATCGCGCGCCGGGGCCGCCCCTGCGGCGATCGCGGTGGCGGCCAGGATGGACAGCGTGATGGGGTGGATGAACGTGGAGCCCAGGTAGCCCGCCGGGCTCGCGATGTCCGATCCCTTCACGAAGGCCTGCAGGGCAGGCGGCAGCGACTCCACGAGGCTGCGGATCTGGTTCTCGTCCACCGACGAGTAGGACAGGCCCACGAGGAACAGGAAGGCCCCGAGGGCGACCCCCAGCAGCAGCACGCGGCGGATGGCCCGCCGCATGGTGAGCGAGAACACCACGCCCATCAGTCGCCGTCCCCGAGGTAGAGGGCACGGAAGACATCCTCCAGGCGCGCGGCCTCGATGGTGATGTCGCGGGGGGCGAGAGGGCCGATGCGCGCGAGCAGCGGGCCGGGGTCGCCCGACAGGGTGAAGTGGTGCACGTGGCCCTCCACCCGCACCTCGCCCATCCCATCCACGCGGTATGCGGAGGGGTCGACCTCGCGGTCGAACAGCACCTCCACGGTGCGCACGCGCGTGCGGCGCAGCTCACCCACATCCCGTACCAGCAGCAGCTTCCCGCCGCGCACCATGGCCACGCGGTCGCACAGCTCATCCACCTCGCCCAGGACGTGGCTGGAGAAGAACACGGTGCGGCCCTCCCGTGCGCGCTCGTCCAGCACCTCCAGCAGGCGTGCCTGCATCACTGGGTCCAGGCCCGAGGTCGGCTCATCGAGGATGATCACCGGCGGGTCGTGCTGCAGGGCCGCCACGAGCCCCAGCTTCTGCCGCATGCCGGTGGAGTAGTCACGGATGCGCTTGCCCAGGGCGTCGGGGCCCAGTTCCAGCGCCGCGAGCAGGCGGTCCTGGAGCACGGGGGGTCGCGGGTGCAGGGCGGACAGGGCATCCAGCATGCGTCGGCCGGTGACGGCCCGGATCATCCCGAGGTCGCCGGGCACGTATCCCACCTCGGCCAGCGCGGCCATGCGGTCGCGGGTGATGTCGTGGCCGCGGATGGCGATGCTGCCGGCGGTCGGGTTGAGGATTCCCAGTGCGCAGCGGATGAAGGTGGTCTTGCCGGCGCCGTTCGGGCCCAGGAAGCCCAGCCTCTCCCCGGGTGCCACCTCGAGATCGATGTCCTCGAGCGCCATCACCCCGGCGCCATACGACTTGCCGAGGCCCTGGGCGCGGATGGCAGGAGCGTCACTCACCGCAGTGCAGCCTATGCCCCCGTACCCCCGGCGCGGCGTGCGTGCGGGCGCGGCGCAAAGAGAGACGGGGAGACCCCCGGGGACTGTCCCCGGGGGTCTGTCTATCCCCGCGCCTAGTGGCTCTCGATCACGCGGTCGACCAGGCCGTACTCCGCGGCCTCCTCGGCGGTGAAGAACCGGTCGCGCTCGGAGTCGATGTGGATCTGCTCCTCGCTTTTGCCGGTGTGCTGGGCGAGGATCTGGTCGAGGCGCGCGCGGAGGTTCAGCGTCTCGCGCGCGTGGATCTCGATGTCGGTCGCCTGGCCCTGGAACCCGGAGAGCACCTGATGGATCAGGATGCGGCTGTTGGGCAGTGCCATGCGCTTGCCCGCGGCACCGCCGGCCAGCAGCAGGGCCCCCATGCTCATCGCGATGCCGCAGCAGATGGTCTGCACGTCGGGCTTGATGAAGTTCATGGTGTCGTAGATGGCCAGGCCGGCGTACACCGAGCCGCCCGGCGAGTTGATGTACAGCGAGATGTCCTTGTCGGGGTCCTCGCTCTCCAGATGCAGTAGCTGGGCCACGATGAGGTTGGCGATCTGGTCATCCACCGGGGTGCCCAGGAAGATGATGCGCTCGTTCAGCAGGCGCGAGTAGATGTCGAACGAGCGCTCGCCGCGGGCGGTCTGCTCGATGACCATCGGGATGAGGGGGCTCATGCGGTGGTGACTCCTTGGTCGTTTCCGGTTCTCTGGGTTGCCAGGAACGCCCCGAACGCCGCGAAGGCGCGCAGGTCGTCCCGGTGCAGTCGGCCGGCGGCCCACTCGATCTCGTCCCGGGGATCCGGGGCGAAGCCCAGTGGGCGGCGCGCGGGCCGTGGCGGCGCCGCGCCCAGCGCGATGGCCAGGTCGAGGAAGACCTCGCCCGGTCCCACGCCGATGGCATCCGCGATGCGGGCGAGCGCACCGAGGGACGGCTCCTTGATCCCCCGCTCGACCTCCGAGAGGTGCGCAGGGCTCATGTCGGCCCGCTCGGCGGCCGCGCGCAGCGAGAGTCCGGACTCGTCCCGACGGGCGCGAAGCGCCTCGCCGAGGAGGGATCCGATACTACGTTCGCTGTCAGCGGACATCTGCACGCTGAGAGCGTATCGCAGCTACTTCTGAACCTGGTCCCGTACGTCCCGCAGCAACCGGCCGACCGGCGATTGGTATTCACGGGGCGGGGGAGGCCGGTCGCCGTGGCGGTTGCGTTCCGCTGCACGGGGCTTCATCCAGAAGTGCTCGATGATCACCATGCTCGCGATGGCGGCGACGGTGGCGAACGCCAGAGATGGCACCGCGCCCATCTTGAACACGTACGGCACGATGAGCAGCGCGGGGAACCACACCAGGGCGAACACCAGCATGCCGCGCGCCACCTTGCGCGTGAGCCGTGCCTGCTGGGCATACACCTCGGCCACGTCGGCCTCGGTGGTGGGGTCGTGGTACTCGCGGGGCACGGGCCCGATGCTAGGCCGTGAGCGGACCGATCATCCCGAGTACCACCGCCACCACCAGCAGCACGATCGCCGCGATCACGAGCACCTTCCCCAGCGTGGCCGCGGTGCGGACGAACAGGCGGATCACCACCAGCACCACCGCCGCCACCAGCAGCCACGTCGCCACCTGCAGCAGCATCAGGTGCCCCGCTTCCCGGCGTCCAGCGCGGCGCGGACCGCGGCGGTCAGCGGTGCCACGTCGTCCGGCACGCGCGCCACGGCCATCGCGCCGCGCCAGTCCATGTCGGCCTCGGCGTCGAGGGGTGCGCCGTGCTCGTCGGTCACGATCACCCCGGCCTCGCGCGCGATGAGCATCGCGGCGGCGATGTCCACCACGCGTCCGGGGCGGAGCACCGCGAGGCCGTCCAGGCGCCCCAGCGCCACGTGCTGGATGGACAGTGCCAATGACCCGAGGCTGCGGATGCGGCTGGTGTGGGACAGGTGCTGCATCGCCGCGGCAAGGCGTCGCGGCGATGCGCCCTCCACCACCGTGAGCCATAGGCCCCGATACGGGCGCCCGGGCATGGGCGCGCCGTCCACCCGCACGCCCTCGCCGCGCACTGCCACCACGGTCTCACCGGTGCCCAGGTGGCGCAGCACGCCCACCCGCGCATCGGACAGGCGCGGGCCGTCGGTGACCGCCAGCGACACGGCCACCTCGGGCAGGCCGCGGCGGGCGTTGCGGCTGCCGTCGATCGGGTCCACGATCACCAGGGTCCCGTCCCCGTCGAAGCCCCGGTGGCCAACCTCCTCGGAGATCAGGTCGAAGCGCAGGCCCTGGGCGTGCGCCTGCTCCAGAACCTCGATGATGGCGGCCTCGGCGTCGCGGTCGATCACCAGCGTGGTGTCGCCGCCCTCGCCGCGGCCCACCTCCATGCCGCGGTCCCCAGGGGGGATCGCGGCGACGGCCTCAGCTGCCCGGTCGGCGGCCCGGGTGAGCACCTCCACCCAGGCGGCGTCGTCTGGGTCACTCGGCCAGCGGCTGGAACGCAACGCCCGAGAGCAGCTTGGGGAAGAAGTAGGTGGACTTCTGGGGCATCACGCCGCCCTCCTCGGCCACCGCGGCCACTTGGTCGCTGGGGATGTGGCGCACGATCAGCGCGGCTGCCGCGCGACCGGAGCGCACCGTGTCCCACGCGTCACGCGCATCCTTGGTGTACGTGAGCAGTCCCTCGTGCGCCAGGTGTGCCTGATCGCCGCCCAGCGCGGGCACGAGCAGGTCGCGCTCCAGCACGGCCAGGTCCAGTTGCTCCGCGGCGGTCGTCCCGGCGCGTGGAGTGGTGAGCAGCATGGCGCGGTCGGGCAGCACCAGGCCGGCGGCCACCAGGTCGGCCGGTGCGGCGGCCAATGCGGCCTCCAGCGCCTCGACGGTGTCATCGACCGGCGCGGTATCAAGGTGCTCCTCGGCCCCCGCCGGCCATTCCGCCAGCACCCGGTGCGTGGGAAGCACCACCAGGCCGTCGTCGTCCAGCGACGTCAGGCCCATCAGCACGAAGTCGTACGGGCGCTCATCGTCCCCGTCGCCCTCCTCCGCGCGACGCTCGTCACGGTAGGCCAGCGCGGTCTCGTACCGGTGGTGTCCGTCGGCGATCAGGATCCACCGCCCGGCAAGGGCCTGCTCGATCGCGGTGAGGCGCTCGGGATCGGCGATGGTCCACAGGCGGTGCACGGTGCCGTCGTCGTCAGTGATCACCGCATCCGGCTCGCCGTCCACCGCTGCGGCCGCCCACGCCTCGCCAGCGGGGTCGGGGTACAGGCCGAAGACCGGCGACAGCTGCACCTTCGTGGCGTTCATCAGCCGCAGGCGCTCCTCCTTGGGCCCCGCGTGGGTGCGCTCGTGGGGGCGCACCACCCGGGCCTCGTACGGCTCGGCGCCCACCACGGCAACCAGCGTGCTGCGGGTGCGGTGGCTGCCGTCCGGGAGGTCGAACTCCTGGGTCCAGGCGATCATCACCGGCTCGTCGTGCCGTCGCAGCACCCCCCGGGCGGTCCAGTCGGCGATGGTGGCGGCCACGGTGTCGTAGGGGATCGACGGCAGGTCGATGCCCACCACGTTCCACGGGTTGCGCGACGCCAGCTCGTCCCGGTACTCCGGGCCGATCACGTCGTATGGAGGCGCCACGAGTGTCTGCATGTCCCCGGCCACCGATGGGTCGAAGACGAGTGCGCGGAAGGGGCGGACGCGGGCCCCGCGGAAGTCATCGGTCACAGGACGTCAGCCTACCAACCCGGGTGAGCCCGCCCGACCCCGGTGCCGGGCACGTAACCATCGCAGTGGCGTCCGTCCTGCGGCTTAGGATGACGCGTCCTTTGATCGAGGACCTCACACCGCAGCAGGCTGAGGCGGTCACCCACCGCGGTGGCCCCATGCTGGTGCTCGCGGGGGCGGGCGCGGGTAAGACGCGCGTGCTGTGCAACCGGCTTGCGTGGCTGGTGAATGAGGGCGCGGACCCGGCGGATGTCCTGGCCCTCACCTTCAGCGCCAAGGCCGCCGCGGAGTTGCGCGAGCGCGCCGAGGCCATGATCCCCGGCAGCCACGAGACGCTGCGCGTGACCACCTTCCACTCGTATGCGCTCGACCTGGTGCGGACCCTCGGCACCGACCGCGACCTCGCCCCGGTGCTGCAGCCCGCCGGCACCGAGGAGCGCGTACTGGTGCTGCTCGACCGCCTGGTGGACCTGGAGCTGTCCGACCGCGGCAATGACCTGCGCACCAACCCCGTGCAGGTGGTGCGCGGCTTCATCGACCGCATCGACCGCTGTCGGGACGAACGGGTGGACCCCCGCCGATACGCGTCGTGGGCGCAGGCCGCGCTCGATGGGGCGCGCGGCAGCCGTGATGCCGCCGACGCCCGTCGCGAGGTGGAGTTCGCCCGCGTGTTCCGCCTGCACGACGAGTGGCTCGCGGAACTCGGCATGGAGGACTTCGGCCGGCAGATCACCCGTGCGATGGACCTGCTGGCCGAGCACGCCGACCTGCTCGACATCGCGCGATCACGTGCGCGGCACCTGCTGGTGGATGAGTTCCAGGACACCAATCATGCGCAGGCCGAGCTGCTCTACCTGGTGAGCCACCGCTCCGACTCGCTGGTGGTGGTGGGGGACGATGACCAGGGCATCTACCGCTTCCGCGGCGCATCGGCCAAGAACATGGCCGACTTCCGCGTGCGGTTCCCGGACGCACCGGTGGTCCGCCTGGAGCTGAACCACCGCTCCACTCAGGCCATCCTGGACGCCGCCCAGGCGGTGGTGGCGCCCATCGCCGTGCGCGAGTCGAAGGTGCTCACGGCGCTGCCCTCAGCCGAGGGCCCCTCGCCAGAGTTCTGGCGCGCGCCGGACCCCGCCGGCCAGGCGCGCGCGGTGGCGGCGGAGATCCTGCGGCTCGTCGAGCAGGGCACTCCCTATGAGGAGATGGCCGTGCTGATGAAGGCCGTGCGCACCGAGGGGCGGGTGATCGTGGCCGAACTGGAGCAGGCGGGCATCCCGCATCAGGTCCACGGCGGCACCGACCTGTTCGATCGCCGCGAGGTGCGGCTGGCCCTGGGATGGATGCGCGCGGCCACCGACCCCACCGATGCCATCGCCCACCTGCGCGTGGCAACCGACCCGTCGCTGGGCCTTCCGTGGGCGCCCGCGGCCCAGGTGGTGAGCGAGGCCTCCGCGGCGGGCACGCACATCACCGGTCCGCTGGGGGACCTGGCCGACGCGCGGACCCTGCTGGATGATCTGGGGCGCACCGCCGCCGTGGCCGCCCCGCTCGACCTGGTGCGCGAGGTGCTCGACCGCACGGGCATCCGGCTGCGCGCGCTGGCGCTGGGGGGTGCCGAGGGCGCCGCCCGGCTGGCCGACCTGGCATCGCTCGAGCGGCTGGCGCACGAGGTGGTGGCCACCCACCCGGGGATGGACGCCCCCGCGTTGGTACGCCACCTCAACGGCCTGGCGGGGGTCGGCTTCCGCGCATCGGGAGGCACCCCGGAACGCCTGGGCGTGCAGGTGATGACCATCCACCAGTCCAAGGGACTGGAGTTCGACGCCGTGTGGGTGATGGGCATGACCCGGTTCAACTTCCCCGGCCGCGACCGGGCGCGCACCGATATCCCCGACGCCCTGCTGCCCGAGGCCCTCCCGCGCGGGACGGACGCCCATGTGGCCGAGCAGCGGCGGCTCGCATACGTGGCCATGACCCGCGCGCGCCGGCACCTGTACCTGTGCACGTTCAGTGCCGGGGACAACGGCATTCCGCAGCACCCCTCGCCGTTCGCCGAGGAGGCGCGCTCCGCCCTGGGCGATCCGCCGTGGGCCGATGTGGGCGCCGCCCCCGATCGCGCCGTGCTGGATGCCCTGGCCACGGCACGCGCACGGCTGGAGGACGCCGTGAACCGGGCCGCCGAGGAGGCTGCCGCAGGTGGTGACGATGCGATGGCCCGGGCCGATGCGGCCGCCGACGCCGCCCGGGCGCTGGTGCTGGCGCGCGCCGACGTGCTGGCCGGACCCGCCCCCGCCGAGCCGCCCACCCCGGAGCCGCGAGTGCCCCGGCCGGGGCTGCAACTCAGCCCCACCGACGTCGCCCGCTACCTCTCCTGCCCGCTGGCCTACCGGTTCGCCGCCATCGACCGCGTGCCGCCCCGGTGGGATCCCAACCGCGCCATCGGCAACTCCATCCACGCCGCGCTGGAGGCATGCTTCCGCGACGGCGTCCCGGAGGACGGCGCCGACCGCGTGATCGCCCGCTTCGCGGCCGAGATGAAGGGACGCGGGGCGGCGGAGACCGCGGTGGGCAGGCAGGCGCTGGATCGCGTGCGCGAGCACATTCCCCGGTACCTCGACCGCGTGCGGAAGTCGGGCGTGCGCCCGGTGGGCGTGGAGCGGGCGTTCAGCCTGGGCGTGGGGCCGCACGTCATCCACGGGCGCATCGACCGGATCGACTCGCACCCGCAGGGCGGGCACCAACTCGTGGACTACAAGAGCGGTCGCGCGCCCGCGCGCGAGACCGAGGCCGGGCGCCTTGTGCTCATCACCTACATCGAGGGCGCCCGCGACGCCTGGGGCATCGAGCCCCGGGGCGCCACCCTCGAGTACGTGCTGGATGGCGAGGTGCGGAACGTGCACCCCGATGGGGTCGAGCGGGCGGAGGCAATGGAGCGCGTGCGCGATGTGGCCGATGCCATCTCGGCAGGGCGGTTCGATGCCGCCCCCGGGTGGGCCTGCCGCACCTGCGACTTCAACATGATCTGCCCCGCGCAGGACCGTTAGGGTCAGGGCCATGGCAACCCTCGAGCCAGGGCGCCCCGTAGAGGGCGTGTTCGCGGTACGTCGCAAGGAGCGGCGCATGAGCCGCAAGGGGTCGCCGTACCTGGCGCTGACCCTGGGCGATGCCACCGGCACCATCCCCGCCGTCATCTTCGACGAGCCCGACTGGTTCGCCGGGCAGTTCCAGGAGGGCGACCGCGTGCGCGTGACCGGGGAGGTCACCGACCGGGGTGGCCGCAGCGTGCTGCGCGTGCGCTCGCTCCGGCCCGCCGAGGCCGCCGATGCCCAAGTGGACCTGCTGCCCCGCAGCCACCGCGATCCGGCGGACATGTGGGGGTTCGTCCTCGGGCTGGCCGATGAGGTGACCGACCCCGGCCTGCGTGCCCTCCTGGATGCCATGACCGCCGACGCCGTGCTGGCCGATGCCTGGCGCACGGTCCCCTGCACGCGGTCGGGCCACCATGCCTACCTCGGCGGCCTGGTGGAGCACACCGTGGGCGTGGCCATGCTGTGCCAGAGCCTCAGCACGTGGCATCCGCGCCTCGACCCGGACCTCCTGGTGACCGCGGCGCTGCTGCACGACATCGGCCACACGCGCAACTGGGAGGTGCGCCCCGCCACGGTGGAGCAGACCGACGAGGGTCGGGCTCTCGGCCATCTGGCCATCGGAATGCAGATGGTGGACGAGGCGGCGCACGCCGCAGGCCTGACCGACGACCGCCGTCTGGCACTGCTGCAGGCCATCGCATGGCATCACGGCCCGCCCGCGGGAGCGCACATCAGCCAGGCCTCGCCCGAGGCCCTCGCCCTGTGGCGGGCCAATGCCCTCGAGGCGGGGGTGAAGGCCCGGCTCGAGGGCGTCAACCTGCTCGACGACTAGCGCGACCCGGCGGGGCCCTACTTCGCGGCGGCCAGCTGCGCCTTGGCGCGTGACACCAGGCTGGCGGGCAGCGGCGCGTACCCCAGGCCGGTCAGCATGCCCTGGGCCTTCGCGCTCAGGAAGTACCGGAGCGTGCGACGCGTCGCTGCCGTCATGCGGCGATCCCGTCGGGTCACCGCGTAGGCCACCGTCGTTATTGGGTACGCCCCCGGCGCTGCGCTGTTCAGCAGGTCCACCGCCAGGCTGGACGTGGCGCGCTCCCCGGCATGTGCGCCTGCCTTCTGGACCGCAGGTTCCGTGGGATGCACGAAGACATGGCGCACGACGGTGGTTGCGGCGTCACCTCGTCCGGTGGTGACCCGCTCGCGCTTGCCCACGGCAACGACGTGATGGGCCAGTCCCTCGCGGGTGGCATCCGCGACCGGCAGGAAGGTGATCGTACCCCGGTTGGCCGTCATGCACTCGCCCATGCCGGTCACGCGTGGTACACGGATCACGCGCGCCGCCTTCCACCGCGGCGCCAGTGATGCTCCACCCACCCTCCGGCGGAAGGCACCGCTTACCTTTGACAGGTAGCTACTCATGTCCCATGACTCGCCGGACTTCCGCGCGGGTACGCAGAGCGTGATCGGCAGGTTCCGGGGCATGTGATGGCGCAGGTTGGTCTGCCGAATGCGCTTGTCGTTCCAATTGCGGATGACCCCCGAGAAGATCTCGGCGATGGTGGTGCCACGGAGGTCGATGTTGTGGCCCTTGACGCCCGGCACGTTCACCGCCACGGCGATGCCGGACAACATCGTGGGGTAGTAGGCGACCGGCCCCCCCGCGCGGCGCACCTGCGCGCGCGTGAACGGCTCATCGGCACCCACCCACCCGATGCGCCTGTTCCGCAGCGCCGATGGCCCGCGGGCGTCGGCGATCGAATACGTGCAGAGCGACGACGCCGAGCACCAGGCCTGGAATCCCCGGGCCGGCAGCTCCGCACCAACGCCGCGCGATCCCGGCGCCGCTGATGCGGCGGCGGGCACCGCCACCAGCCCGATCGCGGCTGCCACGGCGATGCGCACGACGCGGCTCACAGGTTGTTCCAGGGGTGGTGGTACACGCCGGCCCATGATGGGTTCACGCGGATCTTCCCGCTGCATGTGAAGTCCGTTGATGGGGTGGCCTCGAAGTCGCAGTCGATGTCGCCGGACACGCGGTCGGCCTCGAAGTAGCCCATTGCACCGACATCGACCGTCCAGGCCGCCCCGCTGGTGGCCTGGAAGACCGCCAGGTTGAAGCCGATGCCCACCTCGATGTCCTTGCTGAAGGTCTTGTCCTCGTACTTCTCGGAGAACGATCGCTTATAGCTGAGGTCCACCGACCCGAAGAAGCCGTCTACGTACGCGAAGGACGGGCCGGTGAACTGACCCTTGCTTCCGAACGTCTGCTGGTACGGCGAATCCGTGCCGTCGCCGAACCAGTTGACCTCCATGGTGACTGTCTGCGTCACGCCGCCGCCATCGTTGCTGAAGCCCGGCGTGTGCGAGACCTGCAGGTCGAACACGAACTTCGTCAGTGTCGAGCAGGCGATGCCGATCTCCGCGTCCTGCAGGTCGTAGGACTCATTGCCCATCACGGCGGTGCCGCTGACGGCGACATCGATGGTGCTGCACCCGGTTGCCGGCACGGTGGACGACCACGTGAACCCGAACGACTGCAGGTAGAAGTCCTCGCTTCCGGCCGCCAGATCGGCGCCGGTCGCGGTGATCGTGAGGTCGTAGCAACTCCAGTCGCTGCACCCGTTGCCATCGGCCTGCGCCACGGACATGGCCACGTCGAAGGTGCCGGCGTCGGTCACCAGTGATGCGGTGATGGCGGCCGCCGGGTTGATTGACGACACCGTGATGCTCGCGGTCTCGAGCTCGAACCCGCTCACCGTCAGGTCGGCCACCGTCACGCTTGCCTCGATGCCCTGGTACGAGATGGTGGCCACCATGTCGACGGTGGCATCGCCGATGGCCACCCCGGAGATCGTGAGGCTCGTGGTGAGCCCCCCGACCCTCATCGTGACGGTGCCGCTCAGCGAGTCGAGGCTCGCGCCCCGGTAACCGACGGTCTGGCCGCTTCCGGTCGCGCTGTTCGCGGCGATCGAGATGCTCCAGTTGGTCGACGACGTGTAGCTGCCGGACGCCGTGAGGGTGGACCCGCCGATGTCGAACGTGCCCGACATCGACGCGCTGCGCGACTGCGTGGATGCCGTCACGGTGCCGTTGACGAGAACGATGCTGCTGCTGGTCGTGCCGCTGTCGCCTGCGGCCTGGCCCGTGAGCGTGGTGAGCGTCAGGTTCGTGGCCGTCGCAGTGGCCGTGATCGCCCCCGGCGCGAGGGTCGCGGACATGTCGATGGTGCCCTCGCCGATTTGTGCTGTCACTCCGAGGGTCGCCGACATCACGCCGTTCGTCTTCGCCAGGCTGCCCGAGATCGTGGCCGGGTACGCGGCGGCGGGCAGGTCGGTGCCCTCGGGGATTGACGCCGTCCAGTTACTGGCATCGGTGAAGTCGAGGGTCACGGGGATGAGCATGGTGCTTCCCGCAGCCCCGACCTGCAGCGCCAGCGCCGGCGCCGCGGTGTTCGACACGGTCACGACCAGGGCGCCCGTCGGCCCCCCGCTCGCTGAGGGCACGCTGCTCAGCGCAACGGTGGCGGTGATCCCGCTCGCCGAGATGTCTGCGGTGCCGGACAGCGACAGGCCGCTGTAGGTCACTCCCGTAATGGAGAGGGATGTGCTTGCGACTCCGTTTGCCATCGTGATGGTGCCGCTCAGCTGGTTCAGGTCGATCGGCGCCCCGAGCGGCGGGGAGTACGAGCCCCCGGCGCTGCCCGCGGTGATCGTGACCGTCCAGTCGCCGTCGCCTTGGTAGTCGAGGGCAACGGCGAGCGGGGTGGCGTCGCTTCCCACCGTGAGGGTCCCGGTCGCCTGCACCGATGGGCTGCACTGGCCGTTGCGGAATGCGCCCGATCCGCAGACGGTCGACGCCGACGTCACGCCCACGTCAGTCATCCGGAGTTCGGAGGCGATCAGGGTGAGCACCGGGATGGTGTCGCCCGCGTTCACGGACTGTCCCTGGACGGTCGCGCCCACAGCGTCGGTCGCGGCGAGTGGCACGCCGTGCGCGCCGCCGGGGTGAAGGGTGCCCGATCCGCCGAGGGCGGCCAGCACGACGACCAGCACGGCGATAGGGGCGAGGAGGTGCCGTATGCGTGCCATGCGCAGTCCGATCCGAGGTTGTTACCGCCTAGGCACGGGCGGTGGCTCATCCAGGGGGTGACTGTAGTCCCGCCGAGGCCCGGCGGGAGTGGGGGAAACCCCCCTACACGTTGAAGCGGATCTGCATCACATCGCCCTCCTGGACGATGTACTCCTTGCCCTCCGTGCGGGCCAGGGCCACGTCACGGGCCTTGGCGAACGACCCGCACTCCACCAGCTTGTCCCACGGCACCACCTCGGCGCGGATGAAGCCCCGCTCCATGTCGCTGTGGATCTTTCCGGCGGCCCTGTCGGCCGGGGTGCCCCGCGGGATGGGCCAGGCCCGGGCCTCGGGCGGGCCCGACCCCGTGAAGAACGTGATGAGGTCGAGCAGCCGGTAGCCCGCCTGGATCACCGCATCGGCGCCGCGCGTGGAGCCCAGCCCCATCTCCTCGGCGAACTCGGCGGCCTCGTCGGGTTCCATCTCGGCCAGCTCCAGCTCCACGCCCACCGGCAGCGCCAGCGCCTGCGCGCCCTGCTCGGTGGCGTACTCGGCGATCTCCACGGGCGGCTCGCCCGGGTCATCGGTGTTCACCAGGTAGAGCACGGGCTTGGCCGTGAGCAGGCCCATGGCCCGTGCCACCGCCAGCGCATCGTCGTCGGCCATGGTGCGCACCGGCAGGCCCGCCGAGAGCTGCGCGGTGATCGCGTCGAGCGCCACGGCCTCGGCCTTCGCCTCGGGGTCGCTGGCGCGCACGCCCTTCTGCACCTTCTCCATCCGGCGCTCCACCTGCCCGGCATCGGCGAGGATGAGCTCCTCGTCCACGTCGCGGGCATCGGCCAGCGGGTCCACCGGGCGCTCGAGCGGGTGGGGCACCTCGGAGTTCACGAACCCGCGCAGCACGTGCACCGTGGCCTCGAGTTCCCGGATGCGCCCCAGCGCAGCGCCGCCCAGGCCCTCGCCCTGGCCCGCGCCCTCGCTGAGCCCGGCGATATCCACCACCTCCACCTTGGCGGTGACCCGGTTGGGGATGTCCTGCACGTCGGCGATGGCGTCGATGCGCGGGTCGGGCACCGAGGCCACGCCCACGTTCGGCTCGCGCGTGCTGAACGGGTACGGCGCGACCTCCGCCTCCCCGCCCGTCACGAGGTTGAAGAGGGCGGTCTTGCCGGAGTTGGTGAGGCCGACGAGCCCGAGTTGCAGCTCAGGCCCCGCTGAAGCCGATGCGCCCGGTCACCTCGCCGGGCAGCACGCGCAGGTACACGACCTTCCCCAGGTCCACCGCGTGCTCGCCCTCCTCGGACGCCACGTCGTGGAACCCGGCACCACCGAGGGCGCCCCGCAGGGCGGCGACGTCGGAATCCCCCACGGTGAGGAGGAGGACGCCGCCGCCCTCGAGGCCCAACTCGATGCGTCGGCTCACGAAAGGACCTTGAGCGACGGCGACTCCTGCCCCTGCGGCTCATCGCCCTCGGACGGCGGCGTCCAGGCCGGCAGGCGGCGGATCTCGTCCAGGTGCACCATCGACTCGGGCTGGTCGGTGAACTTGAGCAGCTGCTTGCGGCCGTAGGCGCGGAAGATGGCCACGCCGAGGGTCTCGTAGATGGTGCGCATTCCGCGCCGGGAGATCGTCGTCCGGATCAGCTTGAAGCTCTCCGACGGACGGTTGGTCAGCCACAGGCGGATCGCGTTCGGCAGGTTGCGCATGAAGCGGAACTCAGTCAGCAGGCGCAGGAACTGGAACAGGTTCGCCCGGATCTCCTTGCGCCCCAGCTCCCACGGCGTCTTCTTCGAATAGAAGCGCAGCATGTTCTTCCAGGTCTCCATCTGGAGCTGGTAGGGCGTCATGAGCTTGGGCTGGATGATGCAGTGGTGCCCGTCGTACAGCGAGTAGTCGTCGGTCAGCACCCGGCCCTCCGCCCGCATCTGGGCGTCGAACGCGGTGCCCGGCAGGGTGGTGAGCATCATCATCTGGAGCGTGTCCACGCCATGCTCGATGGCGAAGTCCACGGTGGCGCGCACGGTGTCGGGCGTGTCGGTGTCGGCGCCCACCACGAACATCCCGTGCACGCGGATGCCGTAGTCGTGCAGCAGCTTGATCGAGGTCGTGATGTGCTCGACCTTCTGCTTCTTGTTGTAGGCGTCCAGGCCCTCCTGCGTGATGCTCTCGAACCCGATGTACACCATGTAGCAGCCGGAATCGCGCATCAGCGACAGCAGCTCGTGGTCGGGCTCGAGCGTCTGCTTGCTCTTGTAGATCGAGTCCGCGCGGATCTGCGCCGTCCACTGCGGCGTGATGTCCTCCTCGATCATCGCCCGGAACAGCGACTTCGCCTGCTTCTTGTCGACGATGAAGATGTCGTCGTAGAAGAAGACGCGCTCGGGGTTCACGCCCCGGAGCTCCTCCATCATGTTCTCCACCGAGCGCGTGCGCAGCTTGCGGCCGAACATCTTGATGACGCTGCAGAACGAGCAGTCGTACGGGCAGCCCCACTTCATCATGATGGGGTGGGTCACCATCCGCTCGTGGCCCTCCAGCAGGTCGAGCGCGGGGAAGGGCAGGTTGTCGAGGTCTTCACCCGACGCCATCGGCGCCTCGGGGTTGTCCACCTGCGCGCCGTTCTCGAGGAACGACAGGCCCATGATCTCGTGCAGGCCCGCAGGGTCGCGATCGCCCCGGAACCACTCGAGGAACTGCCCAAAGCCCACGTGGCCTTCGCGGCGGATGACGTAGTCGGCGTGCTCCAGGGCCTCGTGCGCCATGAAGGTCACGTGCGAGCCCCCGAACAGCACGGGGATGCCGGCCGCGCGGCAGCGGTCGGCGTACCGGTAGCCCTCGAGTGTGGTGTTGGTGGTGGTCGAGATGCACACCAGGTCGGCGGTGAGCACGTCGTCCCAGTCCACATCGACGTTGCGGATCAGCTCGCAGTAGATGTGCTGGTCCACGTCGTCGTACGTGTCGCGCGCGATCGCGGCCAGGAGGGGAAGGCCCAGCTTGGGCAGGTTGGCGATCTCGTAGATCGTGGCCCCGCGGGGCTTCGGCTCGATGTAACGGATCTTCACGCGTCAGGCCTCCGA
This sequence comes from uncultured Thermoleophilia bacterium, assembly GCA_938017905.1. Lineage (GTDB taxonomy): Bacteria > Actinomycetota > Thermoleophilia > Miltoncostaeales > Miltoncostaeaceae > SYFI01. The sequence goes on along the minus strand of CALIKX010000062.1, from coordinate 8,354 downwards.
CGTGTCGTGCGCTGCTCTCAATGGTCTTCGACGAGTTCGGTGAGCACCCCGCCCGTCGAACGCGGATGGAGGAACGCCACCATGTGCCCGCCCAGCCCGCGCCGTGGCGCGGAGTCGATCAATTCGACGCCCTCATCCGACAATTCGCGCAGTGCGGACGGCAGATGGGGAACGGCGAATGCCACATGATGCATGCCCGGGCCCTTCTTGGCTAGGAACCGGGCCACGCCGGTGTCGTCTGCCACCGGCGCGATGAGTTCCACATAGGAGGGGCCGGACCCGAGCAGCACTGCCTCCACGCCCTGCTCGGGCATCACCTCGCGCGGCCCCACGGGCATTCCCAGGGCATCGCGGTAGGCGGGTATGGCGTCGTCGAGGTCGGCGACCACGTACCCCACATGGTGGATGAGCCCCAGTTCCATCGCGCGGACTGTATCCGAGCCCCTACCGGTCCCGGAGCGCCGCGAGGTCCACCGGCTGCATGCGGGGGTTGGGGCTCTCCGCGCGGCCCACCTTTGCGCACGGCCTGCCGTCCACGCGCACGATGTCGCCGGTGAAGTCGTTGGCCCCCAGCAGCAGGCTCGACCCCACCCCGTAGGCGTCCACGGGCACTCCCGCCCGCTCGAACGCGTCGATCTTGGCGGCGTCGAAGCCGCCGGACGCGACGATGCGCACGCGTCCGTGCCCGGCGTGGTCCAGCGCCTCGCGCACCTTGCGCACCAGTTCCGGCACCACGCCCGTGGGCGTGAAGGTGCCCATCTCCTGCCACAGGCTGCGGTCCACCATGGTGCTCGAGGTATCCAGGCGCACCCCCCACAGGTCGGCGCCCAGCGCGTCGGCAACCTCCAGCGCGGTGCGCACGGAGTCGTTCTCATAGTCCACCAGCACGATCACGTTCAGGTCGCGGGCGAACCTGCCGGCGAACTTCCGGGCGGCGGTCACGGTGTCGCCCCCGTAGGCGGCGATCAGCCCGTGCGGCACCGTGCCCATGCCGCGCCCGCCCCACCACGACGCCTGGGCATCGGTGCTCACGCCGATCGCCCCGGCCACGTGGGCGGCCCAGCCGTCGCCGGTCTGCACCTGCCAGTGGTCGAAGCGGGCGGGGAAGTACAGGATGGGCTTGCCGCGCGCAGCCTCCACCACCGCGCGCACGTTCCGGCTGATCAGCGTCCTCCGGCCCAGCACGCCCAGTACCAGGGTCTCCAGGTGCGCGAACAGCGAGTAGTCGCCCTCGATCGACAGCACCGTCTCCCAGGGGGCGATACCGTCGCCGTCGTGCAGGGCGCGCACCTCCAGGTCGGCCGCCCCGTCCTGCCACCCGGCGCCGGTGCGCCGACCCGAGCACAGCGCCAGGATCGCCAGGGCCTCGTCCACGCCGCCCAGCACCGCGTCCTCGCGCTGGAATACCTGCATCAGCACACGGGGGTGATGGCCGTCCCCCTCCAGCACCTCGCGCGTGAACGTGAAGTAGGCGTCGCTGTAGTACCCGTCACGCATCCGCTCCACGGGCAGTTGAAACGTGGCGGGGGGAAGCCGCGGACGGTCCGCGGGGGCGCTCATGGCGCGGACTCATCCTCCGGCCCGTCGGGCGGCAGGTCCGCGGGGCGCGACGACCACAGCAGCCCCACGCCCACCAGCGCCAGGGCCCCCAACGCGATTCCCGCGACGGCCGCCCACAGGGCCCCGCCACCGTCACCGCCGGCCGCGGTTGCCTGCACCGGCTCGGCCGTCACCTCGACGGCCCATGCGGGGCCGGGCGCGTCTGGTCCGGTTTCGGGCGCGGTCTCCTCCCCGGTCTCGGGCGGCCCGGTCCACTTCTTCACCTTGCCGTTGGTGGTGCCCTGCTCGCTGCGCCACACGCTGGTGCCCTCCTCGAAGGGCGTGCCCAGCACCGTGAACGTGGCGTACTGGTCCGGCGGGATCGTCCCGCCCGTCCATTCGGCTCCGCGCAGGCGGCCGTCGGCGCGCCGGAGGATGCGCGTGGTCCATCCGGGCGCGTCGGCCACGGCGTACACGCTCACCTGCGAGGGGAACAGCACCTGCACCCGGTTGGTGGTGAGTCCCCCCTCGGCGGGGACCGTGATGGTGAACTCGGTCGACTCGCGCAGCACGACGCTCTCCGGCGACACCGAGATGTGGGCCTGCGCTGCGGGCGCGAGCGTGGCGGCGACGGCGAGCCCGGCGATGACGGCGCGCAGGTTCATGCGGGTGCTCCGGCGGCGCGCTCGGCGCGCAGCACCTCGTGCATGGCCGCGCGGCCCACGCCCAGTTGCGCGGCGCTGGGCTCGCGGGTGACGAACCCGGCCTGGATGGCGTGCCCGGCGGCATGCACGGCCCTGCCCACCGCGCTCCGCGGATGGCGCTCGGCGAAGGAGAAGGCCTCGACGGCGGCCCCGACCCCCGCGGCCATCGCAGCCACGCGCCCGGCCAGCCGTGCCCGGCGCGACGGCAGGCGCCGCACCAGCAGGTTGCCGGCCGCGGTGGCCACCACCAGGGGCAGCACCAGGTTGCTGCCGCACCGGTCGTGCTCCTTCGGGTCGAGCGCGTTGTCGGCCAGGCCGTCCTCGCCTGCCCGTTCGTAGGCGGCGATGCTCTTGTGCTCCACCGCGTGCCATGCGGCGGCATCGGATGACCGCAGGGCGATGAGTGCGGGGGCGAGGGCCAGCACCGCGGCGGCGGCCTCCTGGGCCAGGCCCGATGGCAGCATGCGTCGCGAGGCCGCCGTGGCCGCCATCGACCCCGCCATCAGCGGCGCGATGGGGCCGTCCTCGAACGCCAGGCGCGCCTGCGGCACGCCCCGCCGGGCAGCGGGCACCACCAGCATCATCTCGGCCATGCGCACGGCCCCCCGCACCAGCGGCACCCGGGCCAGCGGCCCCACCGCGAGCGTGGGGCGGGGGCCCGATGCCACCACGACCTCGCCGTGGTCGTCCACCACGGCGGCCGCCCAGCGCCGGGGGCCGTGGACCAGCAGTCCGTTGGCGAGCGCCATGCCGCCGAGGCGCAGGCGCGGTGGTGCGGAAGCCATCAGGAATCCACGGTATCAGCGGCCCGGCGGGCCTCCGAGCGCCGCTCCTGCGCCAGGCGGTCGGCGTCGCCGGACACATCGGCGAACCCCATGAGGTCAGCGACGCCCGGGTGGCCGGCGTCATCGTGGATGGCCCGCAGCATGTCCCGCGCCACCCGCCGGTAGGCGGCGTGTCCCTGGGGCTGACTGCGCAGTTCGATCAGGTGCATGGCCTCGCGGGCGTTCATCCGCAGGGCGAACCTCAGGCGGTGGGCCATGGTGACGGCGTAGGGGGCCTCCTCGGGCACCTCGTCCCGCACCTCGCGCCACAGGTCGGCGGACTGCCGCTGCACGCGCGCGAACTCATCTGCCAGTCCTGCGGCGGCGACGTCCGGTGACGGCTCGAATCCGAGGTCCGCGCCCAGCGGCTGCGCCTCGAGCGTGAGGATCCGGTGGCGCTGCAGATCGCGGTAGGCGCCGTAGTCGCACGTCACCTCGAACAGGTACTGGGTGGCCTCGAGCGCGCGCCCCGGCCGCTCGCGCCGGTCGGCGCGACCATCGGCCCAGCGGGCCAGTGCGGCGCGCACGTCGTCGTCGGACATGACGTCCACGCGTGCCCGCACGTCATCCAGCGCCCACCCGGATGCCGGCCAGAGGGCATGGGCCAGCACCCGTCGCTCGCCATCCGCATCATGCGCCAGGAGGCGCACGTCGGCGGTGCCGGTGGCGGGGGCATCTGGTGCGGCCGTGCCGCCGATCTCCTCCCAGAGCACGGCGGCCCGGTCATCCGTGGCCAGGCGGTAGGCCCCCATGCGCTCGCCGCGGTCGGGCCGGTCCACGCGCGTGAGGAAGTCGGGGATCACCTGCCGCAGCGCGGCCAGCACCTGATCGCCCACGGCGCGCGCCTCGGCCAGCGGGTGGGCGCGCAGGCGGATGATCAGCGATTCCCACGCCTGGCCGCTCGCGTACACGCCCAGGTTCGCGGTGGTGGCCGCGGGCAGCAGGCCGCGCACGGCGTCCAGTGCCCGCGCACGCAGCGCACGTCGCACGGCGGTGTCGTCGTCACCCGACTGCGCCACCAGGTGGTCCAGTACGGCCTCGAACAACCGCGCGTACGTGGCGAATGCATCGTCCAGCACCGACTCGTAGCGGGCCAGCAGCGCCGGGCGGGCGGTGATGCCGGGTGGCCGCACGTACTTCCAGCGCCCGTCCACCTGATCCGTGTACGGCACGTAGCGGGTGGACTGCTCAAGATACGAGGCCAGCCGGCCCCACTCGATCACCTTGGTCAGCACGTTGCTCACGCCCTCGATCGCCACGTGCGCACCACCCAACTGCGCCACCGAGTCGTCGCCGTACTCGGCCAGCACGCGCTGGAAGAACTGCCGTGCGCGGTCGGAGCCCACCTCGGGCGCGGGCACGGTCCCCGCGTCGCCATCCGGCAGGAACTCCTCCAGCAGGATGCGCCGCACCGAGTCGGGGCTTCGCGAATACCGGGCGAACAGCGCGCCCTTCACGGCCTCGGGCAGGTTGAGCAGCGCGAACACCGGCCCGTCGGCGTCGGTCACGTATGGCGCGACGCGTGCGCGTTCGTCCGCGCTGAGGTCGCCCTGCGCCACCCGGCTAGCCCAGGTCGTCGGGCCCGGCGGGCACGCCCAGCTCGCGTCGCCCGGCGTAGAGGTCGTTCAGCCGGTCGCGCAACTCCAGGTCGCCGTGGTACCGGGCCACCAGCGCCCATTCGTCAGCCAGCATGATGGGCACGCCGCCCACCTCGCGATCGGCGTCGGGGATGTCGTCGTCCACGTCCAGCGGGATCTCCGTCATGTGGTGCCCGGTGGTGTCCACGAAGAAGTAGTCGTTCAGCCGGTCGCGGATATCCATGTCGGGGCAGGTCACCGCCATCTCCGCCCACGCCGCGGCCACGAGCGCCACGTCTCCGCGCGCGGTGCGCACCACGGCGCGCTCGTGGTCGTGGTCGCCGTGCGTGTGCCACGAGACTTCCTCGGTGAGGCCATCGTCCAGTTGCTGCTCCATGCGGTGGGCGATGCCCTCGCGGATCAGCGACGCCCGGAGGGCGAACACCTCCTCATCGGCGTCCCCCGGCAGGGTCACGCGGAAGACCTCCTCGCCCACCGCCGCGCCGCCGTGGCGCACGATGACCTCGGCCACGGTGCGGAGCGGATCCTCAGCCTTGCCCTGCGCGCGGTCACCCGACGACTCGGCCTCGGCGTACCGGAACAGCCGGCGGAACTCCCCCGCCGACATCGGACCCACCTGTACCTCGATGCTCACCCGTCGTCCCCCGGCTCCGCTGACGGCGGCATCGTGCCAGACCCCGCGGCGCCGCGGGCCCGGGCGCGCAGCGCCGCGAGCCGGGCGGCCAACTCGCCCTCGGCGCCGGTCCCGGTGGGCGCGTAGAACCGCACGTCCTCCAGGCCGTCCGGCATGCACGAATCACCCGTCACGCGGCCCGGTGCCCCGTGCGGATTCACGTAGCCGGAGCCGTGACCGAGGTTCTCGCGGTTGGCCGGGCTGGCATCGCGCAGGGCGAGCGGGGGAACGCGTGCGCCCTCGTCGCGCACGCGGGCGATGGCGGCGTCGATGCCCCGGTACGCGGCGTCGCTCTTCGGCGCGAGCGCGAGGTAGGTGGCGGCCTGCGCCAGGTTGATGCGTGCCTCGGGAAGCCCCACGAACTCCAGCGCGCGGGCGGCGGCCACGGCTACCTCCAGCGCCCGCGGGTCGGCGTTGCCGATGTCCTCGCTGGCCGCCACGATCATCCGCCGCGCGATGAACTTCGGGTCCTCGCCGCCCTGCAGCATCACGGCCAGCCAGTACAGGGCGGCATCGGGGTCGCTGCCGCGCAGCGACTTGATGAAGGCCGAGGCCACGTTGTAGTGCTGGTCGCCGTTGCGGTCGTACACCACCGCCCGCCCGCCGCCCGCGCGCTCCACCACCTGCGGCGTCACGGGACCATCTCCGGCCAGCCCGGCGGCGGCCTCCAGCAGGTTCAGGGCGTAGCGCGCGTCGCCGCCCGCCATGCGCACGATGGCCGCCCGGGCCTCGGGCGCCATGGCAACGCTCCCGGCCAGTCCCCGCTCGTCGGCGAGGGCCCGGTCCACCAGCGCCCCCACCTCATCCGCGTCGAGGCCTTCCAGTTGCAGCACCCGCATGCGCGACACCAGGGCCGCGTTCACCTCGTAGTACGGGTTCTCGGTGGTGGCGCCCACCAGCACCACCAGCCCGTCCTCCACGGCGGGCAGCAGGGCGTCCTGCTGCGCCTTGGTGAACCGGTGGATCTCGTCGATGAACAGCACGGTGCGCGTGCCCGCGGCGAGCCGGTCCCGCGCCCGCTGCAGCACCGCGCGCACGTCCGCCAGGCCCGCCGACACCGCCGAGAGCTCCTCGAACTCCGCCCGCGTGCCCGTGGCCACCACCCGGGCCAGCGTGGTCTTCCCGGTGCCGGGCGGGCCGTACAGGATGATCGACGGCACCTCGTCGGCCGCGATGGCGCAGCGCAGGAAGCCCTCGGGCCCGAGGTGCTCCGCATGGCCCGCCACTTCATCGAGGGAGCGGGGCCGCATGCGGGCGGCCAGGGGGCGCGCGTCCTGCAGCGCGCTCTCCACGGCGTCGCCGAACAGGTCGGGCCCGCTGCTCACGCGTCCGCGTCCGGCGTCGTGAGGTCGTCGGGCAGCGACTGCCCGGGGTTCGCGCGCATCCACGACACGCGCAGGTACAGGTCGCGGTCGGTGATGTCCGGGTCGATGTCGAAGCCGGTCATGCAGAGGGGGCACAGCGTGGCGTTCGAGAACGCGGGTATGCCGTCGCGGTCGGTGTCGCCGGTGGGGAACAGCAGCAGGTCGCCCCAGCAGTCGGGCGTGGGGCACCGCACCCGGGCATCGGGGTTGACGAAGCTGCTCTTGGGGATGGATGCGCCCATGCCGTTCGGCCCTCCGCTGCCCCGGGCGGCCGCTATGGTCGGCGCCCGCTGGTTCCCGAGGTTACGCCCGCGCGGCGCGGCGCATCTAATTGCTAGTATTGCCATTGGATTTCCCGGGAAACGAGTAACGAGGCAGATCACCCGATGTCCCCGAGCTACCAGGACCTCCTCGCCGCGGCGCGCGAGGTCATCCCCGAGGTTGAGCCGTCCGAGGTCGCCCCGCGCGTTGCCATGGGCGCCGGCCCGCTCATCATCGACGTCCGCGAGACCGGCGAGTGGGACCAGGGCCACCTGCCCGGCGCCGTGCATATCCCGCGGGGGTTCCTCGAGAGCCGCGTGGCGGGCGTGGCGCACGACCTCGACCACGAACTGCTCATCTCGTGCGCCAGCGGCCAGCGATCGCTGCTCGCGGCGGTGACGCTGCGCGACATGGGGTACTCGAACGTATCGAACCTGGCGGGCGGCTTCGCGCGGTGGAAGCAGAACAACCACCCGGTCGAGGTGCCGCGCATCCTCACCCCCGCGCAGCGGTCCCGGTACTCCCGGCACGTGCTCATCCCCGAGGTGGGCGAGGAGGGCCAGCTGAAGCTGCTCGACAGCAAGGTGCTGTTGATCGGCGCGGGCGGCCTGGGCTCACCGGCCGCCTACTACCTGGCCGCCGCCGGGGTGGGCACCATCGGGCTGGTGGACGACGACGTGGTGGACGAGAGCAACCTGCAGCGCCAGATCATCCACACCACCGACCGCGTGGGCGTGAACAAGGGCGAGAGCGCCAAGGAGGCCATCCGCGCGCTCAATCCCGAGGTGCAGGTGAACGTGCACCCGTTCCGCGTGAACCGCGACAACGTGCTCGACCTCCTGTCGGAGTACGACGTGGTGGTGGACGGCGCCGACAACTTCCCCACGCGCTACCTGTTGGCCGATGCCGCGCTGATGACCCGCACCCCGCTGGTGCACGCCAGCATCCTCCGGTTCGAGGGCCACGCGTCGGTGTTCATGCCGTACGACGGCCCCTGCTACCGGTGCCTGTTCCCCGAGCCCCCGCCGCCCGACCTCGCGCCATCGTGTGGCGAGGCCGGCGTGCTCGGCGTGCTGTGCGGCGTGATGGGCAACGTGCAGGCCACCGAGGCCATCAAGGCGCTGCTGGGCATCGGCGACACGCTCGCGGGACGCCTGCTGATCTACGACGCGCTGGGCATGACCTTCACCGAGCTGAAGGTGCGGCGCGACCCGGACTGCTCGTCGTGCGGACCGAACGCCGACCTGCAGCTGCGCGACTACGAGGCCTGGTGCGCCGGCGTGGGAAGCCAGGACCACGAGGCCGCGGGGGCGCCTGCATGAGTGCCGTGAAGATCCCGCCGGTGCTGCGGCAGGCCGTGGGCGGCGAGCGCGTGGTGCAGGCCGACGGCG